>NZ_JCALEJ010000002.1:0-467648 GCF_059813315.1 Mycobacterium sp. NGS11
CGGGCCCGTGACCGCAACGCCGCGCGAATTCGACATTGTGCTGTATGGGGCGACCGGCTTCGTGGGGAAGCTCACCGCCGAATACCTGGCCAGCTCGGCACCGGACCGGCGGATCGCGTTGGCCGGCAGATCGCCCGACAAATTGCGCGCCGTCCGCGACACGCTGGGCGACGCCGCGCAGTCCTGGCCCATTCTGAACGCCGACGCCTCGTCGCCCTCGACGCTCAATGAGATGGCGGCCCGTACCCAGGTCGTCATCACCACCGTCGGGCCTTACACCCGCTATGGGCTGCCGCTGGTGGCCGCCTGCGCCGCCGCCGGCACCGACTACGCCGACCTGACCGGCGAGGCGATGTTCGTCCGCGAAAGCATCGACCTCTACCACAAGCAGGCCGCGGACACCGGCGCCCGCATCGTGCATGCGTGCGGATTCGATTCGGTCCCTTCGGACCTCAGCGTGTATGCGCTCTACCGGGCGGCGCGAGACGACGGCGCCGGCGAACTCGGCGACACCGACTTGGTGGTCCGGTCTTTTTCCGGCGGCGTGTCCGGGGGAACCGTCGCGTCGATGCTGGAAGTGCTCGATACCGCATCGCGCGATCCGGATGCCCGCCGTCAGCTCGCCGACCCCTACACGTTGACCACGGATCGCAGCGCCGAACCCGACATCGGCCCACAGCCCGATTTGCCGTGGCGCCGTGGTGGTCGGATCGCGCCGGAGCTGACCGGGTTGTGGACGTCGGGCTTCCTGATGGCGCCCTATAACACCCGAATCGTGCGGCGCAGCAACGCATTGCTGGACTGGGCCTACGGGCGCCGATTGCGTTACAGCGAGAGCATGAGCCTGGGCTCGTCGCCGTTGGCTCCGGTGGCATCGGCTGTGGTGGGCGGGGTCGGCGCGGCGACTTTCGGATTGGGCAGCCGGTATTTCCGGCTGCTGCCGCGCAAACTGGTGGAGCGCATCGTGCCAAAACCCGGAACCGGCCCGAGCGACGCGGCCCGGGAGCGCGGCTACTACCGGATCGAGACCTTCACCACTACAACCACCGGCGCGCGTTACGTGGCGCGCATGGAGCAGCGTGGCGACCCGGGCTATAAGGCGACGTCGGTGCTGTTGGGGGAGTGCGGCCTCGCTCTGGCGCTGGACCGCGACAAGCTCCCAGATCTGCATGGCGTTCTCACCCCCGCAGCCGCGATGGGCGACGCGCTGCTCGACCGATTTCCCGCCGCGGGTGTGACATTAGAGGTCCAACGACTGGATCAGTGACCCGGCTCACGCATTTGGGCGCTTACATGAGAGCAAACACCGCTCCCTAGAATTGACGGGTGACCGCCAGCCGCAGCCCCGCCACCGACCTGCCCAAGTCGTGGGATCCGGCCGCGGCCGAAAGCGCCATCTACCAGAAGTGGGTGGACGCCGGGTACTTCGTGGCCGATCCGAACAGCGCCAAGCCCGGGTATTCGATTGTGCTGCCGCCGCCGAACGTGACCGGCAGCCTGCACATGGGCCACGCACTCGAACACACGATGATGGATGCCCTGACCCGCCGCAAGCGGATGCAGGGCTACGAGGTGCTGTGGCAGCCCGGCATGGACCACGCCGGCATCGCGACGCAGAGCGTGGTGGAAAAACAGCTCTCGGTCGACGGCAAGACCAAAGAAGACTTCGGTCGAGAGCTGTTCATCGACAAGGTATGGGACTGGAAGCGGGAGTCCGGCGGCGCCATCGGCGCCCAGATGCGCCGCCTGGGCGACGGCGTGGACTGGAGCCGGGAACGCTTCACCATGGACGAGGGTCTGTCGCGGGCGGTCCGCGCGATCTTCAAGCGCCTCTACGATGCCGGGCTGATCTATCGCGCCGAGCGACTGGTCAACTGGTCGCCGGAGCTGCAGACGGCGATCTCGGATATCGAGGTCGACTATCAAGAAGTCGAAGGCGAGCTGGTGTCCTTCCGGTACGGGTCGATGGACGACTCGCAGCCACACATCGTGGTGGCCACCACCCGAATGGAAACGATGCTCGGTGACACCGCGATCGCGGTGCATCCCGACGACGAGCGCTACCGGCACCTGGTGGGTAGCAGCTTGTCGCACCCCTTTGTGGATCGTCAGCTGGTGGTGGTCGCCGACGAGCATGTGGACCCCGAATTCGGTACCGGCGCAGTCAAAGTCACCCCCGCGCACGACCCCAACGACTTCGAGATCGGCCTGCGGCATCAGTTACCGATGATTTCCATCATGGACACCAAAGGCCGAATCGCCGACACCGGAACACAATTCGATGGCATGGACCGGTTCCAGGCCAGGGTCGCGGTGCGCGAGGCGCTGGCGAGCGAGGGCCGGATCGTCGAGGAGAAGCGGCCGTACCTACACAGTGTGGGCCACTCCGAGCGCAGCGGCGAGCCGATCGAGCCCCGGCTGTCGCTGCAGTGGTGGGTTCGGGTGGAATCGCTTGCCAAGGCCGCCGGCGACGCGGTGCGCAACGGGGACACCGTGATTCACCCCGCCAGCCTGGAACCGCGGTGGTTCGGCTGGGTCGACGACATGCATGACTGGTGCATCTCGCGCCAGTTGTGGTGGGGCCACCGCATCCCGATCTGGTACGGCCCCGACGGCGAACAGCGCTGCGTGGGTCCTGACGAGGCACCACCGGAAGGCTGGGAGCAGGACCCCGACGTCCTGGACACCTGGTTCTCCTCGGGCCTGTGGCCGTTCTCCACTCTGGGCTGGCCGGAGAAGACTCCGGAACTCGAAAAGTTCTATCCGACAAGCGTTCTCGTTACCGGTTATGACATCCTGTTTTTCTGGGTAGCCAGGATGATGATGTTCGGCACGTTTGTCGGCGACGACCAGGCCATCACCCTGGACGGCCGTCGCGGTCCGCAGGTGCCGTTCACCGATGTCTTCCTACATGGGCTGATCCGCGACGAGTCCGGCCGCAAGATGAGCAAGTCCAAGGGCAACGTCATCGACCCGCTGGACTGGGTGGAGATCTTCGGGGCCGACGCCTTGCGGTTCACCCTGGCCCGCGGCGCCAGTCCTGGCGGCGACCTGGCGATCGGTGAGGACCACGTCCGGGCGTCGCGCAACTTCTGCACCAAGCTGTTCAACGCCACCCGCTACGCGCTGCTCAACGGCGCGAAGCCGGCCCCGCTGCCCGCGCCGGCCGAGCTTACCGATGCCGACCGATGGATTCTCGGACGACTGGAAGAGGTTCGCGCGGAGGTCGATTCGGCGTTCGACAGCTACGAGTTCAGCCGCGCGTGTGAGGCGCTCTACCACTTCGCGTGGGATGAATTCTGTGACTGGTACGTCGAATTGGCCAAGACCCAACTGGCCGAAGGGCTCACGCACACCACGGCCGTGCTGGCCGCCACGCTGGACACCCTGCTGCGGTTGCTGCATCCGGTGATCCCCTTCATCACCGAGGCCCTGTGGCAGGCACTGACCGGCGACGAGGCCCAACACGAGTCGCTGGTGATCGCCGACTGGCCGCAGCCGTCCGGTATCAGCCTGGATAGGGTTGCCGCGCAGCGGATTACCGACATGCAGAAGCTGGTGACCGAGGTGCGGCGGTTCCGCAGCGACCAGGGACTGGCGGACCGCCAGAAGGTGCCGGCCCGGCTGAGCGGCGTCGACGAATCCGATCTGGACACCCAGGTGAGCGCGGTGACGTCGCTGGCTTGGCTCACCGCCGCGGACCCGGATTTTCGCCCGTCCGCGTCGGTCGAGGTGCGCCTGCGCGGCGGCACCGTCGTCGTCGAACTCGACACCTCGGGCACCATCGACGTCGCGGCCGAACGTCGCCGGCTGGAAAAGGATCTCGCGGCCGCGCAGAAGGAATTGGCTTCGACCGCAGCCAAATTGGACAACGCGGACTTTTTGGCCAAAGCGCCCGAACAGGTCGTCACCAAGATCCGGGACCGTCAGCGTCTGGCCCAGGAGGAAACCGAGCGGATCAACGCGCGGCTAGTCGGGCTGCAGTGAGTGTCCGATGACTGAGCCGTCCGAGTGGCAGGACCCCGATTGGCCGCGGGACGAGGGTCCGAGCGAAATCCCCGACCCGGCCCCCACGCCCGACGAGATCGCATCACTGCTACAGGTCGAGCACCTGCTGGACCAGCGCTGGCCGGAGACCAAGATCGAGCCGAGCCTGACGCGGATCAGCGCGCTGCTCGATCTGCTGGGCTCGCCGCAACTGGCCTACCCGTCGATCCATGTCGCGGGCACCAACGGCAAGACCTCGGTGACGCGGATGATCGACGCTCTGATCACCGCACTGCACCGGCGCACCGGGCGCACCACCAGCCCGCACCTGCAATCGGCGGTGGAACGCATCTCGATCGACTCCAAGCCGATCAGCCCGGCGCAATACGTGGCCACGTATCGCGAGATCGAGCCGTTCGTACAAATGGTCGACGCGCAGTCGCAAGCTTCACCTTCTGGGGCTGGCCCGCGCCTGAGCAAGTTCGAGGTGCTGACCGCCATGGCGTTCGCCGCGTTCGCGGACGCCCCCGTCGACGTCGCCGTGGTCGAGGTGGGGATGGGCGGACGCTGGGATGCCACCAATGTGATCAACGCCCCCGTCGCGGTCATCACCCCGATCTCCATCGACCACGTCGAATACCTGGGCGACGATCTCGCCGCCATCGCGGGGGAGAAGGCCGGCATCATCACCCGGGCGCCCGAGGGCGCGCCCGACACCGTCGCGGTCATCGGGCGTCAGGCCCCCGAGGCGATGGAAGTGCTGTTGGCCCAAACCGTCGAAGCCGATGCCGCGGTCGCCCGGGAGGATTCGGAGTTCGCCGTCCTGGGACGTCAGGTCGCGATCGGTGGGCAGGTGCTGCAGCTGCAGGGTCTGGGCGGGGTGTATTCCGACGTGTACCTGCCGCTGCACGGCGAACATCAGGCGCACAACGCCGCGCTGGCCCTCGCTGCGGTCGAGGCGTTCTTCGGCGCGGGGGCGCAGCGTCAGCTCGACGTCGAGGCGGTTCGCGCCGGTTTCGCCGCCGTCGCCAGCCCCGGCCGGCTGGAGCGGATGCGCAGCGCACCCACGGTGTTCATCGACGCCGCGCACAACCCCGCCGGTGCGCAGGCGCTGGCGCAGACCCTGGCCGGTGAATTCGACTTCCGCTATCTGGTCGGGGTGCTCAGCGTGCTCGCGGACAAGGACGTCGACGGCATCCTGGCCGCCCTGCAGCCGGTGTTCGACGCTGTCGTGGTGACCCACAACGGATCCCCGCGAGCCATCGACGTCGAATCGCTGGCCCTGGCCGCACGCGAGCGGTTCGGCCCCGACCGGGTCAGCACGGCGGAAAACCTGCGCGATGCCATCGACGTCGCGACGGCGCTGGTGGATGACGCCGCGGCGGACGGCCCGGCCGAAGCCTTCTCCGGCACCGGCATCGTCATCACCGGCTCGGTGGTCACCGCCGGGGCAGCGCGCACCCTGTTCGGTCGTGATCCGCAATGACCGGCGTGCCAGAGCACCCCGAAGAGCAGGCCCCGCCGCCCGCGGACCCGTGGCGGAGCTTCGGCGCGGTGATGGCCCTGACCCTGTTTCTGGAAGCGATCGTGGTGCTGCTCGCCATCCCGGTGGTCGGCGCGGTCGGCGGCGGACTGACGACGGCGTCGCTGGTCTACCTGGTCGGGCTGGCCGTCCTGCTGATCCTGATGGCCGGCGTGCAGCGCAAGTCCTGGGCGATCTGGGCCAACCTCGGCGTGCAGGTGATCCTGCTCGCGGGCTTCGCGGTCTACCCCGGGGTGGGTTTCATCGGCGTGCTGTTCGCCGGGCTGTGGGGGTTGATCGCCTACTTCCGGGCCGAGGTCCGGCGCAGACAGGGGTAGGCCGGCAATCCGGGCGGCGTGGACGGCCCGAGCAGGCCCCACCACGGTCATCCGACCCCACGCCTGCCGATTATGTACGCTGTCCGCCGTGACCGAACGGACATTGGTACTGATCAAGCCCGACGCCGTGCAGCGGCAGCTGGTGGGGGAGATCATCGGCCGCATCGAGCGCAAGGGCCTCTCCATCGCCGCGCTGGAGCTGCGGCCCGTCGGCCGCGATCTCGCCGCCCAGCACTACGCGGAACACGACGGCAAGCCCTTCTTCGAGTCGCTGCTGGAGTTCATCACGTCGGGACCGGTGGTGGCGGCCATTGTGCAGGGGCCGCGGGCGATCGCCGCATTCCGGCAGCTCGCAGGGGGTACCGACCCCGTGGAGAAGGCGATCCCCGGCACCATCCGTGGCGATTTCGGGCTGGAAACCCAGTTCAACCTGGTGCACGGGTCCGATTCGGTCGAGTCCGCGAAGCGCGAAATCGCGCTCTGGTTTCCCACGGCTTAGACCTGCGGCAATGGCAGGCGGGAAACGGCCCTGAGCAACTTCGCCGAATCGGCTGCATCATGTGTGGCTGGGGCGGCGGCGTGATGTGGGATACTGGTCTCGGGTGAACGTCGCCGGACCGGCGTCAGACACTCGAATGAAGACTTAGACAAGCGCGACCAATAGCCCCGTCGCCTTGGTTCGCTGCATGTCAGGCCGTCATTCAGCACGGCGCCGAGTGGGTCTGTGATCCTGGGCCGCTCGGGGCGAGACCATCACAAGCCCGGGAGAAGTAACCCGGGTCCATAGCGAAGCCCTCGCGTGGCCGCGTCGCAATGACGCGCCCGGGGGCTTGAGGAGAATACGTGGTAGACGGTGCACCGACTGCAGACCCATCAGAAGAATCGACTCGCCCCGGAGAGCTGCCGGACCGCTTGAGAGTTCATTCGCTGGCCCGAACGCTGGGGACCACCAGCAAGCGAGTGCTGGACGCGCTGAGCGAACTGGACGGGCGAATCCGCAGCGCACATTCCACCGTGGACCGCGACGACGCGGTGCGGGTACGGGACCTGCTGGCGTCCGCGGAGCCCCCGGCAAGCGCGGAGGACGCCGCGGCCACCGAAGCGAGCGACGCCGACGAACCGGAATCCCGGCTGCTGCTCGAGAGCCCGGACAAGGCCGTCGAGCGACCGCATTACATGCCGCTGTTCGTCGCGCCACAGCCGATCGATGCCCGAGACGAAGACGCCGGTACCGACGACAGCTCGGAATCCGACGATTCCGACGGCGACGATGACGAGCAGGCCGACCGGCCGTCGAACCGGCGGCGGCGTCGCGGCCGTCGTGGTCGCGGCCGCGGACGCGGTGAACAAGGCGGATCTGAAGGCCAGGGCGACGACGGCGACGACGACGACGACCAACCGCGGGGCAAGAAGGGCGGTCAACCGGACGCGGCCGACTCCGAGGACTCCGACGGTCAGGATTCGGACGACTCCGACGACTCCGACGACTCGGACAACGGTGACGACGGTTCGGCGGACGGCGGCAATCGCCGCCGGCGCCGGCGCCGGCGGCGCAAATCCGGAGCGGGCGACGACAACGACGAGGGGTCGTCGTCGCCGGATGACCCGCCAAACACGGTGGTGCACGAGCGGTCGCCCCGCAACGGCAAGGGCGGCGGCGACGACAGCGCCGGCTCGAACAACGAGATCAAGGGCATCAACGGCTCCACTCGGCTGGAGGCCAAGCGGCAACGCCGCCGGGACGGCCGCGACGCCGGCCGGCGCCGGCCCCCGGTGCTGACCGAGGCCGAATTCCTGGCCCGCCGCGAGGCCGTCGAGCGGGTGATGGTGGTGCGCGACCGGATCCGCACCGAACAGCCGCATCAGGGCTCGCGCTACACCCAGATCGCGGTGCTCGAGGACGGCATCGTCGTCGAGCACTTCGTCACGTCGGCCGCGTCGGCCTCGCTGGTGGGCAACATCTACCTGGGCATCGTGCAAAACGTGCTGCCGTCGATGGAGGCGGCGTTCGTCGACATCGGCCGGGGCCGCAACGGTGTGCTCTACGCCGGTGAGGTCAACTGGGAGGCCGCCGGTCTCGGCGGATCCGATCGCAAGATCGAACAGGCGCTCAAGCCCGGCGACTACGTCGTCGTCCAGGTCAGCAAGGATCCCGTCGGGCACAAGGGTGCGCGGCTCACCACCCAGGTGTCGCTGGCGGGTCGCTACCTGGTGTATGTGCCGGGGGCGTCGTCGACTGGGATCAGCCGCAAGCTGCCCGACACCGAACGCCAGCGGCTCAAGGAGATCCTGCGCGAAGTGGTGCCGTCGGACGCCGGGGTGATCATCCGGACCGCGTCCGAGGGCGTCAAAGAGGAGGACATCCGCGGCGACGTCACCCGGCTGCAGGAGCGCTGGAAACAGATCGAGGCCAAGGCGATCGAGATCAAGGAGAAGGCCGCCGGCGCCGCGGTGGCCCTCTACGAAGAGCCCGACGTCCTGGTCAAGGTCATCCGCGACCTGTTCAACGAGGACTTCGCCGGCCTCATCGTCTCCGGTGACGAGGCCTGGACCACCATCAACGACTACGTGAATTCCGTTGCCCCCGATTTGGTTTCGAAGCTGACCAAGTACGAGGCGCCCGCCGGTCCCGAAGGGCAGGCCGGGCCGGATGTGTTCGCGGTGCATCGCATCGATGAACAGCTCGCCAAGGCGATGGAGCGCAAGGTGTGGCTGCCGTCGGGCGGCACCCTGGTGATCGACCGGACCGAGGCCATGACGGTGGTCGACGTCAACACCGGCAAGTTCACCGGGTCCGGGGGCAACCTCGAGCAGACGGTGACCAAGAACAACCTCGAGGCGGCCGAGGAAATCGTGCGTCAGCTGCGGCTGCGCGACATCGGCGGCATCGTGGTCATCGACTTCATCGACATGGTGCTGGAGTCCAACCGCGACCTGGTGCTGCGGCGCTTGACCGAAGCGCTGGCCCGCGACCGCACCCGTCATCAGGTGTCCGAGGTGACGTCGCTCGGTTTGGTCCAGTTGACCCGCAAGCGGTTGGGCACCGGCCTGATCGAAGCCTTCTCCACATCGTGTTCGAACTGCGGCGGGCGCGGAATCCTGCTGCACGCCGATCCGGTGGACTCGGCCTCGTCGAACGGGCGCAAGTCCGAATCCGGCGGTGGTGGCCGCCGGGGCAGGCGCAAGAAGAACAAAACCGAAGAGCAGGTGGTCGCCAAGGTGCCCGCCCACGCTCCAGGCGAGCATCCGATGTTCAAGGCGATGGCCGCCGGCTCCTCCGCGCAGTCCGAGGATGACGAATCCGACGAGACCACCGAAGACACCACCGACGAGCTCGACCAGGAGGCTGCCCGCGCCGGCGACGTCGCCGACGCCGAGGACTTCGACGACACCGACGACGAGGACTCGGACGACGATTCGGACGATGACGACGACCTGGACGACGACGACGAGGACATCGACGACGAAGAGGACCTCGGCGACGATGACGAGGATCTCGAGCTCGACGACGACGACCTGGACACCGAGGACGAGGATTCGGACGACAACGGGCAGGATTCCGCTGGAGCCGACCAGGCCGTCGCGGGACGCTCCCGGCGCAGACGCGCCGCGGGGAGGCCGGCCGGGCCGCCGATCCACGCGGATTGAGCCGCCTGAGCAGAAGGCCCCGGTGGTGTCCGGTTTGACCCTGTAGCCGCTGGTCACGTACCCTTGGACAGTTGTCGTCAGGCCGGGCGAGGAAAACTTCGGCCGGCGGCAGCGGGACTCCCGGGGAATCGGCGCAGGCCCGCAACCCAGACCCACCACGTGCACCGCGGTTAGTTCGCGCGCGACGCGCAGAGCGGCGGTTAGAG
This sequence comes from Mycobacterium sp. NGS11, assembly GCF_059813315.1. NCBI lineage: Bacteria > Bacillati > Actinomycetota > Actinomycetes > Mycobacteriales > Mycobacteriaceae > Mycobacterium > Mycobacterium sp. NGS11. The sequence goes on from NZ_JCALEJ010000002.1 coordinate 9,702, forward strand.
AAGGAGCAGGAGCGACGATGGCGACCTACGCAATCGTGAAGACGGGCGGCAAGCAGTACAAGGTCGCCGTCGGGGACGTGGTCAAGGTCGAGAAGCTCGAATCCGAGCCCGGCTCGAACGTGTCGCTGCCGGTTGCCCTGGTGGTGGACGGCGCCAAGGTGACCACTGATGCGGCCGCGCTGGCCAAGGTCGCGGTGACCGGCGAGGTGCTCGAGCACACCAAGGGCCCCAAGATCCGCATCCACAAGTTCAGGAACAAGACCGGCTACCACAAGCGTCAGGGACACCGTCAGCAGCTGACGGTCCTGAAGGTCACCGGAATCAAGTAGCGAAGGCGACAGACATGGCACACAAGAAGGGCGCTTCCAGCTCGCGCAACGGTCGCGATTCCGCCGCGCAGCGGCTGGGCGTGAAGCGATTCGGCGGCCAGATCGTCAAGGCGGGCGAAATCATCGTCCGGCAGCGCGGCACCAAGTTCCACCCGGGCGTGGGTGTGGGCCGTGGCGGGGACGACACGCTGTTCGCCAAGGAGGCCGGCGCCGTCGAGTTCGGCATCAAGCGCGGCCGCAAGACCGTCAACATCGTGGCGGCCGGACAAGCCACCGACTGAGGTGTGTTTCCGGGCCCAGCCCGGTGATTTCGGCGCCCGGTGGTAGGTGAGAGGACCCACGATGCCTCGGTTCGTCGACCGCGTCGTCATCCACGCGCGCGCCGGTGCCGGAGGTAACGGCTGCGCCTCGGTCCATCGGGAGAAGTTCAAGCCGCTCGGCGGCCCCGACGGTGGCAACGGCGGCCGCGGCGGCAGCATTGTCTTCGTCGTCGATCCGCAGGTGCACACCCTGCTCGACTTCCATTTCCATCCGCACGTCACCGCGCCCTCGGGCAAGCAGGGGATGGGCAACAACCGCGACGGCGCTGCCGGCGCCGACCTGGAAGTCAAAGTGCCCGACGGCACCGTCGTCCTCGACGAAAACGGTCGGTTGCTGGCCGACCTGGTCGGGGCCGGCACCCGCTTTGAAGCCGCCGCGGGCGGTCGCGGTGGGCTGGGCAACGCCGCTCTCGCGTCGCGGGCGCGCAAGGCTCCCGGCTTCGCGCTGCTGGGCGAGCAGGGCCAGACCCGCGACCTGACCCTAGAACTCAAGACCGTCGCCGACGCCGGCCTGATCGGTTTTCCCTCGGCCGGCAAGTCTTCACTGGTGTCGACGATCTCGGCGGCCAAGCCCAAGATCGCCGACTACCCGTTCACCACGCTGGTGCCCAACCTCGGCGTGGTGTCGGCGGGCGAGCACACCTTCACCGTCGCCGATGTGCCCGGCCTGATTCCCGGTGCGTCCGAGGGCCGCGGCCTGGGGCTGGACTTCCTCCGCCACATCGAGCGATGCGCGGTGCTGGTGCACGTCGTCGACTGCGCCACCGCGGAGCCCGGCCGTGATCCGATCTCCGATATCGACGCGTTGGAGGCCGAACTCGCCGCGTATACGCCCACGCTGCAAGGGGATGCGACGTTGGGTGATCTCACCGAGCGGCCCCGCGCGGTGGTACTCAACAAGATCGACGTTCCCGAAGCGCGCGAGCTTGCCGAGTTCGTTCATGACGAGATCGCACAGCGTGGCTGGCCGGTGTTCCTGGTTTCGACTGTCGCGCGAGAAGGTCTGCAGCCGTTGACCTTTGGGTTGTGGAAGGTGATCTCGGAGTACCAGGCCGCACAGCCGGCGATCGTGCCGCGCCGACCGGTGATTCGTCCCGTTCCCGTCGACGACAGCGGCTTCAGCGTGCACCCCGATCCGGGGCAGCCGGGCGCCTTCGTGGTCAGCGGCGCGCGCCCCGAACGGTGGGTCCGGCAGACGAACTTCGACAACGACGAGGCCGTGGGGTATCTCGCCGATCGGCTGGCGCGCCTGGGTGTCGAAGAGGAGTTGCTGCGGCTGGGTGCTCGGCCGGGTTGCGAGGTGACGATCGGGGACATGACCTTTGATTGGGAGCCGCAAACGCCTGCCGGGCAACAGGTTGCGCTGTCAGGCCGCGGAACCGACGCGCGGTTGGAGCGCACCGATCGCGTCGGCGCCGCCGAGCGCAAGGCCGCCCGGCGCCAGCGGCGCGCCGGCGACGATGCAGAGCGCGGCGATGCTGAGGAGCGGCGCAGAACCACAGAACGCGGTGAGGAGCAGTGAGCGCCCACCGAGAGGCCATCCGCACCGCTCGCAGCCTGGTGGTCAAAGTGGGGACCAACGCCTTGACCACACCGGCGGGCGTGTTCGACGCTGGCCGGCTCGCCGGGCTCGCCGACGCCATCGAGACGCGGATGAAGGCGGGCACCGACGTCGTCATCGTGTCATCGGGAGCCATCGCGGCCGGCATCGAGCCGCTCGGATTGTCCCGTCGTCCCAGGGATCTGGCGACGAAGCAGGCCGCCGCCAGCGTCGGCCAGGTGGCGCTGGTGAACTCGTGGAGCGCCGCGTTCGCCCGCTATGGCCGCACGGTCGGGCAGGTGCTGCTGAGCGCGCACGATATCTCGATGCGGGCCCAGCACACCAACGCCCAGCGCACGCTGGATCGGCTGCGCGCGCTGCATGCGGTGGCGATCGTCAACGAGAACGACACGGTGGCCACCAACGAGATCCGGTTCGGCGACAACGACCGGCTTTCGGCGCTGGTGGCTCATTTGGTCGGCGCCGAGGCGTTGGTGTTGCTGTCCGACATCGATGGGCTCTACGACTCGGATCCGCGAAAGACCGACGGCGCGAGGTTCATTCCGGAGGTGTCGGGTTCTGCGGATCTGATCGGCGTAATCGCCGGGCCCGGAAGCGATTTGGGTACCGGCGGGATGACCTCGAAGATGTCCTCGGCGCTGCTGGCCGCCGACGCCGGTGTGCCGGTGCTGCTTGCCGGCGCCGCCGACGCCGCGACCGCGCTCACCGAAGCCTCGGTCGGCACGGTGTTCGCCGCGCGTCCGGTGCGAATGTCCGCACGCCGGTTCTGGGTGCGATACGCCGCCGAGGCGGCCGGCGCGCTGACCCTGGACGAGGGTGCCGTGCGCGCGGTGGTGGGGCAGCGTCGCTCGCTGCTGCCCGCCGGCATCACCGCGGTGGCCGGGCGGTTCTACGCCGGCGATGTGGTCGAACTGCGCGACCAGGACGCGGTGATGGTGGCCCGTGGCGTGGTCGCGTATGACGCGACGGAACTGACGACCATGATGGGCCGCTCCACCTCTGAGCTGCCCGGCGAGCTGCGCAGGCCCGCGGTGCACGCCGACGATTTGGTGGCAGTGTAGGAGCGCGTTCGTCGGTGCGGGTGACTGGGGTCTGGGTCAGCGCTCCGAGGTTGGCTTGAGATACAGTGCGCCCCAAACGATCTCGGCCAGGGTCGCGGCTAGTTCGGCGTCGTAGTCGGGTGGCTTCGCCGGCAGGTTCTGCTGGCAGGCCCGCTCGACCATCCACGTCAGCGCGCTGGCGGTGGTGACCGCGGGCAGCTCCGGGCGGATCGAGCCGTCCGCCTGGCCGTCCTCGATTACGTGGGTGAGCTGCTCGGAGATGCCGGTAAGCAGTTCGCGGTACGTATGTCCCGTCAGCGGGTCGTAGGCGGCCATTTCGTTGAGCGCGACCAGCACCGCCTGATGCCGTCGGTAGGTGGCGATGATGCGGCTCATCGCGGTCCGCACGTCGTCGGGGTCATGGCGCCCGGCGACGCTCCACCAGCTTCGCGCGCCATCGGTCAGATCACCGAACACCTGGCGCGCAAGCCGGCGCAGCAGATGACCCTTGTCCTCGAAGTAGATATAGAAGCTGGCCCGCGAGATGCCGGCCTCGCCCGAGAGCCGATCCACGCTGAGCTCGGTGAAGCTCGCGCCATCGCGCATCAGCCGCTCGGTGGCGTCGAGCAAGCGGCGCTCCATTTGCTCGCGGCGCTGTTGGCGCCCCACGCTGCGACCCTGCGGCTTGCGGGTGAGTGACGGCATGCGCCGAGCATAGCGGAGCTCGAGACATATTGACTAGACATAGTGTCTAGGCATATCGTCACGAGAGTCTGTGACCGGTGTCATACGAGACGGAGGATCGCCACCATGGCCGTGCTGACGGGTAAATCTGGCACCGACAAATCCGGCCGTGCCTACGACGAGGTCGATCTGTCCTCACGCGCGTTCTGGTCCACCACCGCGGCGGATCGGGAACGCTCCTTCGCCGTGCTGCGGGCCGAACGTCCGGTGAGCTGGCATCCGCCGGTTGAGGACTCGTTGATGCCGGATCCGGCCGACCCCGGCTTTTGGGCGGTCACCCGGCGCTCCGACATCGTCGCGGTCAGCCGCAACAACGACGTGTTCCTGTCCGGCCAGGGCGTGATGTTCGAGAGCATTCCGGTGGAGCTGCTCGAGGCGTCGCAGTCTTTCCTGGCGATGGATCCGCCGCGACACACCAAGCTGCGCAAGCTCGCCCACGCCGCGCTCAGCCCGCGGCAGGTTCGCCGTATCGAAGACTCGATCAAGGCCAACGCCTCGACCATCGTCGAGGAGCTGCGATCGGCCGGCAGCGGCGCTGATTTCGTCGACCGCTGCGCCAAGGAACTGCCCATTCGCACCCTGTCGGACATGATGGGGATTCCGGAGTCCGAGCGTGAGCGCATGGCGCACGCCACCGACGCGCTGGTGTCCTGGGGCGACCCGGAATTCCTCAACGGACGTCCAGCGATGGAGGTCCTGGTGGAAAACCAGCTGTATCTGCACCAAGTCGTCGGCAGCCTGGCCACCGAACGTCGCGCGTACCCGGGCGAGGACCTGATCAGCAGCCTGGTCACCGCCGAGGTGGACGGCGACCGCCTTGAGGACGCGGAGGTGGCCGCTTTCTTCGTCCTGTTGTCGGTGGCGGGCAACGACACCACCCGGCAGACCATCAGCCACACGCTGAGGGCGCTCACCGACTTCCCCGGCGAAAAGGCTTGGCTGCTTTCGGATTTCGACAACCGGATCGGGACGGCCATCGAGGAGTTCATTCGCTGGGCGACGCCGGTCATGACCTTCCGACGCACGGCCGCAACGGATGTCGAGCTGGGCGGCCAACGAATCGCCGCGGGCGAAAAGGTGGTCATGTTCTACCCGTCCGGCAACTGGGACACCGAGGTGTTCGACCACCCGGAACGTTTGAACTTGAGCCGTGACCCCAACCCACACGTCGGCTTCGGGGGCGGCGGACTGCACTTCTGTTTGGGCGCGCACGTGGCACGCGCCCAGCTGCGGGCCATCTTCGGCGAGCTGTTTCGTCAGCTGCCCGACATTCGGGCGGGCGAGCCCACCTACTTGGCCGGCAATTTCGTGCACGCCATCCGCAGCATGCCGTGCACCTTCTAACGCGTTGACAGGGGCGCTAATTCGTCGGCGAGTAGGGCCAGCAACTCCGAGCACCCGCCGTCCACCTTGACGGTGGCCAGGTCGTCGCCGCGGGTACTGCCACGGTTGACGATGGCCACCGGAATGCCCAACGCCGCGGCGTGCCGCACGAACCGGTAGCCGGAGAACACCGTGAGCGACGAGCCGGCGACCAAAAGCGCATCCGCCCGCGCCACCAACTCATACGCTTGCGCCACAACATCTTCGGGAACGCTTTCGCCGAAGTAGACGATGTCCGGCTTCAGCATCCCGCCGCAGCGCTCGCAATCCAGATAGTGGAACGACGCGGTATCGGCGATCACGGCGTCGGCGTCGGGAGCCACCGCCAAACCACCGATCGCTTCGGCGCGCTCGGTGAAGCCGGGGTTGAGCGCCTCGAGCCGCTCGCCCAGGGCGGCGCGCGTCATGGTGGTTCCGCAGTCCAGGCAGATCACCTGCGCGTAGGTGCCGTGCAGGTTGATGACGTTTCGGCTGCCGGCCTTGGTGTGCAGCAGATCGACGTTCTGGGTGATCACGCCGGTGACCACCGACGCGGCCTCGAGCGCGGCGAGCGCCCGGTGGCCCGCGTTGGGCAGCGTGCCGTCCATGTGCCGCCAGCCGACGTGGTTGCGTGCCCAGTACCGCTGTCGAAATACCGGATCGCTGGTGAACTGGCGGATCGTCATGGGATTGCTCGGCGGTGAATCGGGCCCGCGGTAGTCGGGAATGCCCGAATCGGTGGAGATGCCCGCTCCGGTCAGCACCGCGACCCGGCGACCGGCCAGCAGAGCGACCAGTTCGGGCGATTCTGCGCAGCCGACGGTCACTTATTCAGAGTAGGAGATCAGTTCAGGCAGTCGGCCGCCGTCGTGAGCTCGGCAGACATGTTTTGCTGCATCATCTTGCACGCCGCCTCGCCCAGATCCGGGTCGATGTGTGCCACGGCATCGGTCGGGATCACGACGGAAAAGTGCCGCACATACGCATCCAGTGCCGTGTAGAGGATGCACTGCTCGGTGACCTGACCGGTGATGATCAACCGCTTGGTTTCCAGCCGGTTGAGCAGGTACGCCAGCGCCGTCGCATAGAACGCGCTGTGGCGGACCTTCGTCATCACGCGGCCTTCGTCCTTCGGCAGGATCGGCTCCACCAGGTCGGGCCGCGCGCCCTCGCATGCGGCGCCGACGATGTCGGAGAACTGCGCGGTGAAATCGCCGTAGTTGTCGTTGACGTATATCAGGTCGACGCCGTCGGATTCGCGGGCCCGGCGAACCAAATCGGTCAAAGGCTCGATGATCTTCTCGACATTGGGTATTAGATTTTCAGCGTCGGGATGCTGATAGGTGTTCATCATGTCGACCACCAAGACAGCCGTGTCGCTCATGGCGTCGGGAATACCCGGCAACTCCGAGTTGACACGCATGGGACGACAATGGAAGGGCGATGGACTTCTACAACGCTTACAGCCAGGGCTTCGCCCGCGTCGCAGCATGCACGCACCGCACGGTCATCGGCGACCCGGCCGCGAATGCGGAATCGGTCCTGCGAATGGCCAGGGAGTGCCACGACGACGCCGTCGCGCTGGCCGTCTTTCCGGAACTGACGCTGTCCGGGTACTCCATCGAAGACATCGTGCTGCAGGACCTGTTGCTCGATGATGTCGACAAGGCCATCGCGGAGATCGTCGCGGCCTCGGCCGAGTTGTTGCCGGTGCTGGTCATCGGCGCCCCGCTGCGGCATCGGCACCGGATCTACAACGCCGCCGTAGTCATCCACCGCGGCGAGGTGCTCGGGGTGGCGCCGAAGTCTTACCTGCCCACCTATCGCGAGTTCTACGAGCGCCGCCAGATCGCACCGGGAGACGACGAGCGCGGCACCATCCGCGTCGCCGGCGTGGAGGTGCCGTTCGGTCCTGACCTGCTCTTCGAGGCTTCCGACGTGCCCGGCTTGGTGCTGCACGTGGAGATCTGCGAGGACATGTTCGTGCCGATCCCGCCCAGCGCCGAGGCCGCGCTCGCGGGTGCGACGGTGCTGGGCAACCTCTCCGGCAGTCCGATCACGATCGGCCGCGCCGAGGACCGCTGCCTGCTGGCCCGTTCGGCCTCGTCGCGATGCCTGGCCGCCTACGTGTATTCGGCTGCCGGGGAAGGTGAATCGACCACCGACCTGGCGTGGGACGGTCAGACCATGGTGTTCGAAAACGGTGTGATGCTGGCTCAGTCCGAGCGCTTCCCCAAAGGGGAGCGGCTCAGCATCGCCGACGTCGACATCGAACTGCTGCGCGCGGAACGGCTCCGCATGGGCACCTTCGACGACAATCGGCGCCACCACCGGACGACGACGGACACCTACCGGCGCATCGAGTTCCGGCTGGACCCACCGGGCGGCGACATCGGACTGCGGCGCGAGGTCGAGCGATTCCCCTTCGTCCCCGCCGATCCGGAACGGCTGGAACAGGATTGCTTCGAGGGTTACAACATCCAGGTCGCCGGTCTCGAACAGCGGCTGCGCGCACTCGATTTCCCCAAGGTGGTCATCGGGATCTCCGGTGGGCTGGATTCCACGCATGCGCTGATCGTCGCCGCACGCGCGATGGATCGCGAACAACGGCCGCGCAGTGACATTTTGGCGTTTACCCTGCCCGGCTTCGCGACCGGCGACCACACCAAGCGCAACGCGGCCGAGCTGTGCCGCACGCTGGGTGTGACGTTCGCCGAGATCGACATTCGCCAGACCGCGGAATTGATGCTCAAGGAGATGGATCACCCGTTCGCCCGGGGCGAAAAGGTGTATGACGTCACCTTCGAAAACGTTCAGGCCGGTTTGCGCACCGACTACCTTTTCCGGCTGGCCAACCAGCGCGGCGGAATCGTCCTGGGCACCGGGGACCTGTCCGAACTCGGGTTGGGCTGGTCGACGTACGGTGTCGGCGACCAGATGTCGCACTACAACGTCAATGGCGGCGTACCCAAAACGCTTGTCCAGCACCTGATCCGCTGGGTCATCTCGTCTGAACAGTTCGAGCCGGAGGTCAGCGAGGTGTTGCAGTCGGTGCTCGACACCGAGATCACCCCGGAGCTGGTTCCCAGCGGCGAGGAAGAAGAGCTGCAGAGCAGCGAGGCGAAAGTGGGTCCGTTTGCGCTGCAGGACTTTTCACTTTTCCACGTGCTGCGCTTCGGATTTCGGCCGTCGAAAATCGCTTTCTTGGCCTGGCATGCCTGGAGCGATCCGAATCACGGCATCTGGCCGCCCGGCTTCCCCGAGGACAAACGGCCGTCCTACTCGCTGAAGGAAATCCGGCACTGGCTGCAGGTTTTCGTGCAGCGGTTCTACTCGTTCAGCCAGTTCAAGCGCTCGGCCCTGCCCAACGGACCCAAGGTGTCGCACGGTGGCTCGCTGTCGCCGCGGGGGGATTGGCGCGCACCGTCCGACATGTCGGCGCGAATCTGGCTCGACGAAATCGAACGCGAAGTCCCCGAGGATTAGTTCGCACACTCGCGGGCCCGCCCGGGAGCACCGAGCGGGCCCTGAGCAAATCGGGCTCAGGCCTTGGCGCGGCGCCAGCCCTGGTACTGCAACTCGGCGAACACCAGCGTGTAAACGCCGGCCGCCAGGTTCAACACCACGCCGGTCGACGTCAACGGGAAGACGTCGGCGAGCACGAGAACGATTGCGGCCACCGTGTACGCCACGTTCGCGATGATGACGCCCATGCCGGCGCGCCGCACCGACGGCAAGGTGGCCAGCCCGAATACCACCACGCCGTACGCGATCAGGAACGCGGCCATGCCGTACTCGAACGCCTTCGTGGTGCCCGAGAGGTCGGCGAGCCAACCGGCCACCGGGATGCCGGCCAGGCCGACCACCGCGCTGATGGCGGCGTCGGCGCGCATGGCAAGGCGAAGCAAGCCGTCGCGGGTGCCCGTGCGGTCGATCGTGGTAGCGGACATGATGTTCCTTTCTCGATGGCGGACTGCGATCACCACCGACGCTGCTCGCAAACCACTGCCAGATCGACGCCAGCCGCTGCCAAACGCTGCCAACCGCAGGTCAGCGGGGCGACGTCGGTGGGCAGAGCAGCTAAGACGCGTCTCGCAGCGCCTTGTCGATCGCCGCGGCGTCCGGTGCGCAATCACCCGCGCCGGCCACCAACGTCGCCAACGCGCCCGCTGCGCAGGCACGCCGCAACGCAAGCCGCCGCTGATCCGGCGAGCCCGGCTTGGATGGCCAATTCGCGGCCAGCACACCGGCGAAGACGTCGCCGGCCCCGGTGGTGTCCACCGCATCGACCGCCGGAGCCGACACGGTGTACTCGCCGTCGGCGCCAACGTAACGGGCGCCGCGCGCACCGAGCGTGACCACCAGATGCTCCGGGCGCCAGGGCCATTCGTTGGCCTCTTCTTCGTTCGTGATCACCACGTCCGCGGCGGCCGCCAAGTCGCCCAACGAGTGGGGATCCTGACCGGCCGGCGACGCGTTCACAATGACGACCGCTCCCGCCGACCGCGCGTGTTGCGCCGCAGCGACAGCCGTCTCCACCGAAATCTCTAGCTGGGTCAACATCACGTCGCAGTTCGCGACGACCGCACGGGTCTGGTCGTCGGTCAGTCTGAACCGACCGTTGGCACCCGGCGCGACCACGATCGTGTTCTCGGCGTTCGCGTCGACCATCACGATCGCCGTGCCGCTGGGGCCGGGAATTTCGACGGCGCCGTCCAGCCCGACGCCATTGGCCTCGAGGTGCGCGCGCAATTGCCCGGCGGCCGCGTCATCGCCCACCGCTCCGACGAATTGCACCTGCGCGCCCGCGCGCGCCGCCGCCACCGCCTGGTTGCCGCCTTTGCCGCCGGGGGCGTGCGACAACGACGACGCCAAAACCGTCTCGCCGGGCCGAGGAAGGGCATCGACAGTCAACGACAGATCGAGATTCACACTGCCCACTACACAGACGCCCGCCATGACGCCGACGTTAGTCGCGCCGGAATGGCAAAGCACACCAAAGGACACCGGCACTTTCGGCGCCGAATCGCTTCATGGCAAACCCCGAATAACTCGATGTCCGCGCGATATTCTGCTGCGTTAGGGGTGCTGAAACCCAGGAAAAGGGGTAGGCGATTGACCACGAGCGAGCTCACAGACGCTGAACCCCATATCGATCCAGAGCCGGCTCACCCGGCCGCCAAGCGCACGCGCCGAAGCGCCCTGACCCGATTCCGGTTCGGCATCCAGTCCAAAATTCTGATCACCATGCTGCTGTCGAGCATCCTGGGGGTGGCGGTGATCGGCGCCATTGGGGCGGCGTCCGGGCGCAACGCGCTGCGCCAGGTCGAATCCGAACGCCTGATCGAGATGCGCGAATCCCAGAAGCGAGCTGTGCAAGCGCTGTTTCGTGAGGTGTCGAATTCGCTGATCATCTGGAGTGGCGGGTTCGGCATCAACCAGGCGACGACGGCCCTCACGGCGGACTTCGCTCAACTGAACAATGCGACGATCTCACCCGCCCAACAACAGTCGCTTGTCGATTACTACGACAACGACATGATCAAACCGATCAAGCAGATCACCGGGGACACCATCGACATCAGGGCCGTCCTGCCAAGTTCCAACGCGCAGAAGTACATTCAGGCCTATTACACCGCCCCGCCCCGGGCGAACCCCGATGCGTTGCCCGTCCTGGACGCCGGCGACGGCAGCGCCTGGTCGGCGTCCAACGCGCGCTTCGACTTCTACATGCGCGGCATCGTCAACCGGTTCGACTATCGCGACGCGCTGTTGTTGGACATGCAGGGCAATGTCGTCTACAGCGTGCGCAAGGGTCCCGACCTCGGAACAAACATTTTGACCGGCCCGTATCGCGAATCGAAGCTGCGGGAGGCATACCAGAAGGCCTTGGCCTCCAACGACGTCGACTTCGTCTGGATCACCGACTTCCAGCAGTATCAGCCGGCACTGGATACGCCCACGGCGTGGGTGGTGTCACCGATCGGCATGAATGGCAGGTTCGAGGGAGTGATGGCGCTGCCGGTGCCGGTCGCGAAGATCAACAAGATCATGACCGCCGACAAGCACTGGGACGCGGGCGGAATGGGACCGGCGACCGAAACGTACCTGGCCGGTCCCGATGATCTGATGCGGTCCGATTCAAGGGATTTCATCGAGGACCCGAAGGATTACCGGCGTTCGGCGATCGACGCCGGCACGCCCCCCGACGTGGTCGACCGCGCGATCCGGCTGGGCACCACCACCCTGGTGCAGCCGGTCGATACCGCCGGTCTTCGCGCCGCCAAACGCGGCGAGACGGGCGTGGTCAGCGCGACCGACTACATGGGCAACAGGGAGCTGGAAGCCTATGCCCCGCTGGCCATCCCCAACTCCGACCTGCACTGGTCGATCCTCGCGACGCGTGACAACTCCGACGCATTCGCCCGCCTCGGCCGGTTCAGCAAGAAGATGGTGATCGCCGTCGCGGCGATGATCTTCGCCATCTGTGTGGCCTCGATGTTGGTAGCGCAGGCCGCGGTGCGACCGGTCCGGCGCCTCGAAGAGGGCACCCGCAAGATCAGCTCCGGGGACTACGAGATCAACATCCCGGTGAAACGACGCGACGAAATCGGTGATCTGACAGCGGCCTTCAACGAGATGAGCCGCAGTCTGGCAATCAAGGAAGAGCTGCTCAACGAGCAGCGCCGGGAAAACGACCGCGTGCTGCTGGCGTTGATGCCCGAATCGGTGTTGCGACGCTATCGCGATGGCGAGGAGACCATCGCCCAAAAACACCAGGATGTCGCCATCATCTATGCCGACATCGTCGGCCTGGACGAGATCTCGAGCGACCTGCCCGAAGACGAGTTGGTCGCCACCGTCGACGACCTCTTCCGGCAATTCGATTCGGCCGCCGAAGCCCTTGGCGTCGAACGGATTCGCACGTTCCACAACGGCTATCTGGCTAGTTGCGGGGTGGTCACCCCCAGGCTGGACAGCATGCATCGCGCCGTCGACTTCGCGCTCGAAATCGGCCGCATCATCGACCGATTCAACACCCAATCGGCGCACCAGCTGGGCCTGCGGGTAGGTGTCAACACCGGCAACGCGGTGAGTGGGCTGGTCGGCCGCTCCAGCCTGGTCTACGACATGTGGGGCGGAGCGGTCAGTTTGGCCTATCAAATGCACAGCGGCGCACCGCAGCCCGGCGTCTATGTCAGCTCGCAGGTGTACGAGGCGATGCGGGACGTCCGGCACTTCACGCCCGCCGGCACCATCTCCGTCGGGGGCGCCGATCAGGCCATCTACCGGTTGCAGGAGCGTTGATGAACCTGTTCAACTCGACGTGGTTCTACTGGGCGATCGGCATCGCGATCGGGCTGCCCCTCGGGTTGATCGCGCTCACCGAGCTGCACGACGCGCTGCTGCGCAGGAACAGCCCGCTGGCCCGGCAGGTCGGCCTGCTGCGCAACTATGTGCTGCCGCTCGGTGCGCTGTTGCTGTTGCTGGTTCAGGCCTCGCAGATTCCGGCCGGCGACGTTCCGGTGCGCGTCCTCACCACGGTTTTCGGCCTGCTGGTGCTGGTGCTCGTGCTGTCCGGTTTCAACGCGGCGATGTTCGAGGGCGCACCCGAAAACAGCTGGCGCAAAAGGCTGCCCACCATCTTTCTGGACTGCGCCCGGTTGGCCGTCATCGGTGTCGGTCTGGCGGTGATGTCGTCCTACATCTGGGGTGTGCGCATCGGCGGTATTTTCACCGCGCTGGGCGTCACGTCGGTCGTCATCGGTCTGATGCTGCAGAACTCTGTCGGCCAGATCGTGTCGGGCCTGTTCATGTTGTTCGAGCAGCCGTTCCGCATCGATGAATGGCTGGACACGGGCGCGGTCCGCGGCCGCGTGGTCGAGGTGAACTGGCGCGCCGTGCACATCGACACCGGCAGCGGCATTCGGGTCACGCCGAACTCGGTGCTGGCCAGCAACGCGTTCACGAACCTTTCTCGCCCTCCCGGCGCGCACAAGCTGTCGGTGACGACGACGTTCTCCAGTGCCGACCCGCCGGACCAGGTGTGTGCGCTGCTGTCCCGCATCGCCGAGCGGTTACCCCAGCTCAAGGCGGGCAGCGTGCCGCGGACTGTCCCGGTAGGCGCGGCCGAGTACCGCACCACCATCGGTTTGACCTCACCAGCGGACGACGGCGCCGCCAAGGCCACCTTCCTGCGCTGGGCCTGGTATGCGACGCGGCGGGAAGGCCTGCACCTCGATGACGCCGACGACGACTTCTCCACCGCCGAACGTGTAGAGCATGCGTTGCACACGGTCGTGGCGCCGGCGTTGCGGATCGGCGCCGAGGAGCAGCGATCGCTGCGGTCTGCCGCGAGGATCGTCCGCTACGGCGCCGACGAGGTGGTGGAGTACGCCGGCCAGGTCCCCACGACCATGACGTTCCTGGTCTCCGGGCGCGTGCAGTTGACCGCCACCGCCGACGACGGCTCGCTGGTGCCGATCAGCACGCTGGTCGAAGGGTCGTTCCTGGGGCTGACCGCGCTGACCAGGCAACCGAACCTGGCCAGCGCGTACGCGCTCGAGGAGGTCACGGCTCTGGAGATCGATCGGGAACACGTTGAGCACCTGGTGACGCGTGCGCCCTTGTTGCTGCAGAGCTTCGGCAACATCATCGAAGAGCGGCGCAGCAAGGTGCGCAGCGCGCGGCGCGGTGAGCGGGTGAGCTAGTGGCGATCGCGAGCGCGGCGGTGCCGGGCGATGCGGGTCGCCACCATTGGGGTAGTGGCGATCGGGTCGCCTCACCCGCGGTTTTGCCGCCCGATACCCTGGTTTGATGAGTCTGCAAGCACCATCGCTTCCTGACTTGCGCCAGGAGGTGCACAACGCGGCACGCCGCGCCCGCGTTGCCTCACGTGTCCTGGCATTGTTGCCGACGGTTGCCAAGGACCAGGCACTGCGATCCGCGGCCGACGCGATAGCCGCCCACAGTGATCTCATCCTGTCGGCCAATGCCGACGACCTCGACGCCGCCCGGGCCGCCGGCACGCCGTCCGCGATGCTCGACCGGTTGGCGCTGGACTCCACACGCGTTGAGGCAATCGCCGCTGGCCTGCGCCAGGTCGCCGGCCTGCCCGACCCGGTCGGGGAGGTGTTGCGCGGTTACACGCTGCCCAACGGGCTGCAGTTGCGTCAGCAGCGGGTGCCGCTGGGCGTCGTCGGGATGATCTACGAGGGCCGGCCCAACGTGACCGTCGACGCCTTCGGGTTGGCGTTGAAGTCCGGCAACGCCGTACTGCTGCGCGGAAGTTCGTCGGCGACGCGGTCCAACCAGGCTCTGGTTCAGGTGCTGCGGGCTTCGCTGGTCAGCGAGGACCTGCCCGCCGATGCGGTGCAACTGCTTTCGGCCGATGACCGCTCCACGGTGACGCATCTGATCCAAGCCCGCGGCCTGGTCGACGTGGTGATTCCACGCGGCGGGGCGAGCCTGATCAACGCGGTGGTCCGCGACGCGCAGGTGCCCGCCATCGAGACCGGCGTCGGCAACTGTCACGTCTACGTGCACGAAGGCGCCGACTTGGATGTGGCGGAGCGAATCCTGTTGAACTCCAAGACCCGTCGGCCGAGTGTCTGCAACGCCGCGGAGACGCTGCTCGTCGACGTGGCGATCGCCGAAGACGCGCTGCCCCGGCTGTTGACCGTCCTGCAAGACGCCGGCGTGACGGTGCACGGTGGATTCGCGAAGGATGCGCACGAGGACGATCTGCGTCGCGAGTACCTGTCGATGGACATCGCGGTGGCGGTGGTCGACGGCATCGACGCGGCGATCGCTCACATCAACGAGTACGGCACCGGGCACACCGAGGCCATCGTGACCACCAATATGGCTGCGGCGCAAAAGTTTACGGACGGTGTGGATGCGGCAGCGGTGATGGTGAACGCGTCCACGGCGTTCACCGACGGCGAGCAGTTCGGTTTCGGCGCCGAGATCGGCATCTCTACCCAGAAACTGCATGCCCGCGGTCCGATGGGCCTGCCCGAGTTGACCTCGACCAAATGGATTGTGTGGGGAGACGGACAAACTCGTCCGGCCTGATACCCGCGTGGCGAAAGCGTTTTAGGAGAACCGATTGTGAGTGTGCCCGCCCGGTCCAAGCCGTTGTTCGACGACATCGACGACGTGTCGCGGCGGCTGGCCGAGACCGGCTACCTGCCAGACACCGCGACCGCGACGGCCGTGTTCCTGGCCGACCGGCTCGGTAAGCCGTTGTTGGTGGAAGGTCCGGCCGGCGTCGGCAAGACCGAACTCGCCCGCGCCGTCGCGCAAGCCACCGGCTCGGGACTGGTGCGCCTGCAGTGCTACGAGGGCGTCGACGAGGCTCGCGCGCTCTACGAGTGGAACCACGCCAAGCAGATCCTGCGCATCCAGGCCGGTTCCGGGGACTGGGATCAGACCAAGGACGACGTCTTCAGCGAGGAATTCCTGCTGCAGCGCCCGTTGCTGACCGCCATCCGGCGCACCGAGCCGACCGTGCTGCTCATCGACGAGACGGACAAGGCCGATATCGAGATCGAGGGCCTGTTGCTGGAGGTGCTGTCCGACTTCGCGGTGACCGTTCCGGAACTGGGCACCATCACCGCCGAGCGGACGCCGCTGGTGGTGTTGACCTCCAACGCCACCCGCGAGCTCTCCGAGGCGCTCAAGCGTCGCTGCCTGTACTTACACATCGACTTTCCCAGTCCCGACCTGGAACGCCGCATCCTGTTGTCCCGGGTCCCCGAGCTGCCCGTGCATCTGGCCGAGGAGCTCGTTCGCATCATCGGCGTGCTGCGCGGGATGCAACTCAAGAAAGTTCCGTCCATCGCCGAAACCATCGACTGGGGCCGCACGCTGCTCGCGCTGGGCCTGGACACCATTGACGACGCGGTCGTCGCGGCCACGCTCGGCGTGGTGCTCAAACACCAATCCGACCAGCAGCGCGCGACCGGCGAACTGCGGCTGAACTAGGACGACTGATGGCCACCCGCCGCACTCGCCCCTCCCGGCCGCTCGCCCCGCACGGGCTGCCCGGTCACTTGGTGGGATTCGTGGAAGCGCTTCGCGGGGCCGGGATTTCGGTCGGGCCGTCGGAGACGGTGGATGCGGGCCGGGTGATGGCGACGCTCGGCCTGGGTGACCGGAAGGTGCTGCGGGAGGGCTTGGCGTGCGCGGTGTTGCGCCGGTCCGATCACCGCGAGACCTATGACGCCATGTTCGACCTGTGGTTCCCGGCGGCGCTGGGCGCACGCGCGGTGGTCACCGACGACGAGGCCAACGAATCGCCCGACGACAACGCGCTGCCGCCCGACGATGTCGAGGCGATGCGCCAAATGCTGGTGGACCTGCTGACCGAGAACCCCGATCTCGCCGACATGGACGAGCGCCTGGTCGCGATGATCGCCCGGATCGTTGAGGCCTACGGCAAATACAGCTCCAGTCGCGGCCCGTCCTTCTCGTCGTATCAGGCGCTCAAGGCGATGGCGCTGGACGAGCTCGAGGGCAAGCTGCTGGCGGGGCTGCTCGCCTCGTACGGCGACGAGCCCACTCCCAGCCAGGAGGAGATCGCCAAAGCGCTTGCCGCGCAGCGCATCACCCAATTGCGCAAGATGGTCGATTCCGAGACCAAACGGCGCACGGCGGAGCAGTTGGGTCGCGATCACGTCCAGATGTACGGCATTCCACAGCTTTCCGAGAACGTGGAATTCCTGCGCGCTTCCGGTGAGCAGCTGCGCCAGATGCGCCGGGTGGTCGCTCCGCTGGCCCGAACTCTGGCGACCCGGCTGGCGGCCCGCCGACGGCGCGCCCGGGCCGGGTCGATCGATATGCGCAAGACGTTGCGCAAGTCGATGTCCACCGGCGGGGTTCCGATCGACGTGGTGCTGGCCAAGCCGCGTCCGGCACGCCCGGAGCTGGTGGTGCTGTGCGACGTGTCCGGCTCGGTCGCCGGGTTCAGCCACTTCACCCTGCTCCTGGTACATGCTCTGCGCCAACAATTCTCGCGTGTTCGCGTGTTCGCCTTCATCGACACCACCGACGAGGTGACCCACATGTTCGGCCCGGAAGCCGACTTGGCCGTGGCCATTCAGCGGATCACCCGGGAGTCGGGCGTTTACAGTCGCGACGGCCATTCCGATTACGGCAACGCGTTCGCGTCGTTCATTCAGGCGTTCCCCAATGTGCTGTCACCGCGTACCTCGCTGCTGGTGCTCGGGGACGGCCGCACCAATTACCGCAACCCGGAGACCGAGCTGCTGTCGCACATGGTGACCGCCAGCAGGCATGCCCATTGGCTGAACCCCGAGCCCAAGCACCTCTGGGGCAGCGGCGACTCGGCGGTGCCGCGCTATCAAGACGTCATCCCGATGCACGAGTGCAGGTCGGCCAAGCAGCTGGCCGCGGTGATCGACCAGCTGCTGCCGGTGTAGGCGCGGGCGTCCCGTCGTTATCCGCTCCCGGAGCCCCTTCGCGTTGCCCAGCGTCACGCCAGCGTGACCGCGAGAGCAGAGCGTCACACCAGCGTGACGCACGCAGCGGGCGTTGCGCTCACGCCCGAGGCTGGTGTGGCGCATGTGACCAACGCCTGGGAAATCCGGCCGTAACGCCGGCTCAAGTAAGCTGGCAAATCGTGCAAAAGCAGCTTCGCAGGCTAGGGGTGATGGGTGGGACGTTCGACCCCATCCATTACGGCCACCTGGTTGCCGCGAGTGAGGTCGCCGACCTGTTCGACCTCGACCAAGTGGTGTTCGTGCCCGGCGGGCAGCCGTGGCAGAAGGAGCGGCACGTTTCTGCTGCCGAGGACCGCTACCTGATGACGGTGATCGCCACGGCGTCCAATCCCCGCTTCTCGGTCAGCCGGGTCGACATCGACCGCGCCGGGCCCACCTACACCAAGGACACTCTGCGCGATCTGCACGCCCTCAACCCGGACTCCGAGCTGTACTTCATCACGGGGGCGGACGCGCTGGCCTCGATCCTGTCGTGGCAGGGCTGGGAGACGGCGTTCGAGCTGGCGCGCTTCGTCGGGGTCAGCCGGCCCGGCTACGAGCTGCGGCGCGAACACATCACCGGGGTGCTGGGCGAGCTGCCGGACCATGCGCTGACCCTGGTCGAGATCCCGGCGCTGGCCATCTCTTCGACCGATTGCCGTCGCCGCGCCGCCCAGCGGCGGCCGCTGTGGTACCTGATGCCCGACGGCGTCGTGCAGTACGTCTCCAAACGCCGGCTCTACCGCGACGACGACGGGCCGCCGGTGGTCGTGAACGAAAGTCGCCTGCACACAGGGGAACACCCATGAGCGCCACCGACGAGGCCATCGACATGGCGACGGTCGCCGCCGGCGCCGCCGCCGCGAAGCTGGCCGACGACGTCGTCGTCATCGACGTCTCCGCCCAGCTCGCCATCACGGACTGCTTCGTGATCGCCTCGGCGTCCAACGAGCGGCAGGTCAACGCCATCGTCGACGAGGTCGAGGAGAAGATGCGCAAGGCCGGTTACAAGCCGGCCCGTCGCGAGGGCACCCGGGAAGGCCGCTGGACGCTGCTGGACTATCGCGACATCGTCGTACACATCCAGCACCAGGAAGACCGGGACTTCTATGCCCTGGACCGGTTGTGGAGCGACTGCCCGGTGGTGCCGGTAGACCTGGACGAGGGCCGTGACGACTCCGAAGAGCCGGGCGCGCAATGAGGATACGTCGTCTGATCATGTTGCGGCACGGGCAAACCGAGTTCAACGCCGGCAGCCGGATGCAGGGCCAGCTGGATTCCGAACTCAGTGAACTCGGGCGGGCGCAGGCCGTTGCGGCCGCCGAGGTGCTGGGCAAGCTGCAGCCGTTGCTGATCGCATCGTCGGATCTGCATCGCGCCTATGACACCGCGCTCAGGCTGGGTGAGGTGACCGGCGTGCCGATCCGGGTGGACCAGCGGTTGCGAGAAACCCATCTCGGCGACTGGCAGGGGATGACCCACACCGAGGTCGACGCGCAGGCCCCCGGTGCGCGGCTGGCCTGGCGCGAAGACGCCACCTGGGCGCCGCACGGCGGCGAGAGCAGGGTCGACGTCGCGGCGCGCAGCGTGCCGTTGGTCGCCGAACTGGTTGCCGGCGAGCGGGAATGGGGTGATCCCGACGGGCCGGATCGCCCGGTGGTGCTGGTGGCCCACGGCGGTCTGATCGCCGCGCTGTCGGCCGCGCTGCTGAAGCTTCCGGTCGCCAACTGGCCGATTCTGGGCGGCATGGGCAATGCCAGCTGGGTGCAACTTTCCGGGCACAACGACGATCCCGCCGACGAATTCGACAGCATACGTTGGCGTCTCGATGTGTGGAACGCTTCGGCGCAGGTGTCCAACGATGTCCTCTGAGCAGCGGCCGAAGCCCACACTGCTGATTTTCGCCGACTCGTTGGCCTATTACGGGCCCACCGGGGGCCTTCCCGCAGACGATCCCCGCATTTGGCCGAACATTGTTGCGGCACAACTTGGTTGGGATGTCGAGTTGATTGGCCGCATCGGTTGGACGTGCCGCGACATCTGGTGGGCCGCGACCCAGGACCCGCGGGCCTGGGCGGCGCTTCCGCGGGCCGGCGCGGTCATCTTCGCCACCGGCGGCATGGATTCGCTGCCGTCGGTGCTGCCCACCGCGCTGCGCGAGCTGATCCGGTACGTGCGGCCACCCTGGCTGCGGCGCTGGGTACGTGACGGCTATGGCTGGCTGCAACCCAGGCTCTCGCCGATCGCCAGGCCGGCGCTGCCTCCGCACCTGAGTGCTGATTATCTCGAACAGACCCGTGGCGCAATCGATTTCAACCGACCCGGTATCCCGATCGTGGCCTCGCTGCCGTCGGTGCATATCGCCGACACCTACGGCCGCGCCCACCACGGACGTGCGGGGACGGTGGCCGCCATCACCGAATGGGCGCAAAACCACGAGGTGCCCTTGGTCGATCTCAAAGCCGCTGTCGCCGAGCAGATTATGAGTGGCCGGGGAAACCCCGACGGCATTCACTGGAATTTCGAGGCTCACCAGGCGGTCGCGGAGTTGATGCTCAAGGCGCTGGCCGAAGCCGGGGTACCCAACGAGAAACCTCGCGGGTAGCGCTCGTGGCTGTCGTGGTGGTGACCGACTCGTCGGCGCGCGTGCCGGCCGAGCTGCTCGAGAAGTGGGGGATACGCGTCGTTCCGCTGCACATCCTGCTCGACGGCAATGACCTGCGCGATGGTGTCGACGACGTTCCCGACGACATCTACAAGCTGGCGGCCACGACCGCGGCCGCCACTCCGGCCGAACTGGCCGACGTGTACCAGCAGGCACTGGCCGACAGCGGCGCGGACGGGGTGGTGGCCGTCCACATTTCCGCTGCGCTGTCGGGCACCTGCCGGGCCGCCGAACGCACGGCCGCCGATCTCGATCCGAACGTGTGCGTCGTCGACTCCAAGTCAGCCGCGATGGGCACCGGTTTCGTCGCTTTGGCCGCGGCGCGGGCCGCGGCCGACGGTGGCGACGTCGAGACCGTCGCGGCCGCGGCGCGCGCGGCCGTGGACCGCGGACATGCGTTCATCGTCGTGCACCGGCTGGACAACCTGCGCCGCAGCGGACGCATCGGCGGGGCGAAGGCCTGGCTGGGCACCGCGCTTGCGCTCAAGCCCCTGTTGCGGATCGATGACGGCAAACTCGTTCTGGCCCAACGGGTCCGCACGGTGAGCCATGCGACGGAGACGATGATCGACCGCGTCTGTCAAGTCGTCGGGCAGCATGCCGCCGCGCTGGCGGTGCACCATGTCAACAACCCGGACGGCGCACGAGAGGTGGCGACGACGCTGGGCGAACGGCTGCCGGCGTGCGAGCCGGCCATCATCACCGAACTGGGGCCGGTGCTCGCGTTGCATGTCGGCGCGGGCGCCGTCGCGGTGAGCCTAAGCCTCCCAGCGGATTAGGCGCTCACCGGCCGTCGCGCGTTGTCACCCCGCGGGTGCACGACTTGCGGCCACCAGAACCACCGTCCGAGCAGAGTGGCGATCGAGGGCATCAGCAACGTGCGCACGATCAGCGTGTCGAGCAGCAGGCCGATGCACACGGTCGACCCGAACTGACCGAGCACGCGCAGATCGCTGCCCAGCATCGACGCCATGGTGAAGGCGAACACCAGACCCGCGGCCGTCACCACACCACCCGTGCCGGCCATCGATCGGATGATCCCCGTCTTGAGTCCGCGATGGATCTCTTCACGGAACCGGGAGACCAGTAGCAGGTTGTAGTCCGACCCGACGGCCAGCAGGATGATGACCGACAGC
This sequence comes from Mycobacterium sp. NGS11, assembly GCF_059813315.1. Classification (NCBI taxonomy): domain Bacteria; kingdom Bacillati; phylum Actinomycetota; class Actinomycetes; order Mycobacteriales; family Mycobacteriaceae; genus Mycobacterium; species Mycobacterium sp. NGS11. Next base: position 31,365 of record NZ_JCALEJ010000002.1, read on the forward strand.
GCCATCACGATCCAGTGGATCCGGATGCCGAACAAGTCCTGCCAAATCAACACGGACAGACCGAACGACGCTGCGATCGAGCTGGCCGCCGTGCCGACGATCACCAGCGCGGCCACCACACTTCGAGTCAGCAGCAGCATGATCATGAAGATCAGGGTCAGGGCCGACACCACCGCGATCATCAGGTCGTACTTCTCGCCGTCGGCCATGTCCTTGAAGGTTGCGGCGGTGCCGCCGAGATAGACCCTGGCATCCGACAGCGAGGACTGCTTCAACCCCTCCTGCGCCGCGGTGCGTTCGGCGTCGACCCGCGCGATGCCTTCCGGAGACATCGGGTCGCCCTGATGGGTGATGAAGAACCGCGCCGACTTGCCGTCCGGCGACAGGAACATGCGAAGACCCGTCTGGAAGTCCGGGTTGTCAAACGCTTCTGGCGGCAGGTAGAAGAAGTCGTCGTTCTTGGAGTTGTCGAAGCTTTGCCCCATCACGATGGCGGTGTTGCTCATCGCCTCCATCTGGTTGATCATCGCCTGGAACGTCTGGTAGAGCGTCAGCGTGATGCCCCTGGTGTTCTTCAGCGTGTTGATCAGTATCGGAAACAGCGCATTCAGGTCGTGTGTGGCCTTGGCGGTGTGCGCGATATCGGTGGTGAGGTAGTGGAACTGCTCGGCGAGCTGGTCGAACCCGTCGAACGTGTCGAAGAGGGACCGCAGCCCGATGCACAACGGAATGTCGTAGCAGTGCTTCTCCCAGTAGAAGTACGTGCGCACCGGCCGGAAGGTGTCGTCGAAATCCGCGATGTGGTCGCGCAGGGTGTCGGTGATCTGCGACGTCACCGCCGTGGTCTTCGCGCTGTCGTCGGCGGCGCCCGCCAGGTCTAGCGACACCTCGTACTGGCGCTGCGTGGTGTCGATCTGGGTTTGCAGGTCGTCGGCCATCTTCAGGATGTCGTTCATCCGCTCCTTGAGGAAGCCCATGTTCTGCATCGTGGTCTGGCTTTGGACGCTGTTCTGGAACGGAATCGAGCTGTGCTGGATCGGAATGCCCAGTGGCCGCGTGATGTCCTGGACCATGGCGATGCCGAGGGTGCGCATCTCGTTTTTGGCCACCCGGTCCAACACCAGCATGTCCGCCGGGTTACGCATGTCGTGGTCAGATTCGACCATCAACAGGTCGGGGTTCATCCGTGCCTCGGAGAAATGCCGGTTCGCGGCCTCCTGTCCTTGGTTGGACGGGGCCGACAGCGGCAGGTAATGGCGGTCGTTGTAGCTCGTGTGGAAGCTCGGCAGGGCGATCATGCCGACCAGCACGATCGCTGCGCTGACCGCCAAAATCGGTGCGGGCCAACGCACGACGGCGGTGCCGACCCGACGCCACAGCCGACCGCGCTTGGCCTGCCGTTCGAAGAGGTGGAAGCGACTTCCGACGAAGACCACCGCCGGGCCCAGCGTGATGCCGGCCAGCACGACCACCAGCATGCCGATCGCCACGGGCGCGCCCATGGTGTTGAACCACGGCAACCGCGAAAAACTCAGGCAATAGGTCGCGCCCGCAATCGTCAGGCCCGATCCCAAGACGACCGGGGCGACGCCCTTGAATGTGGTGTAGTACGCAGTTTCTCGGTCCTCGCCCGCGGCCAACGCCTCCTGGTATCGGCCGACGAGGAAGATTCCGTAGTCGGTTCCCGCGGCGATCGCCAGCATGGTGAGGATGTTGGCGGCGAAGGTGGTGAGCCCGAATGCGTTGTGGTAGGCGAGAACCGCGACGACCCCGCGCGAACAGGCCAGCGCGACAAAGGTCATGAACAGCTGCACGAGCGTGGTGACGATCGACCGGTAGACCAACAGCAACATGATCGCGATGGCGCCCAGGGTGAACAGCGTGATCTTGGCCAGGCTGGCGTTACCGATGATGTGCATGTCGTCGGACAGTGCCGCGGGACCGGTGACGTAGGCCTTGACGCCGGGCGGCGCCTTGTTCTCGTCGATGACCTTGCGAACGGCGTCCACCGACTCGTTGGCCAGCGTCGTGCCCTGGTTACCGGCGAGGTTCACCTGTACATACGCGCTCTTGGCGTCGGCGCTCTGCGCGCCGGCGGCGGTGAGCCGGTCGCCCCAGAAGTCCTGGATGTGCTGAATGTGCTTGGGGTCCTGGCGGAGTTGCCGGATCAGCTTGTCGTAGTACTGGTGCGCGTCCGGGCCCAGCGGGTGCTGACCCTCCAGGACGATCATGACGGTGCTGTTGGAGTCGAACTCGTGGAAGTTGTGGCCCAGGCGCATCATCGCCTTCATCGACGGCGCGTCCAGCGGTGTCATCGGCGCCGAGTGCGCCTCGCCGACCTTCTCCAGGGTGGGAACGATGACGTTCACCAACACGGTGACGGCCACCCAACCCAAAATGATCGGTATCGCGAAGATGCGGATCGCGTGGGGCAGGTAAGGCCGGTGGCCCCGTTCGGCCTTGGACAGGCGTCCAGTTTTGATCGGGCCGGTGTCGGCGGCGCTCAGGTCGCGCTCGGTCTTGCTGTTCACTTCGCTCATGCGGACTTCACCAGGCAGAAGGTCTGGGCGTTATGGCCATCGGAGTTCTGGTTGTCGCGGACGATGCCGTCCACGGTGATCTTGCAGCTGATGGTGCTGCCGTCGCTCTGCGCCATGATGTTGGCGCTCACCGACGGCAGCGTGGTGGAGATCGTGGTCGACCACGGCAGCGGGGCGTTGTTGACCTGATGCGTGTTGGCGTTTTCGTCCCAGTAGTTGATGTTCGCGGTCGTACCCGGGGAGCCGGAGATTTCGTAAACGACGACCTTCGGGTTGAACTGCACGATGTCGATTCCCTTGCCGGCGTTCGCGTTGAGATCTTCCGAACCGAAGATCCTGTGCAGCCGCGACACGATCAGCGCCGAGGTCGCCAGAACGACCACCAGCACCAGCGGGATCCACCCGTGTTTGAGCGCGCGGGTCAAGAAGCCGGGGCGGGAATCTGAGTCTGGACTAGTCACCACCTGACCGCCTTCCGCAAAGCTCACCAACCGTCGCCGACGACACCACTGTCAACGGAACATTTGCTCGGTTAGGGATACTAACCTTAGTGCACGCAAGCGTTCCTCCCGGGGCCGCCTGTTGTGGCGAACGGCATAGCCGCTAGGGGGCCAGCCGACCGGTGACCGGAGGCAAATCCGCCAGCGTCACGATCCCGGCCGGGGCGGCCACCACCGCCGGGACGGCATTGGTGACCGGCATGGCGGTGTAGATCATTCCCAGTCCCATGAACCCGGGCTCCGTCCAATCCTTGGGCGGCAGGCAGTGCAACACGGTCCGCATGTTGGGCAACCCGAAGACCTGAATGACATGGCCGTGCTCGAGTGGCTTGGGCGGGACGACGTGGCTGCCCATGGTCCAGTTGAATCCGACGCTGACGACGTTGCGGTCGCCGACCCAGCCGCGGTGGTATCCGTAGACGCTGCCGACCGTTCCGGCGGGGATCTTCATGAAGCCCAGATCGGAGTCACCGGTGGCCGCGGTGAAGGTGACGTCGAAGGTCATCTTGTCCAGCTTCGCGCCGATCGCGTCGGCCATCATCGCGGCCGATTCCGCGAAGACCTCGCTTTCCCGCCGCACGTTTTCGGCCAGCCCAGGGGTATCGGGATCTTGCGAAAAACCCATCGCCGTCTGGGTTTCCGCCGACTCGTAGGTCGAGCAGTCGACCGACTCGGTGATCCGGATCTCGTCGACGCGCTCGCACGAGGCGGACAAAACCATGCCCACCATATTCGTCATGCCCGGGTGCGCTCCGCTGCCGAAGATCGTCGAATTGCCCTTCTGGCAGGCATCCTCGATGCGTTTGCGGTCCTGCGGCGTCTGCTTGCCGCCGGTGATCCACGCGGCGCTGGTGCACACGTTGACTCCCGATTCCAGCAGCCGCACCAACTCGTCGATGTTGGGCCACAACGGGTTATAGCAACACGCGTCGGCGCCCAGGGCCAGCAGCGCGTCGATGTCGTTGGTCGCCCGCACCCCGGTCGGTTCCGGCCAGCCCGCCAGATCGGCGGCGTCGACGCCGACCTTGTCGGCGCCATGCGCATACACCCCGGCCAGTTCCAAGTCAGGCCGCCCGATGATGGCGTGCAGGGAACGGCGCCCGATGTTTCCCGTCGTCCACTGGATCACCCGCAGCGGACGGTCCGTGCTTGCCTTGCTGCTCATCGCGGCTCCTTTGCCGTGGGGCGAACTAGTTGCTGATGTCGAATCCCGCGTTGACCTTGGTCGGGCGCACCCGCACCACTAATTCACCGGGAACGGCGTTGCGACGGCCGAATTCTTCGGCGCGGTCGGCACCCATGTAGCGGCGCCCCGTGCGGGTGGCGATGTCCAGCACGTCCTGCACGTCCTCGCTGACCGCGGCCACGCCCTGAACCTGGACGAACGAGTACGGCGGGTGGGGGTCGTCAACGCAGATCACCACTCGCGAATCCCGAGCCAGGGCACGGCCTTTCGACGTGTCGCGCCCGGTGTTGAAGGCCAGTTCAGCGCCGTCTTGCCCGACGTCGACCACGAACCACACCGGCGCGACCAGCGGCCGGCCGTCGGCGGCGACGTAGCCCAGCATCCCGGTGCGGGTGCCGGCCGATAGGAACTCGATGACCCTCTGGCTTAATTCCGCGCGTTCGGCCATGCCTTAAAGACGGGCCAAGTCGTAGTCGCCGACATGATCAATCAGGTTGTGCAGGTGCTCGCCCGAGGTGCCCAGGGTGTTTTCGATCGCGGTGAGCCGGGCGGCGTAGTGGCTGACCGGGTATTCCGCCGTCACCCCGATGCCGCCATGCATCTGGACCGACTCCTGCGCGATGTGCCGGCCCGAGCGACCGATCTGCAGTTTGGCCCGCGAGGCGATCAACGGGTCGAGCTTGCCGTCGGCGATCGACATGGCCGCGTACAGGGTCATGCTGCGCGCCATCTCCAGCGACACGTACATGTCCGCGGCGCGCTGTGTGAGCGCCTGGAACTTGTTGAGCGTGACACCGAATTGCTTGCGGGTCTTGAGGTAATCGGTGGTCAGGCGCAGCGATTCCTCCATTGCCCCAAGCGCTTCGGCGCACAGCGCCGACTGAATGCGCACAACTGCGTCGCGGATGGCACCCGACACGTCGCCTGCTTCGCCGAGGGGTTCGGCGGCGGTGGAATCCAGGTCGATCTGGGCGCCGCGCTGTCCGTCGAACGTCCGGTACGGGTGCCTGGTCACCGATGCCGCATCGACCAGGAACAGCCCCGTGCCGCCGTTCGGCAAGCCGGCACTGACCACCAAGGTGTCGGCGCAGTCCCCGGCTAGCACCGGGTTCTTGCGTCCGGTCAGCGTCCACGAATCCCCTTGCTGCGCAGCCTTGGTGCTCACCTCGGCGGACGGCTTGCGCTGGCCCGGCTCGAGGTGGGCGAACGCCAGCAGCCGCTGTCCGCCAGCGACCTCCTCGAGCAGTTGCTTCTGCTCAGCGCTGCCCAGCTCGGCGATCAGCGCACCGGGCCCCAGCGCGGCATGCAGCACCGGTTCGGGGGCCAGTCGGCGCCCGATTTCGTGAAGCACCACCATGATCTCGATCTGGCCGGACTCCTCGGGCTCGAAGCCGAGACCCAGAATGCCGGTGTCGGCGAGCTGATTCCACACCTCGCGGCTCCAGCCGAGATCGGAGCCGATGATCTTGTTGCGGCTTTCCGGGTCATAGGTGCGCGACAACAGGTCGCGGGTGGTGTCGCGGAGCAGGGCTTGCTCGTCGCTCAACTGAAAGTCCATGGCTGCCTCACAATCCCAGAATCGTCGACGCGATGATGTTGCGCTGCACCTCGCTGCTACCGCCGTAGATCGACGTCTTGCGATAGTTGAGGTAGTGCGGCGCACTGTGTTGCGCCCAGGGCGGCGACGAAATGTCTTCGCCGTCGGCCGGCAGCGCATCCGGCCCGGCCACCTCGACGAGCAGTTCGGTGGCGACCTGCTGCAGTTGGCTGCCGCGCAGCTTGAGCACCGACGAGGCGGGGTTGGGCTGCCCGTCCGCGGAGTCCGTGACCACTCGCGACTGCGTGAGTTCCAGTGCCAGCAGCTCGTTTTCGGCCTCGGCCAGCCGCGCCGCGAACAGCGGGTCGTTGAGCACCCCGGTAGCCGTGGCGTGCTTCTTCACCTCGGCGAGGCGCACCTTGGTCCGCCCCACGCCGGCGATGCCGGTGCGCTCGTTGCCCAGCAGGAACTTGGCGTACGTCCAGCCCTGGTTCTCTTCTCCGACAAGCTGATTGGCGGGCACCCGGACGTCTTCGAAGAAGACCTCGTTGATCTCTTGTCCGCCGTCGATCGTCTTGATGGGCCGCAGGGTGATGCCCGGCGTATCCATGTCGAACAGCAGGAACGAAATGCCGGCCTGCCGCTTGGGCGCCTGCGGATCGGTGCGGACCAGGCAGAAGATCCAGTCCGCGTATTGGCCGAGCGTGGTCCAGGTCTTCTGGCCGTTGACGACGTAGTTGTCGCCGTCGCGGACCGCGGTGGTACGCAGGGACGCCAGGTCCGAGCCGGCCTCGGGCTCCGAAAAGCCCTGGCACCACCAGATGTCGAGGCTGGCCGTCGGGGGCAGGAAGCGTTGTTTGACCTCCTCCGAACCGAATTCGGCGATCACCGGGCCCACCATTTTGGTGTTGAAGTTCAGCGGCTCGGGCACGCACGCCAGCTGCATCTCGTCGGCCCAGATCTGGTGCTGGGTCGGCGTCCAGTCCTTGCCGCCCCACTCGACTGGCCAGTTCGGTACCGCCAAGCCGTGCTCGTGCAGGATCTTGTGGCTGGTGACGATGTCCTCGTGGATCACTGCCGCCGACCCCTGGCGCACCCGCTCGCGCAGCTCCTCGGGAATCTTGGTGGTGTAGATGTTGCGAAGCTCGTCGCGGAACGCGGCTTCCTCGGGTGTGAGCGCCAGTTGCATCGGCAGCCTCCTGTCGTTTCGGGTGAGGTGTGACCACGCAGCGCCCAGAGCTGCTTTCTGGCGATGCCGGTCGTTCGCTCGACTTCCATCTTGACCCATCCCTCGCGGACTCTGTGCACAGCCTCGGGTTAATCCACAGATCGGCCCGGTGGCGCCGCTGAGCGATGCCGTCGGGGCGGTGCGCGGACCTACCGTCGGCCCATGCGAACAGAACTTCCGGCGGAGCGCCTACAGCGACGGCTCAACGCTGAACCGGAGACCGAAGCGCCCGTCGAGCCCGGCGACGCGCCCTCGGCCTCGACGGAGGAGGCTCGCGATGACGACCAGAATTCGCTGTTGCCGCGGTGGCTCCCCGACGCGTCGCAGGACCGCGGCTGGGTGGCCAGGGTGCGTGCCGACCCCGGACGGGCCGGCGCCATCGGGTTGGCGATCGTGGCGGCGCTGGCGGTGCTGGTCACGGTGTTCACATTGCTGCGCGACCGCCCGGCGCCGGTGATGTCGGCCAAGCTGCCACCGGTGGAGAAGGTCTCGACGGCCGGCCCCAGGTCATCGGCCGGCCCGGGTGCCGCACAGCCGCCGAGTCCCGACCGCCCGGTGGTGGTCAGCGTGGTCGGCCTGGTGCACTCGCCGGGTCTGGTGACCCTCGCACCGGGCGCGCGCATCGCCGATGCGCTGTCGGCCGCCGGCGGCGCCGTGGACGGCGCGGACACCATCGGATTGAACATGGCCCGGCCGGTCGGTGACGGCGAACAGATCGTGGTGGGTCTCGCCCCGGTTCCCGGGCAGCCGACGGCGCTGGGCAGTTCGGTGGCAACCGGAACGACACCCACATCGAAGGCACCGCCATCGGCGCCGGGGTCGGTCAAGCCGAAGCCCGGCCAGACCGTCGACCTGAACACCGCGACCGCTCAGCAACTCGACGATCTTCCCGGGGTCGGACCGGTCACCGCGGCCGCGATCGTGGCGTGGCGGCAATCCAACGGCAAATTCACCAGCGTCGACCAGCTCGCCGAAGTCGAGGGCATCGGGCCGGCGCGGCTGGAGAAGCTGCGCGCCCTCGTCCGTGTCTGACCCCGGTGGTTCATCCCGGACCGGGCGAATCGCCTTCCGAGCATGCCGATGTGCGCCTGGTGCCGGCCGCGTTGACCTGTTGGGTGGTGACCGCCGGCGGGGTCTGGTGGCAGGCCGGCCCGATGCTCGCCTGGTGCTGCGTCGGGTGGATTGCCGCGTCCGGTGCGCTGGCGTGGCGTGCGGCGCACCGGCCCGGCCGGAATGCGCGGCTGCGATCGATCAGCGCCGGCCTCGCGGCGGTCGGTGTGGTGGGGGCGGGGTACGGCTTCGCCATCGCGCTGCGCACCGACGCCGTCGTTCACCACCCGATCACCGCGGCCTTCGGCAGCAGCGCCCAAGTCACGGTCACCCCCACCGAGAGCACGGTGTCGCTGGGCAGCAGCCGGTTGATGTTTCGCGCCACCCTGCAGCGCTTGCGCACCGCCGAAACATCCGGCCGGGTGGTCGTTTTCGCGCGCGCCTCGGACTTCGCCGCCGTGGTGGTAGGCCAGCCGGTGCAGTTCACCGCGCGCATCACCCGGCCGACCCGTCGCGACTTGACGGTCGCGGTGCTCAACGCATCGGGGCGGCCGACCATGGGCGCCGCAAGCGCCGTGCAGCGGGCCGCGCACGGGGTGCGCGACCGATTCGCCGTCGCCGCCCGCGACGCGCTGCCCGGCGAGCAGGCAGCGATGCTGCCCGCGCTGGTGCTAGGCGACACCTCGGCGGTGCCGGGCGACATCAACCGCGATTTTCGCGCGGCCGGCATGACGCACCTGATGGCCGTGTCGGGCGCGAACGTGATGATCGTGTGTGGCGCGGTGCTGTTCTCGGCGCGGTTGATCGGCCCGCGGGCGGCTGTCGCGCTTGCCGCGCTGGCCCTGGTGGCCTTCGTCATCGTCGTGCAGCCCACGGCGAGTGTGTTGCGGGCGGCGGTGATGAGTGCCATCGCGCTGGCGGGCATGTTGTCTTCACGCCGGCGCCAGGCCATTCCGGCCCTGGCCGCCACGGTGCTGGTGCTGCTCGCCGTTGCCCCCGCGCTGGCCGTTGACGTGGGGTTCGCGCTGTCCGTGGTCGCCACCGCCGCGCTGGTCGTCATCGCGCCGGTCTGGTCGCGGCGCCTGGTCGGCAAGGGATGGCCCAAGCCGCTGGCCGATGCGCTGGCCGTCGCCTGGGCCGCGCAGGTGGTGACCGCGCCTCTGGTGGCGGCGATCTCGGGCCGATTCAGTGTGGTTGCCGCGCTCGCGAACCTCGTGGTGGCCGCCGTCATCGCGCCGATCACGGTGTTAGGCACCGCCGCGGCCGCGGTGTGCGGGATATGGCCGGGCGCCGCGCGGCTGCTGATCCGGTTCACCGGTCCCGAGTTGTGGTGGGTGGACCAAGTCGCCCGCTGCGCTGCCAACATGCCGGGCGCGACCTTGCCGGTGCCGCAGGGTGTGCCCGGCACGATGATCGTCGGCGGGGTCACGGTGCTGGCGGTGGTGTTGTGGCGGTGGCGGCCTTTCCGCGTCGTGGGGGCAGTGGCGGCGCTGACCGGGCTGGCCTGGGCGCTGTCCGGGCTGTGGTAGCACGGATTGCTGAGCCGTTGGATCCCCGGGCGGCGCAGTCGGTGGGGCGTGACACCATCGTGGGGTGAGCGAGGTTTCGCCGTTGCACCTGGTCCTGGGAGACGAGGAACTGCTGGTCGAGCGGGCGGTGGCTAACGTTTTGCGGTCGGCGCGCAAACGGGCCGGCACCGACGACGTTCCGGTCAACCGAATGCGCGCCGGCGATGTCAGCACGTATGAGCTCGCCGAGCTGCTGAGTCCGTCATTGTTCGCCGACGAACGCATCGTCGTGCTCGAGGCCGCCGGCGAAGCCGGCAAAGACGCTGCGGCGGTGATCGTTTCGGCCGCGAGTGACATGCCGACGGGCGTGGTGCTGGTCGTGGTGCACTCGGGTGGCGGGCGAGCCAAGGCGCTGGCCACCGAGCTGCAATCCCTGGGCGCCGAGGTGCATGCGTGCGCGCGGATCACCAAACTCAGCGAACGGATCGACTTCGTCCGCAAGGAATTTCGCGGTTTGCGGGTCAAGGCCGACGAGGACACGGTGACCGCGATGCTGGATTCGGTCGGTTCTGATCTGCGGGAGCTGGCTTCTGCCTGCTCCCAGTTGGTGGCCGACACCGGCGGGCTGGTCGACGCCGCTGCGGTGCGCCGCTATCACAGCGGCAGGGCCGAGGTGAAGGGCTTCGACATCGCGGACAAGGCGGTGACCGGCGACATCGAAGGAGCCGCCGAGGCGCTGCGGTGGGCGATGATGCGGGGGGAGCCACTGGTGGTGCTGGCCGATGCGCTTGCTGAGGCGATCCACACGATCGGCCGGGTCGGCCCCCTGTCAGGTGATCCCTACCGGCTCGCGTCACAGCTCGGGATGCCGCCTTGGCGGGTGCAGAAGGCCCAGAAACAGGCGCGGCGTTGGTCGAATGACTCGGTGGCCTCGGCGATGAAGGTGGTGGCGGCGCTCAACGCGAACGTCAAGGGAGCGGTGGTGGACGCCGACTACGCCCTGGAATCCGCGGTAAGGCAGGTTGCCGAGCTGGCCGCCCAGCGCGGTCGCTAGAGGGTGGGCGTCGCTGGCCGGTAAGGCCTCAGATTTTGTTGAGGGCCTGCGCCAGCGCCGACTTCTTGTTCGCCGCCTGGTTCTTGTGGATGACGCCCTTGCTGGCGGCCTTGTCCAGCTTGCGGTTGGTCGACACCAGCAACTCGGCGGCCTTCTCCTTGTCGCCGGCGTGGGCGGCCTCGCGGAAGGCGCGGACAGCGGTACGCAGCGACGACTTCACCGACTTGTTGCGCAGGCGAGCGCGCTCGTTCGTCTTGTTGCGCTTCTGCTGCGACTTGATGTTGGCCACGCTGGAGTTCCTTCTTCGATTAGACGTTTTGTGGGGCGCCGGATATCACCACAGCGATTGCCCAGGTTATCAGTGAGTTACGTTTTCTCCCAAAACGGGAACACGTGGGCTGCCAGAACGTCGACTTGAGGCAGCATCTGAACAGTGAGTCTTACGAACCAGCTTGACGACACCAAGCGGGGTTTTCGCGCTGCCCGTTCTGAACGCATTTTCGGCGGGTACAACGGGTCTTCGGACGCCTACGAGATGGCGTTCGACGAGATGTTCGATGCTCAGGGCGCCGTCCGCGGCCCGTACCGGGGTATCTACGCCGAGCTCGCGCCGTCGGACGCCTCGGAGCTGAGGGCTCGCGCCGAGGCGCTCTCCCGCGCCTTCCTCGACCAGGGGATCACCTTCTCGCTATCGGGCCAGGAGCGGCCGTTTCCGCTGGACCTGGTGCCGCGGGTGATCTCGGCGGCCGACTGGATGCGCCTGGAACGCGGCATCACCCAGCGGGTCAAGGCGCTCGAGATGTACCTCGATGACATCTACGGCGACCAGGAAATACTGAACGACAGTGTCATCCCGCGCCGGCTGATCACCTCTTGTGAACATTTCCACCGCCAGGCGATGGGCATCGTCCCACCCAACGGGGTGCGCATCCACGTCGCCGGCATCGACCTGATCCGCGATGACAAGGGCGTCTGGCGGGTTCTCGAGGACAACCTGCGCTCGCCGTCCGGTGTGTCCTACGTGATGGAGAACCGGCGCACCATGGCGCGCGTCTTTCCCAACCTGTTCGCCACCCACCGGGTGCGTGCGGTCGACGACTACGCCTCGCACCTGCTGCGCGCTTTGCGCAACTCCGCGGCCACCAACGAGGCGGATCCGACCGTGGTGGTGCTGACCCCGGGCGTCTACAACTCGGCCTATTTCGAGCATTCGCTGCTGGCCCGCCAGATGGGCGTCGAGCTGGTCGAAGGGCGCGACCTGTTCTGCCGCGACAACCAGGTGTACATGCGCACCACCGAGGGCGAACGTCAGGTCGACGTCATCTATCGGCGCATCGACGACGCCTTCCTGGACCCGCTGCAGTTCCGCGCCGACTCGGTGCTGGGCGTGGCCGGCCTGGTCAACGCGGCCCGCGCCGGCAACGTCTCCATCTCCAGCGCGATCGGCAACGGCGTCGGGGACGACAAACTCGTCTACACCTACGTCCCCACGATGATCGAGTACTACCTGGGCGAAAAACCCCTGCTGGCCAACGTCGAGACGTTGCGCTGCTGGCTCGACGACGAGCGTGAAGAGGTGCTGGACCGCATCGACGAGCTGGTTCTCAAGCCGGTGGAGGGATCCGGAGGCTATGGCATCGTGTTCGGTCCGGAGGCCTCGGAGAAGGAGCTGGCCGCCGCCGCCAAGAAGGTGCGCGACGATCCCCGGAGCTGGATCGCGCAGCCGATGATGGAGCTGTCGACGGTCCCGACGCAGATCGGCAACACCCTGGCCCCCCGCTACGTCGATCTGCGACCGTTCGCGGTCAACGACGGCAACGACGTGTGGGTGCTGCCCGGCGGGCTGAGCAGGGTGGCCCTGGTCGAGGGGTCGCGGGTGGTCAACTCCAGCCAGGGCGGAGGCTCCAAGGACACGTGGGTGTTGGCGTCGCGGGCGGCGGCCGGCGACCACGAACTCGAGGCGGCGGAGGTGGTGCGTTCGCTGCCCGCCTCGATGCCCGACCCGTTGGAAGAAGCGCAACGGCTGACATCTCAGCAGGCGCAACCCACCGAACTGCCCCAGCGCGAGCAGCTCGAGCAGCAGCAACAACAAAGGGCGGTGCACGATGCTGGCACGTAACGCCGAGGCGCTGTACTGGATCGGCCGTTACGTCGAGCGCGCCGACGACACCGCCCGCATCCTGGACGTGGCGCTGCACCAGTTGCTCGAGGATTCCAGCGTCGACCCGGACCAGGCATCGCGCCTGCTGCTGCGGGTGCTCGGCATCGACCCACCGGATCACCACCTGGACGTGTGGTCCTTGACCGACCTGGTGGCCTACAGCACCAACGCCCAGGGTGGCTGCTCGATCGTCGACGCCATCACCTCGGCACGAGAAAACGCGAAATCGGCGCGCGAGGTGACCTCCAGCGAGATCTGGGAGTGTCTCAACACCACCTATCACGCCCTGCCAGAGCGGGAACGGGCCGCCAAACGCCTTGGGCCGCATGACTTCTTGTCGTTCATCGAGCGTCGTGCTGCGATGTTCGCCGGCCTGGCGGACTCGACGCTGTCCCGCGACGACGGCTACCGGTTCATGGTGCTGGGCCGGGCGATCGAACGGGTCGACATGACGGTGCGGCTGCTGCTGTCGCGTGTCGGTGACAGCGCCTCGTCCCCGGCGTGGGTCACGCTGTTGCGTTCGGCCGGCGCCCACGACACCTACCTGCGCACCTACCGCGGTGTGCTGGACGCGGGCCGGGTGGTCGAATTCATGTTGCTGGACCGGCTGTTTCCGCGTTCGGTGTTCTACTCGCTGCGGCTCGCCGAACACAATCTCGACGAACTGGTCCACAACCGGCAGAGCCGGATCGGGGCCACCGCCGAGGCGCAGCGGCTGCTCGGCCAGGCCCGCAGCGAGTTGGAGTTCGTCCAGCCCGGCGTGCTACTGGAATCGTTGGAAAGCCGGCTGGCCGGGCTGCAGCGGACCTGCCGTGACGTCGGCGAGGCGTTGGCGCTGCAGTACTTTCACGTCACGCCCTGGGTGGCGTGGTCGGATGCGGGGCAGCGCGCCCGGCTGGTCAGCAGGAAGGGGGACGGCTGATGTGGCGGCTGCGGGTGGTGCACACCACCGGATACGCCTACCAGTCGCCGGTGACCGCCTCTTACAACGAGGCTCGCCTGACCCCGCGGTCGAACACCCGGCAGAACGTGATCCTCAACCGCGTCGAAACCATCCCCGCGACGCGGTCCTACCGCTACATCGACTACTGGGGCACCGCGGTCACCGCTTTCGACCTGCACGCGCCGCACACCGATCTCACGGTGATGTCGTCCTCGGTCGTCGAAACCGAGCGGGCCGAGCCACTCTCGACGGATGTGGACTGGAGCGACCTGCAATCGGAGACGGTGATCGATCGCTACGACGACCTGCTTCGCCCCACCGAGCATGCCCCGGCCAGCAAGCGCGTCGCGTCGGTTGGCAAGAAGATCAGCAAAACCCACAAGCCGGCCGAAGCCGTTGTGGCGGCAGCCGATTGGGTACGCAACGAATTGGAATACCTTCCGGGGACCACCAGCGTGCACTCGTCCGGGCTGGACGCGCTGAAGGCGGGCAAGGGTGTCTGCCAGGACTTCGTGCACCTGTCGCTGATGTTGTTGCGCAGCATGGGAATTCCTGCGCATTACGTATCGGGCTATCTGCATCCCAAACGCGATGCCGTGGTCGGGGACACCGTAGACGGGCGAAGCCACGCCTGGATCGAGGCGTGGACGGGCGCGTGGTGGAGCTATGACCCCACCAACGCCACCGAGATCACCGAGCAGTACGTGGGCGTGGGCGCGGGCCGCGACTACGCCGACGTCTCCCCGTTGAAGGGCATCTACTCCGGGGAGGGCGCCACCGACCTCGACGTGATCGTGGAGGTAACTCGGCTCGCCTAGCCGGGGTGATACTCAGGCACGGGGATAGCGTTGCGGGAATGAACGATTCGGCCGGGGTCGCGGCTCGGCGCGACGGGAACCCAAGTCGTAGCGGGTGGCCCCTTGCGCCGCTGTCCCTGGGCTGCATCGCGCTGCTCGTCGGCGGCATCGCCATCGGGGTCGCCGTAGGCGGCGTCATGCCGTTGCCATACGGCCCGCCGGCCGCCGTCACGAACTACGTCCGGGCTCAGCCGGCGGCCGTACGGATCATCGCCGTCGGGACGTTTGTGTCCTCGGTGCCGCTGGCGCTCTACGGTGCGATCGCCGGTGCCCGGTTGCGGCAACTCGGGGCGAGGGCCGGATCCGCGTCGGTCGCGCTGACCGGTGGCGTCCTGGCCGCCGGTGCGCTCGGCCTGGCCGGGCTGCTGGGCTGGACGTTGTCGATACCGGAAGTGGGGGCGAACCAGGCATTGGTGAGGGCGCTTTACTTGCTGGTGTTTCTCACAGGCGGTCCGGCGCACATCGTGGCGTTGGGCCTGCTGGTCGGCGCGATCGCGGCCTCCGGGAGGGCAGTGCTGCCCAAACCGCTCGCCGGGATCGGTTTGGCGACGGCCGTTCTCGCCGAGGCGGCGGCGGTGGTGCTGATCTGGCCGGCGCTAGGCGTCATTTTGCCGGTCGCGCGGGTGCTGGCGCTGACCTGGATGATGGTGGCAAGCTTTGCGTTATCCCCTGCGGCGCAACGAGGTTCGGCAGACCGATAAAGCGGCGGCCGTCACGTGTGTGCGTCGATCTGGACCCGGTGCAAATCGTCACCGAGTTCGATGCGTCCACCGAAATTCGTGGCCGCCAGCGCACGCCATTGTTCTTCCTGGCCGGGCACCGGTGCGGGGACGTAATGCGTCATCACCAGGGTGGCCACCCCGGCCCGGGCCGCGGTCGCCGCCGCTTCCTCCACCGACGAGTGGTAGTCACAGATGTCCTGCAGCCGCTGCTGGGGGATGGTGGCGACGATGTCCTTGCGGATAACGGTGTGCACCAGCGCGTCGGCACCTGCCGCCAGCTCGTCCAGGCCGGCGCACGGGACGGTGTCACCGGCGAGCACCACCGAGGCGCCCTGATATTCGACCCGAAAGCCGATGGTCGGGGACACCGGCCGGTGGTCGGTGGGGGCCGTGCGAATGGTTACCCCGTCGCGATCCCAGACGGGGCCCTCGGTGTATTCGTGGACGTCCACCGCCGGCGGCTCGCTGATGTCCTGGTGGTGGGCGATCCGGTAGCCGATGTCGTGGCGGAACGCGTTCAACGTCGCCGCGACCGCCTCGGCGGTGCCGGGGGGTCCGATGATGGGCAGCGGCGGGGGATTGGGCGTGAAAGTGCTGATCCACCGGGTGATGAGCACGTCGCCGAGGTCTCCGATGTGGTCGCTGTGCAGGTGGGTGAGTAGCAACGCCGACAATCCGGCCGCGCCGACCCCTACTGCGGCGGCGCGCTGCAGCACGCCGCGCCCGCAATCGACCAGGAACGCCTGCCCTCCGGCGCGCACCAGGGTTGAGGGTCCGGCGCGGTTCGGATCGGGGATCGGACTTCCGGTACCCAGCAGCGTGACCTCGATCATGGCCCTATCTTGCAAGCCCCGGCGTGCCCGCAGGGGTCCAATCGCCCGATCAGCGGCGCTTTCACCGATTTGGACACGATCTGTTTGCAGGTTCTCTTGGCGGCTTTCCCGCCGCGCGAGGAAGCCGTAGCCTGATGTGAAGCGGATCACAACCCGGCTGGAGGCCCCATGCGGATAGCGGACGTCTTGCGGAACAAGGGCGCGGCGGTGGTGACCATCAACCCGGACGCGACGGTTCGCGAGCTGCTTGCGGGGCTGAGCGACCAGAACATCGGCGCCATGGTGGTGGTCGGCGACGAGGGTGTGGTGGGCATCGTGTCGGAACGCGACGTGGTGCGCCAGCTGCATACGCACGGCGCCAGCGTGCTGTCTCGCCCGGTATCCAAGATCATGACCTCGATGCTGGCGACCTGCAGCAAGACCGACGAGGTCGACGCCATCAGCGTGTTGATGACCAAGAACCGGGTGCGGCACGTGCCGGTCCTGGACGGCAAGAAGCTGATCGGCATCGTCAGCATCGGTGACGTGGTGAAGACCCGGCTGGAAGAACTCGAGGCAGAGCAGCGGCAGCTGCAGTCCTACATCACCCAGGGCTGAACGAGCGCTTCTCCGGCGCCACTCGCGCGGCGCCACTCGGCCGGCCCCACTCGCGCGGCTCCGCTCGCCGGCGTCACTCGCCGAACGTGCACTCACGGCGAAAATCTCGGCGTTTTCTCGCCCTGAATGCACGCTCGGCGGCGCACTAACGCCCTGAGTGCACGCTCGGCGGCGCACTAGCGCCAGGAGTACTCGGCACGCAGCCGCGCGGCGACCACATCGAAGATCTCGCGATCCAGGATGGCTCCTTCACGCCGAATGCCCTCTTCGGGCACGTCGAGCACCCGGTCCAGCCGGACCCAACTTCGTCTGCCCTCGTAATCCCAAGGGCCAGAACCGATTCCAACCCAGTCGTGATCCGCGGCGTGACGCTCCTGGCTGGACACCATCAACCCCAGCAAGACGCTGCGGTCCCGTCCCACCACCAGGACGGGGCGGTCCTTGCCCCGGGTGGGGTCGTCCTCGTAGACCACCCACGTCCAGACGATCTCGCCCGGATCGGCCCGGCCGTCCAGGCTCGGCGCGTACACCAGCTTGCGGGCCCGCTGCGCGGTCGGCAGGCTGGCGTTGGTCACCGGCCGGCCGGTGACGGGCGTATCGGCGGGTGCCGGCGACACCGCGGCGATCACGTTCGCGGTGATCCGCACCGCCTGCTGCAGCTCACGCAGCACGGTTTGGGAATTCTGCACCTGCCGGGCCAGGCGAGGGGCGTTGTTGAACACCAGATTCTCGGCGAACCGCTGAAACGTCTTCCACTGGGATTTCCGGGGGGACGCCATATTCGCAGCATAGACGCGAGGGGCGGGGTGCGATTGTGTCCAAGTAGGTCAGCGCGGCCCGGTCTGGATACGCTGGACATACCCGCGAACCGCCTTAGAAACGGCGGCAAAGCACCCCGTCAAGCTTGCACGCACCAGGAGATTCCCATCAGCAGTTTCGCCGACAAGACCTTCACAGCGCCGGCGCAGATTCGGAACTTCTGCATCATCGCCCACATCGACCACGGCAAGTCCACGCTCGCCGACCGGATGCTCCAGCTCACCGGCGTCGTCGACGAGCGGTCGATGCGCGCCCAGTATCTGGACCGGATGGACATCGAGCGCGAGCGGGGGATCACCATCAAGGCCCAGAACGTGCGCCTGCCGTGGAAAGTCACCGGCGGCCCCGACGCCGGAAAAGATTACGTGCTGCACCTGATCGACACCCCCGGCCACGTCGACTTCACCTACGAGGTGTCGCGCGCGCTGGAGGCATGCGAGGGCGCGGTGCTGCTGGTCGACGCCGCACAGGGCATCGAGGCGCAGACCCTCGCCAACCTCTACTTGGCGCTGGACCGCGACCTGCACATCATTCCGGTGCTGAACAAGATCGACCTGCCGGCGGCCGACCCGGATCGCTACGCCGCCGAGATCGCCCACATCATCGGTTGCGAGCCGGGCGACGTGCTGCGGGTCTCCGGCAAGACCGGAGACGGCGTCGCCGACCTGCTCGATCACGTGGTGCGCGAGGTGCCACCCCCGCAGGGTGAGGCCGACGCGCCGCTGCGCGCCATGATCTTCGACTCCGTCTACGACATCTACCGCGGTGTGGTGACCTACGTCCGGGTGGTCGACGGCAAGATCACCCCGCGCGAGCGCATCGCGATGATGTCCACCGGCGCCACCCACGAACTGCTCGAGGTCGGCATCGTCTCGCCGGAGCCGAAGGCCAGCGACGGCCTGGGCGTGGGGGAAGTGGGTTACCTCATCACCGGCGTCAAAGACGTCCGCCAATCCAAGGTGGGTGACACCGTGACGACGGCACGCCACGGTGCCGCCGAAGCGCTGACCGGATACCGCGAACCCAAGCCGATGGTCTACTCAGGCCTGTATCCGGTGGACGGTTCGGACTACCCGGTTCTGCGCGACGCCCTGGACCGCCTGCAACTCAACGACGCCGCCCTGACCTACGAGCCGGAGACATCGGTGGCGCTGGGCTTTGGATTCCGTTGCGGCTTCTTGGGTCTGCTGCACATGGAGATCACCCGTGAGCGCCTGGAGCGCGAGTTCAATCTGGACCTGATCTCGACGTCGCCCAACGTGGTCTATCGCGTGATCAAGGAGGACAGCACCGAGATCTGGGTGACCAACCCGTCGGACTGGCCGGAGGGCAAGATCCGCGAGGTATACGAGCCGGTGGTCAAGACCACGATCATCGCCCCCAGCGAATTCATCGGCACCATCATGGAACTGTGCCAGTCGCGTCGCGGCGAGCTGGGCGGCATGGATTACCTGTCACCCGAACGGGTCGAGTTGCGCTACACCATGCCGTTGGGCGAGATCATCTTCGACTTCTTCGACTCGCTGAAGTCGCGCACCCGGGGCTACGCCAGCCTCGACTACGAGGAGGCCGGCGAGCAAGAGGCTCAACTGGTCAAGGTCGACATCCTGTTGCAGGGCGAGGCGGTCGACGCGTTCAGCGCGATCGTTCATAAGGACGGGGCATCGGCCTACGGCAACAAGATGACCACCAAGCTCAAAGAGCTCATCCCGCGCCAGCAGTTCGAGGTGCCCGTCCAGGCCGCCATCGGATCGAAAATCATTGCGCGCGAGAACATCCGCGCGATCCGCAAGGACGTGTTGTCCAAGTGCTACGGCGGCGACATCACCCGTAAACGCAAGCTTCTGGAAAAGCAGAAGGAAGGCAAGAAGCGGATGAAGACCATCGGGCGCGTCGATGTGCCACAGGAGGCGTTCGTCGCGGCGCTTTCCGCCGACGCCGCGGGGGACAAGGGCAAGAAATAACCATGCGAATGCGGGGAATGGCGACGGTGCTGATGGCCGTCGCCGCAGTGGCGACGGGCTGCGGTGACGTCGTGGCCGGCACGGCGAAGCCGGCGGCGAACCTGAAGCCGGCACCGCTCAGCGGCGCGACGGTCAAGCAGGTGCTCCTCGACGGCGCGACGCTGTCGCGGATGCTCGATCAGACCTTCGTGGCGCGTGATCCGGCCTCATTCGGCGGGCCCGAAAAGCTTTATCAGGTCAAGCGATCGACAACGCAGGCCGGCTGCCTGGGGGTGACGGCGATGTTGCAGCAGGGCGTGTACCGGTCGGCCGACGTGAAAGATGTTGCGTCGGAGTCGTGGTGGAACAACGGCCAACCGGCGCAGGTGATCGTGGTCGAGGAGGGCGTGGTCACGCTTCCGTCGGCCACGCAGGCCCGGGCGCTGTTCGCTCAGTTCTCGGGGCAGTGGCAGCAGTGCAACGGCATGACGACGTCGGAACAGTCCGGTCCGATCAGCACCACGAACGTCATCAGCGATGTCCGCGCCACCGAATCCACCGTCGCGGCAACCAAAACCGCGACATCCATACTGCCCAACATGCCGCCCCTGCGACCGACCCCGCAGGCACGCGCCATCGGCATCCGGTCGAACTGCCTCGTCGAGGTGCAGGTGGTGTTCTTCGGCGGACGCCGGTCCTCTGACCCGGGATCGGCGGACATCAACTCCAGCGCGATCGACGTGGCGCACGCCCTGATGGACAAAGTCAGCGCGCTGGGCTGACGTCGCGCCGGGGAGGCAAGGAACGAAGTGACAAGCAGCGGGCGCCCGCTGGCCGCTTTGGTTGCGGTGCTGCTGGCGAGCGGGTGCACCAAAACCACTTCTGGCACAGCCACTCTGGCGCCGGACGCGGGGCGGGTGCCGGCCATCAAGCGGGCCTTGTTCGACGGCACCGCGCTGGCAAGGCTGCTCGGTCAGCCGTTTCAGCCCTACCCGCACTACTCGGAGTTCGGGGGCACGGACAAGTTGGGAAGCAACTGGGACAACGGCCAGCCCGCCGACTGCATCGGAGTCGTTCACCTGATGCAGCGGGGCACCTATGGTTCAGCGCCGATCCAAGACACTGCCGCCGAAATGTGGGTGCACAAGGGTGATTCCGTGAAGGTCGACAGCATCCAGGAAGGCATCGTGGCGTTGCGCACGACCGAGGACGCCAGCGCGTTGTTCGCCAAATTCACCGCGCAGTGGCAGAAGTGCGACGGCACCACGCTGACCGTCGAGCCCATCGACATATGGGGTTCGGACGCCATCTCCGACGTACGCGTCCGGGATTCCGTTGTCGCGGCTACCGTTTCGATGGGGTCCGGCCCACACGGGGGTTTGAACGCAATCCCCACCGCGCGGGCCCTCGGCGTCAAGGGGCCTTACCTGGTCGAGGTCACCGTCGACTTCATTCCGATCTATACCCCGGCAGACGCGGGGAACGCCGATATCAACTCGACGGCCGTCGACCTCACCCACGCGCTCATGGACAAGCTCAGCAGCCGCGGCTGACGCGCTGCGGGGTCTGATGGTGGCGACCCGCTTCGCCCGGCTCACGCCGCGCTTGCGATCGCCACGTCACATCGGAGCGTTCGCCGGCTGGAACATCCCGGAGCCGTCGGCTTCCTCCTCGGCGCGAATGACGTGCACCACTGCGTTGATCAGCGCCAGGTGGGTGAACGCCTGCGGGAAGTTGCCCAGCTGCCGGCCGGTGCGCGGCTCGATCTCCTCGGCGTAGAGGTGCAGCGGGCTGGCGTAGGACAGCAGCCGCTCACACAGGCGTTTGGCGCGCCGCACCTCACCGATCTCGACCAGCGCCGACACCAGCCAGAACGAGCAGATCGTGAAGGTGCCCTCTTCGCCGGACAGCCCATCGTCGGTCTCCTCGACCCGGTAGCGCAGCACCAGGCCTTCCTGGGTGAGCTCGTCGGCGATCGCCAAGACGGTGTTGCGCACCCGCGGGTCATCCGGTGGCAGGAACCGCGTCAGCACCACCAACAGCAGCGAGGCGTCCAGCGCGTCACTGCCGTAGCGCTGGGTGAAGACCCCGCGCGAGTCCACGCCGTGTTGCAGGATGTCGTTCTTGATCTCCTCGGCGATCGCCCGCCACTGCTGGGCATAGCTCTTCTCGCCCTGCCGCTCGGCCAGCTTGGCTCCGCGGTCGAGCGCCACCCAGCACATCACCTTCGACGACGTGAAGTGCTGCGGTTCCCCGCGCACCTCCCAGATGCCGCGGTCCGGCTCGCGCCAGTGCTTGATCGCCTCCTCCACCTGCTTCTTCAGCACCGGCCACAACGTCTCCGGGACCTGCTCGCGCGACTTGGCGTGCAGGTAGAAGGAATCCAGGATGGAGCCCCAGATATCGTGCTGGATCTGGTCGTAGGCGCCGTTGCCGATTCGCACCGGTCGGGCGTGGTCGTAGCCCGATAGGTGATGCAGCTCTTCTTCGACCAGGCTGCGTTCGCCACCCACGCCGTACATGACCTGCAGCGGGTGCCGCTCGTTGTGGTTCGCGCCGGAGACGTCGGCGATGAACGCGAAGAAGTCGTCGGCCTCGCGGTCGAGCCCCAGCGTGTACAGACCCCACAACGCGAATGTCGAGTCGCGCACCCACGCGTAGCGGTAATCCCAATTGCGTTCGCCCTGCGGCGTTTCCGGCAGCGACGTGGTGCTGGCCGCCAGCAGCGCACCGGTGGGCGAATAGGTCAGGCCCTTCAGCGTCAGCGCGCTGCGCTGCAGGTACGCGCGCCACGGGTGGTCGGGGAAGTTACCGATGTTGATCCACTGCCGCCAACACTCGGTGGTCTGCCACATTTTCTCGGCGGCCTCTTGGTAGGTCTGCGGCGCCGGGTGCTTGGTCCAGCTCAGCGCGACGAACACGTCGTCGCCCTCTTTCATCCGGGTGCGCGCGCGGGCCTCCCGGCCTTCGAGCCCAATACGCAGATTGCTCGTGAGCCGCATCGTCGGGTGGGCGTCGGGATCCTTGGTGGCGCGCGCGACGGCCTCGCCATACGCGTTGGCCGAGTACTCCCAGGCGGCGCCGACGCGGTGGTAGTCGAACGCCGGCTCGCAGCTCATCATCAATTCGACGGTGCCGCTGACGCAACGCACGGTGCGCAGCAGGATGTGCTCGGCATCCCAGTCCATCGGCGTGCGGCGATGGGTCCGCGACCGCCGCTCCAGGTCGTGCCAGGGCCCCATGACCAGCGCGTCACGCACGATCAGCCACCCGGTGTGGGTCTGCCAGGTGGTCTCCATGATGAGGCTGCCGGGAAGGTAGCGGCGGGCCGAGGGCACCGAGACGCCGTACGGCCCCAGCCGGAAGTGGCCGGCGCTGCGGTCCAAGATCGCGCCGAACACGCTGGGGGAGTCCGGCCGCGGCACGCACAGCCATTCCACCGACCCGGCCGGCGAGATCAGGCAGGTGGTTTCCCAGTCCGACAGGAATGCGTAGTCGGCGATCGGCGGAAACGGATTCCGCAGGGCCGCACTGGGAGCGAGCGGCCCGGCCGTGCGCAAGTCGATCGACGAAGACGCCGCCGACGCGGCCGCGGGAAACGCGTCCTCGGGCGCGGTGTCGGTCGGCTGGTCTTCGGGTTGGGCATGCAGAACCATCTGGACATCATCGCTGCTCAGTGATCGCGCGTCCAACCTTTCGGCGAGGTGGCGTGGCGCGCGCCGGGGCAGTCGTGCGCCGACCTTTCGCGCATTGGTCTTCGGCAGCCGGGCCGAATAAGGTGGGCCCCGTGAACGCGTTCCTCAATTGGTGGGACGGCAACGAGCTTTGGCTTTCGGGGCTTCCTTTCGTAGTGCAGGCCATGGTGGTCATGCCGATCGTGCTGGTGGTGGCCTACGCGGTGGCGGCCGCGTTGGATGGCCTACTCGGCAAGGGTATCGAACTGATGCGCCGCGCCCGCCACGCCGACGGGGCGCCCGAGTAACGCGCATGCCTCGATCACACGTGACGCTGATCCTTGGCATCCTGGTGGCGCTGGTGCTCGTCACGTGGTTGGTCACCCACCTGGTGCACCACTAGGGGCCGTGGCCCGGTCGCCCCCCGTCGCGGTGGCGGCAACGTCAATTCCTGTTAGGCTTCCCGCCATGCGCGTGGCATTCGGCATTCCGGGCTGCTATCCCTTCGTGCACTGTTGTCGCTGACTCCCAAACCCGTACGCGGTCTGGTCTGGAGTTATCGAATTCTCCTGAAGTTCTAGGTGCCTATCCGCAGAAACGGGACCGAAATCCCCTACGTTCCGCATCGGAAGGCCCTCAATGGACATCAGGACCGCAACACAGTGGCGGCCCGTCCTCGCCCTTGCCCTGCTTGCCGGCCTCATCGCCGGATGCCACGGCGGTGCCAGTGATGCCGTCGGTGGCGGCGGGCTGGCCAACGCGCGCACCAGCATCACCCTGGTGGCCTACTCGGTCCCAGAACCGGGGTGGAGCAAGATAATTCCGGCGTTCAATGCCTCCGATGAGGGAAAGGGCGTGCAAGTCGTCACTTCCTATGGGGCATCCGGCGACCAGTCCCGCGGCGTCGTCGACGGCAAGCCGGCCGACGTCGTGAACTTCTCCGTCGAACCCGACATCGCTCGTCTTGTGAAGGCCGGCAAGGTTTCCAAGGACTGGAATGTCGACGCCACCAAGGGAATTCCGTTCGGCTCGGTTGTCACACTGGTGGTGCGAAAGGGCAATCCGAAGAACATCAAGGATTGGGATGACCTGTTGCGGCCGGGCGTCGAGGTCATCACCCCGAGCCCACTGAGTTCCGGATCGGCCAAGTGGAATCTGCTCGCGCCGTACGCCGTCAAGAGCGAAGGGGGCGCCCATAGTGATGCCGGCGTGGATTTCATCAAGAAGCTGGTGACCGAACACGTCAAACTGCGCCCCGGATCTGGGCGCGAAGCCACCGATGTTTTCGTCCAGGGCAGCGGTGATGTATTGATCAGCTACGAGAACGAGGCCATCGCCACGGAGCGGGCGGGAAAGCCGGTCGAACACATCAATCTGGCGCAGACCTTCAAGATCGACAACCCGGTGGCCGTGGTCAACACCAGCCCGCACCTGGACGCCGCCGTCGCCTTCAAGAACTTCCAATACACCGCCGCGGCCCAAAAGGTCTGGGCGCAGGCCGGTTTCCGTCCGGTCGATCCGGCCGTCGCCGCCGATTTCCGAAACCAGTACCCGGTACCGGCGAAACTGTGGACCATCGCCGACCTGGGCGGCTGGACCACGGCGGATCCGCAGCTGTTCGACAAGAACAGCGGCAGCATCACCAAGATCTACACGAAGGCGACCGGATGACGGCCATCACGCCGGACCCGCTGGCGATCCGGCCCGAGCTCAGCGGTGACGCACCACCGGGACCGCTTCCCGGGCGCGGCCGCGGGACCACCGCCCTTCGGGTCGGAGCGGCCACGGTGTGGCTGTCGGTGATCGTGCTGCTGCCGCTGGCGGCCATCGCCTGGCAATCCGCCGGTGGCGGCTGGCACGCCTTCTGGCTCGCGGTCTCCTCGAACGCCGCGGTCGAGTCGTTCCGGGTGACCCTGACGATCTCGGCCGGGGTGACCGTGCTCAACCTGGTCTTCGGCCTGGTCATCGCCTGGGTGCTGGTGCGTGACGACTTTCCGGGCAAGCGGCTGGTCGACGCGATCATCGATCTGCCGTTCGCGCTGCCCACGATCGTCGCCAGCCTGGTGATGCTGGCGTTGTACGGCAACAACAGCCCGGTCGGCCTGCACCTGCAGCACACGTCATGGGGTGTGACGGTGGCGCTGGCCTTCGTCACCCTGCCGTTCGTGGTGCGCGCCGTCCAGCCGGTGCTCTTGGAATTGGATCGCGAAACCGAGGAGGCCGCGGCGT
Organism: Mycobacterium sp. NGS11; assembly: GCF_059813315.1. Lineage (NCBI taxonomy): Bacteria > Bacillati > Actinomycetota > Actinomycetes > Mycobacteriales > Mycobacteriaceae > Mycobacterium > Mycobacterium sp. NGS11. Next base: position 56,746 of record NZ_JCALEJ010000002.1, read on the forward strand.
CGCTCGGTGCCAGCGGCCCGAAGATCTTCACCTCCGTGGTGCTGCCGTCGCTGCTGCCCGCGTTGTTGTCCGGTGCGGGCCTGGCATTCTCCCGGGCCATCGGCGAATTCGGATCCGTGGTTCTCATCGGGGGTGCGGTGCCGGGCAAGACCGAAGTGTCGTCGCAGTGGATACGCACCCTGATCGAGAACGACGACCGCACCGGCGCCGCCGCGATATCGATTGTGCTGTTGGCCATTTCGTTTGTCGTGCTGCTCATCCTGCGGATCGTGGGCGGGCACGCGGCCAAGCGAGAGGAGCTGTCCGCATGACATCGTCTGCGGGAGTGCGCTATTGGTTGCGGTTCATCGCCCTCGGATACATCTTCGTCCTGCTGGTCGTCCCGGTGGCGTTGATCCTGTGGCGCACGTTTGCGCCCGGGCTCGGCCAGTTTTACGCCTGGGTGAGCACCCCCGCCGCGATATCGGCGCTGAATCTGACGCTGCTCGTGGTCGCCATCGTGGTGCCCCTCAACGTCGTCTTCGGCATTCCCACGGCATTGGTGCTCGCGCGCAACAGGTTTCGTGGTAAGGGCGTGCTGCAGGCCGTCATCGACCTGCCGTTCGCCGTCTCGCCCGTCATCGTGGGCGTCGCGTTGATCGTGTTGTGGGGGTCGGCCGGTGCGCTGGGGTTCGTGGAGCAAGACCTCGGGTTCAAGATCATCTTCGGCCTGCCCGGAATCGTGCTCGCCAGCATCTTCGTCACGCTTCCTTTCGTGGTTCGCGAAGTCGAGCCGGTGCTGCACGAGCTGGGAACCGACCAGGAGGAGGCGGCGGCCACCCTGGGTTCGGGGTGGTGGCAGACCTTCTGGCGGATCACCTTGCCGTCCATCCGGTGGGGCCTGACCTACGGCATCGTGTTGACTATCGCACGTACGCTCGGGGAATACGGCGCAGTGCTCATGGTGTCCTCGAACCTGCCCGGGAAGTCGCAGACACTGACGCTGCTCGTCTCCGACCGCTACAACCGCGGCGCGGAGTACGGCGCCTATGCGCTGTCCACGCTGCTGATGGGAGTCGCCGTGCTGGTGTTGGTTTTCCAGGTGGTGCTCGACGCGCGCCGCACACGAGCGGCCAGACAGGCATGACGAGGGGAATGACCGTGACCGACGCCGGCTCCAACCGCGACGACCTCGCCATCATCGTGCGTGATGCCAACAAACGCTATGGCGATTACGTCGCCCTGGACCACGTCGACTTCGTCGTGCCCACCGGCTCGCTGACGGCCTTGCTGGGTCCCAGCGGTTCGGGAAAGTCGACCCTGCTGCGTACCATCGCCGGCCTCGACCAGCCCGACACCGGAACCGTCACCATCTACGGCCGCGACGTGACCCGGGTGCCCCCCCAGCGCCGCGGCATCGGATTCGTGTTCCAGCACTACGCGGCGTTCAAGCACTTGACGGTCCGCGACAACGTGGCCTACGGGCTCAAGGTCCGCAAGCGACCCAAGGCCGAGATCAAAGCCAAAGTCGACAATCTGCTGGAAGTGGTTGGACTGAGCGGGCTTGCGGCCCGTTACCCCAACCAGCTGTCCGGCGGTCAGCGCCAGCGGATGGCACTGGCGCGGGCGCTGGCCGTCGATCCGCAGGTGCTGCTGCTCGACGAGCCGTTCGGAGCGCTGGACGCCAAGGTGCGCGAGGACCTGCGAGCGTGGTTGCGGCGCCTGCACGACGAGGTGCACGTGACCACGGTGCTGGTGACCCACGACCAGGCCGAGGCATTGGACGTCGCCGACCGCATCGCGGTGCTCAACCAGGGCCGCATCGAGCAGATCGGTTCACCGACCGACGTCTATGACACCCCGGCGAACGCGTTCGTGATGTCGTTCCTCGGTGCGGTCTCCACCCTGAACGGCACCCTGGTACGCCCGCACGACATCCGGGTGGGTCGCAACCCCCAGATGGCGATCGCCGGCGGGGACGGCACCGCCGATTCCGTCGGGGTGGTGCGCGCCGTCGTCGACCGCGTGGTCACGCTGGGTTTCGAGGTACGGGTCGAGCTGACCAGTGCCGCCACCGGCGGCTTCTTCACCGCCCAGATCACCCGCGGCGACGCCGAGGCGCTGGCCCTGCGCGACGGCGACACCGTCTACGTGCGCGCCACCCGCGTTCCGCCGATCGCCCTTGATTCCGCCGACGCTAGCCGCGCGCACGGGGCCGACGAAGATGACAACACGCTGACGTCGGCGTAACCGCCGAGGTCGCCGGGGTGCACGCGGGAGCTAAGAGGCGTGCAATCCGCATTCCGTCTTGGCGCGTCCCTGCCAGCGACCGCTGCGCGGGTCGGCGCCCGCCAGCGGCTTGGCCGTGCAGGGCTCGCAGCCGATCGATGAATAGCCTTCGTAGATAAGCGGATTGACCAGAACGCCGTGCTCGTCGATGTAGTTCTGCACATCTTCGTCGGTCCACGTCGCCATCGGGTTGACCTTCACCAGCTTGAAGCCCTCGTCGAAGCCGACCACCGGTGCGTTGGCGCGCGTCGCCGTCTCCGACCGGCGCAGCCCCGTCACCCACGCCGAGTACCCGCGCAGCGTCTTGCCGAGCGGCTCGACCTTGCGCAGCCGGCAGCATTCTCCCGGGTCGCGCGCGAACAGATCCTTGCCCCGCAGTTTGTCCTGCTCGGCGACGCTCTGCTCGGGAGTGACGTTGAGCACCCGGATGTCATACACGGACTCGATCGCGTCCCGGGTGCCGATGGTCTCCACGAAGTGATATCCGGTGTCCAGGAACACTACCGGCACACCCGGACGCGCCTTGGCCGCCAGATCGATCAACACGGCCTCCTGCATGCTGGAGGCCACCACATAGTTGCAGGTGGCCCAGCCGCGGGGCCCATTGACGCCGCCGAATGTCTGGTCAGTCCACCGCAACACGTCGGCGGCGGTGGCGCCTTCCAGCTCGGCCGCGCCGCGAGCGGCAAGCGCGCGCAGCTCGGCTTCCGGAAGCCTGGTCGTTCGTTCGCTCATCGCAAATCGTCCTCGTCTGCCCTCATAGCCCACTGTGCGAAACGTTCACCCTCACCGCGATATTTCAGGAAGTTGCGTGTTACCCGCTCGATGTAGTCGCCGAGCTCGTCGCTGGTGACCTTGTGCTGGCGCAGCTTTCGGCCGAACCCGCTGTCCAGGCCCAGGCTTCCGCCCAGGTGCACCTGGAAAGCCTCGACGGAGCCGCCGTTTCCGTCGTCGACCATTTGGCCCTTGAGCCCGATGTCGGCGACCTGAATGCGCGCACACGAATTGGGGCAACCGTTGAGGTTGACGGTGATCGGCACGTCGAGTTGCTCGTTGACGTCCGCGAGGCGGCGCTCCAAGTCGGGCACCAAAGACTGCGCCTTGACCCGGGTTTCGGCGAAGGACAACTTGCAGAACTCAATCCCTGTGCACGCCATCACATTCCGGCGCCAATGTGACGGCTGAGTGTGCATGCCGAGCGCCTCGAGGCCCGCGATCAGCTCGTCGAGCTTGTCGTCGGGCACGTCGAGGATGACCAGCTTCTGGTACGGGGTGAGCCGGATCCGGTCCGACCCGGCCCCCTCGGCGAGGTCGGCCACGGCGGTGAGGATGGTGCCCGACACCCGTCCCGCGATCGAGGCGACGCCCACCGCGTTGAGCCCGTTCTTGAGCCGCTGCACGCCGACGTGGTCGATCGGGCGCTTCAGCGGCTCGGGAGCCGGGCCGTCGATCAGCGGACGCTTGAGGTACTCGGTTTCGAGGACTTCGCGGAATTTCTCGATGCCCCAGTCCTTGATGAGGAACTTCAGCCGCGCCTTGGACCGCAGTCGTCGGTAGCCGTAGTCGCGGAAGATCGAGGTGACCGCGTTCCACACGTCGGGCACGTCTTCGAGCGGCACCCAGGCGCCGACCCGCTGGGCCAGCATCGGGTTGGTCGACAGCCCGCCACCGACCCACAGGTCCAGCCCGGGGCCGTGCTCGGGGTGGTTGACGCCGATGAACGCGATGTCGTTGACCTCGTGCACCACATCCTGCAGGCCCGAGATCGCGGTCTTGTACTTGCGCGGCAGGTCGGCGAAGTCGGGCTGGCCGATGTAGCGGCGCGCGATCTCCTCGATCGCCCAGCTGGGGTCGAGCACTTCGTCGAGCGACTCCCCGGCCAGCGGTGAGCCCAGGATCACCCGGGGGCAGTCACCGCACGCCTCGGCGGTCTGCAGCCCGACCTCGGTCAGCCGCCGCCAGATTTCGGGGACGTTCTGGACCTCGATCCAGTGGTACTGCACATTCTCGCGGTCGGTGATGTCGGCGGTGTCGCGGGCGAATTCGGTGGAGATTTGGCCCACAGTGCGCAGCGCGGCCGCCGAGAGCGCGCCGCCGTCGCAGCGCACCCGCATCATGAAGTACTTCGCCTCCAGCAATTCGGCGTTGTCGTCGCCGGTGAACGTGCCGTCGTAGCCCTGTTCGCGCTGGGTGTAGAGGCCCCACCAGCGGAAGCGCCCGCGCAGGTCGCTCTTGTCGATGCTGTCGAAGCCGTCGCGGGCATAGATCGTCTCGATGCGCTCCCGCACGTCCAGCGGGGCGCCGGCCTGCTTCATCTCTTCGTTCGGGTTCAGCGGCTCACGATTCCCCAGTGCCCATTGGCCCTCGTTACGGGCCTTCGCGGGTCGGGCGGTGGTCATCGGAAGTTCTCTCCTTCAACAAGATCGCCAGCGCGGCCAGCACAGTTCACCGGCACTTTTGGGCGGCGCGGAACCTCGGCCAGCTGGAGACACAGGGGGCTGGGTCTACCACGTCAAGGCAGACAGATACAGCTGCAGACGCGCTTGAGATCAATGTGCCGTCGCGCCACGAGCACCATGTGCGGGCTGGGCTGGGCGACAGTCACGCCACCATTGTGCCATGGATGCCGAAGGGCCGTGCGAGCAGGTCAAATCTCGGCTCACGGTGATTAAAAATACCGTGCAATTCTGGTAAATCGCACTCGCATACCCTTCAATCCGATCCTTCGCTGAGGGCGGCGGGTGCCGCAGCCGAACCGACGGCCCGGGGCCGACACGTTCGTCGTGGGATCATTTGGCATGGCCATTCGCGAGAAGCCGGTCGACCTGCCCGACATCGGGGTGGTCGCCGGGCGGCCGTTTGGGATTTACGTGCATGTCCCGTTCTGCGTAACACGTTGCGGCTACTGCGATTTCAATACTTACACCCCGGCCGAGCTGGGTGGCGTGAATCCGGACGCCTGGCTCAGCGCGCTGGGGGCGGAACTGGAACTGGCCGCCGCGAGATTGCAGGCGCCGCCGGTGAATACGGTGTTCGTCGGTGGCGGGACGCCTTCGCTGCTCGGGGGACCGCGGATGGCGACGCTGCTGGGCATGGTGCGTCAGCACTTCACGTTGGCTCCGGATGTTGAGGTCACCACCGAGGCCAATCCCGAGTCGGCATGGCCCGATTTCTTCGACGCCATCCGAGCGGCCGGCTACACCCGGGTATCGCTGGGGATGCAGTCGGTGGCGCCGCACGTGCTGGGTGTCCTTGACCGCATCCACACGCCGAACCGGTCAGCAGCCGCGGCCCGCGAGGCGCTGGCCGCGGGATTCGGGCATGTCAGCCTCGATTTGATCTACGGGACTCCGGGGGAGTCCGACGACGACCTGTTGCGCTCGGTCGATACCGCCGTCGAGACCGGCGTGGATCACGTGTCCGCCTATGCGCTGGTGGTCGAGGACGGCACCGCTCTGGCTCGGCGAGTCCGGCGCGGCGAACTGGCCGCACCGGATGACGACGTGTTGGCGCATCGCTACGAATTGGTGGATGCGCGGCTGTCGCAGGCGGGACTGTCCTGGTACGAGGTGTCCAACTGGTCGCGGCCCGGCGGTGAGTGCCGGCACAATCTCGGCTATTGGGACGGCGGCCAGTGGTGGGGCGCTGGGCCGGGCGCACACGGGTACGTCGGTACGACGCGTTGGTGGAACGTCAAGCACCCCAACGCTTATGCGGAGAGGTTGGGCGCCGCGGCGCTGCCGGTGGCCGGGTTCGAGCAGCTCGACGCCGACACCTTGCACACCGAGGACGTGTTACTGAAAACCCGGCTGCGTCAAGGCCTTCCAATTGACCTGCTGAGCGCTGCCGAGCGCGGCCGCGCCCAGGGTGTGGTTGCCGACGGGTTGTTGGTGTCCGACGGTGAGAGGCTGGTCCTGACTCCGCGGGGACGGCTGCTGGCCGACGCGGTGGTGCGAACGCTGTTGGCCTAGCGGCGTTGTCCGTGCGGTCAGACGCCGAACCAGTGCTCGAAGGCGCGGGCTATCTCGATGTAAAGCGGGATCCCCACGGTGACGTTGTAGGAGAACGTCAGGCCCAGGGATGCGGCTAGCGGTAGCGTCGGGCTCGCCTCGGGGATCGCCAGGCGCTGCACCGCGGGGACCGCGATGTAGGACGCCGCGCCGCACAGAACGGCGAATAACACGTATGTCCCGGTCTTGAAGTCGGTGTGGGTCAGCGATGCGTAGCTGCAGGCGACGATGATGCCCAGTGTCGCAAAGACATTCGGCGCCACCAGGCCGAAGACGATGAAACCGGGACCCGCGCTGCGAAGGTCCTTCAACTTGCGCGACGCCGTCATTCCCATCTCGAGCAGGAATAGACACAGCACGCCCCTGGAAGGCCAGCACGAAGAATTTGTCGTCGTCGGCGACGACCTTCTGCCCCTGCAGTCCACTGACCAGGCCGATGATGATGCCGCCCATCAACAGGACGAGGCCGGGATTGAGGAAAACCTCCTGGAACAGCTCCCGGGAAAAAATCGGCACCCGCTTGCCCGTGGTGCGCGCAGGCCTCGGATCGGGCTCCCAATCGGCGTGTTCCAGCTTTTCCAGCGAGAGCTCCAGCTCCTGCTCGATGGCGGCTTCCTCCTGGCTCTCGAGGCTCTGGCCCTGCGGCGGACGCGCGGCGGTGCCGGGCCCGACCCCGACCTTGACGGGCGGTGTGTAGCCGGCCTCGTCGGGCATGTAGCCCGCGGAATCCATGCCCCGATGGCGAAGTCGCGCCACGAAATACAGCGCGACCAAGCAGCCCGGGATCTCCATCACCGCCAGCATCACCGGCATGTAGGCGTTGAAAGCGACGTTCACCGCGGCCAGGACGGCCACGCAGGTGGCGAAGGTGCCCGCTGAATCCGACCCGTAATAGCCGGCGATGGTTGCGCGATCGACTTTTCGGAGGGATTTGAGTCGGCTGAGGCCCAGGTAGGCCAGGCCGCCGATCAGGCAGTTCAGTGCGAAGCCCAGGACCATGAACCCCACGATGGCCCCGACGCTCGATGCGCTGACCTGTGCGAGTTCTTCCCCGCCGTGCCAGCCGATGGCCAGCAACAGATACATGGTCAACCCCTGATAGATGACGTAGGGGAACTCGAACCGCACTTTGAGAATGGGAATCAGGAACCCGAAGTAAAAGAACAGCAGTAGCGGTTTGAACAGGTTATGGGTGAAGTTGTGCCAGAACTCCTGCAGCATCGATGCCTCCGTTGGTTAGAGCGCTGATCTGGGGAAGCACCGTCCGCAAGCGGAGCAACCACGAAACATCGCGACGACCGTCAAGAATTTATCCCCGCCGCTGACTGGTCGCCACTCGAACACGCGCCGGGCAACGACGCCTTCATCGCCTGCCCACGGTCGCCAAAACGCAGGTCAAGACGAAATCAACCCGGCAAGAGTTCTCTTGTTTTCGGCCCTCGGACGCCACCAGTTTGGTGTGAGAATACTGTGCATTTACTGTGGAGTTAATTCGCTCTGCGTTTGGAATTGAGCTAAGAAAAGTCTGGCTGTCGAAGCCGCTTATTGTGCGGCGGCGATGTAAACGACTGGGAAACACTCGGAGTCGCGATCCGCACAGCCGCTCGCATCTGGGCGGGCAGAACTCAGGCAATCGGGGCACTGTTCGGGGGATCGGTTGCGCGTGGCTACATAGGTTAGGCTACATTTACTAACCGTGACCGAGGTCAGCGTCGAGACAAGTTCCGCCGGCTCTGAGTCGCCGTCGATTCCGCTCCCCTTGCATATCGATCCGGCCGATCTTGCGGCCGAGCTCGTCGCGAAACTGTCCGAGCGCGCCGGCGAAGAGTATCTGCTCTACGAGCGCGGCGGTGAATGGGTGCTGGCCACGGGCATACGCGCCATGATCGAGCTGGACAGCGACGAGCTGCGAGTGAGCCGCGACGGCGTGACCCGAAGCCAACAATGGTCGGGCAGGCCCGGGCCGGTTCTCGGCGAGGCCATCGACCGGCTGTTGCTGGAAACCGACCAGCTCTTCGGCTGGATCGCCTTCGAATTCGGCGTGTACCGCTACGGGCTGCAGCAGCGCCTGGCACCGGGAACCGCACTGGCCCGGGTGTTTTGGCCGCGTGGCCGCATCGTGGTGACCCGGGAGGAGGTCCGGCTGTTCGGTGCGTCGGCGAGCCACCGGGACGAAGTGCTGGGCGTGCTGGCCGCCGGAGTGCCCGACGTGCGCGTCGCCTCGGCGGTCGACGTGGGGGCTGACCCGTCCGCCTATCGTGATCGGGTGGCGTCGGCCGTCGGCGAGATCGCCGCGGGCCGCTACCACAAGGTGATCCTTTCCCGGTCCCTCGAAGTGCCTTTCCCGCTTGATTTCCCGTCCACCTATCGGCTGGCCCGACGGCACAACACCCCGGTGCGGTCGTTCCTGCTGCGGCTGGGTGGCATTCGCGCCGTCGGTTATAGCCCCGAACTGGTCGCCGCGGTCCATCGCGACGGGCTCGTGGTAACCGAACCGTTGGCGGGCACCCGTGCGCTCGGCCATGGCGAGGTCCGTGACCGCCAGGCGCGCGACGACCTGGAGTCCAATTCCAAAGAGATTGTCGAGCACGCTATTTCAGTGCGAAGCTCGCTGCAGGAAATGGCCGAGATCGCCGAGCCGGGCACCGCCGTCGTCACCGATTTCATGACGGTGCGGGAACGGGGGAGCGTGCAGCACCTCGGCTCCACGGTCAGCGGTCAGCTGGGTACGGGAAATGACCGGATGGATGCGCTCGAAGCACTGTTCCCGGCCGTCACCGCATCGGGCATTCCGAAAGCGAATGGGGTAGAAGCGATCATGCGCCTCGACGAGGGGCCTCGCGGCCTGTATTCGGGTGCGGTCGTCATGTTTTCAGCCGACGGTGGGCTTGATGCGGCGCTGACGCTGCGGGCAGCCTACGAACACGACCGCAGGACCTGGCTGCGGGCAGGTGCGGGCATCATCGGGGAGTCCACACCCGACCGCGAGTTCGAAGAGACCTGCGAAAAGCTCTCCACACTCGCGCCGTATCTGATTGCGCGCCAAGAGCTTTAGCGTGGCTTGACAGCCACGTGCTCAGGCCGAGGAGCTCGATTCCAGGTAGTCGGCCAAGATGCGGCCGACGAGCGATTCGATACTGGATTCGATCGACGAGGCGAGCGTGGCGGTGACGGTCGCCACGGCTTGCGTTCGGAAGCGCACCAGCATGGTGATCAGCTCGGCGATTTCGGCGTCGGCCGGCAGCGGTTCACCGGGCTTGATGCGATCCAGCACGTGTTCGGCCCCGGCACGCACCAGCATGTCGCTGATCTTGTCGATCTCCGGGACGATCTGCTCGTGGAGGTCGATGAGCTTGTCGATCTCGACGCCATAGCCGCGTATTTCGTTGAAGGCTTCGATGAGCTTCGGGCGGGTGACGGTGGCTTGCGTCCCGTCGATCCGGATCACCTGCAGCGCCACCAGGCGTTCGAACGCGTCGGGGTCGTCGACCAGTCGCCGGGCGTCGGCCAGCGTCATCGTTTCCGGCTTTTCGGTGGTCCAGGCGCCGACGATCGCGGTCTCGAGGCCCAGCACGTCGCCGAGGTTCTTGCCTTCTTCCCACGCGCTGAGCATTTCTCGCACGTGTGCGATGTTGTACCCGCGGTCGAGCATCGAGGTGATGAGCCGCAGCCGGGTCAGGTGGGTGTCGTTGAACAGCGCGATGCGGCCCACTCGCAGGGGTGGCGGCAGCAGCCCGCGGTCGCGGTAGACGCGGATGTTGCGGGTGGTGGTACCGGCCAGCCGGGCCAGGTCGTCGATCCGGTATTCGCCGGAGTTTGCCGTGCCGTGCGGGTGCCGGGCCGCCGCATCGAAGAGCTGTGACACCGCCCCCTCGATGAGTTGGCGGTATTCCCGCGATTGGCGCCGAACCCGTTTGGGTGCGCGCCGCACGTTGTGCAGCACGCTGGCGATGGTGCCGGGTTCGGGCCGCGCGGCGCGTTCGGTGGCCATGTCAGTACGGCATCTCAGGCCGACGCGGTGGCCTGTGCCTTCGCGTGATGTGCCACCGCCTGATAGTCCTGGTACCGGAAATCCCGCATCTGACGAAGATACTGCGTGGCAAACCCGGGGTACATCGAGACGTTGCGTCCGTCCTTGGTCAAATACCAACTGCTGCAACCCGACATCCAGGTCGTCTTGGTTAGCCGCCGCTGAATGCGTTCGTTATAGCGGCGCTGTACGTCCTGGCGAACGTCGAGGTAACGCAGGTCGCCCTCCAGAATGGTCGTGATGCCACGGACGGCGTAGTCGAGTTGCCCTTCGATGTAGACCAGCAGCGAATTGTGACCGGGCCCGGAGTTCGGGCCTGTCATGAAGAACAGGTTCGGGTAACCGTGCGCGCTGGCGCTCTTGTAAGCCTGTGCGCCATCGGCCCATTCGGCGCTCAGCGAACGTCCACCCAAACCGGTGACCGGGAACGGCGGACCCGTCAGATGCACGTCGTAGCCGGTGGCGAACACCAGGCAATCCAAGTGGTGTTCGATGCCATCGCTGGTGCGTAGACCGACCGGGCTGAGCGTCGCGATCGGCCAGTCGATCAGCTTGCAGTTGTCGCGTTGAAGGGCGGGGTAGTAGTCACTGGACACCAGCATCCGCTTGCAGCCGGGGGTGAAGTCCGGCGTCAGCTGGCGGCGCAGCCATGGGTCTTTGACCTGTCGGCGCAGGTGCATCTTGCCCAGCCGGGCGACCACCGAGGTCAACGGCGTGTTCCACACCAACGCCGTCGCGCTTGCCTCGTGCCCCCAATACAGCGCCTGGCGCGCAAGCTGTTGCAACGCAGGCGCTTTGGCGAAGGCCTCCTGTACCGCGGGCGGCGTCGGGAAGTCGAAGCGGGGAAGCACCCAACCCGGCGTGCGCTGGAACACCTTGACGAACTCGGCCTGCTTGACCAGTTCGGGGATGATCTGGATCGCACTGGCACCGGTGCCGATGACCCCCACCCGCTTGCCGGCGAAGTCGTAATCGGAGTCCCAGTGGGCGCTGTGAATCTTGTGGCCCCGGTAGGTCTCGATGCCGCGGATGTCGGGGAAGCTGGAATCCGGCAGCGGGCCGGACGCAAGGATCACCGTGCGGGCCCGAAAGCGCTTGCGGGCGGCCGTGGTTGCGGTCCACACGCCGGCGTCCTCGTCGAAGGACAGCCCGGTGACTTCCTGCCCGAACTGAACGTGGCGACGGATGTCGAATCGGTCGGCCATCTCTTCGAGGTGGTTGCGGATCTCGTCGGCGGGCGAGTAGGTCCGCGACCAGGTCGGATTCTTGACGAACGAGAACGAGTACAGCAGCGACGGAATGTCGCAGCTGGCACCGGGATAGCTTGTGTCGCGCCAGGTTCCGCCGACTCGGTCGCTGCGCTCCAGGATGACGACGTCGTCGACGCCGGCCTGGGCGAGCTTGATCGCCGCGCCCAGACCGCTGAAGCCGGCTCCCACGATGAGCGTCGCGTAGGTGTGTGCCTTTGCCATGGTCATGCCGCCGGCTCGTGAGTGACTTCGCGGACCCAGGTGGGTACCGACGGCAGCAGCGGCCGCGGGTACCGCTCGGACAGCCAGACCATCGAATTGGCCAGCAGGTGGTAGGGGTGGCGGGGATTCGTCACCACTCCGGCGTAGCGCCTCAGGAACCGGTAGGTCGGTACCCGCCTGGCGTGCTCGGCGCGGTCGCCCAGTTCCTTGAATCGCTTGACGGCCCTATAGAGTCGCTCGGGCTCCATGCCCATGGCGACGATCTCGTTGCGGATTCTGTTGATCAGCGGTGCCCCCATCACCGCGCCGATGATGAGGCCCGGGGTTGCGTTGTGGCCGATGAAGTCGATCAGCATTCGTCGGATCTTCGCGTGACCGATCATGTCGAGAACTTCGAAATCGACCACTAGATGGCGTGATTCGTCGTTGTTGATTTTCTCGAAGACCCGATGGCACACCGGGTCGTGTACCTCGTCGAGGAGGAATTTCAGCAGTGCGCCGTCCAGCGCGACTTCCAGCATCGGGATGACGGTGCCGAGCAGTGACAGTGGCATGTCGTCGGCCCAGCGGTCCAGCCAGTCGATCGCCAGTCGGATGTTGACGTTCGGCTCGGGAACCTCGCCGTCCTCGAGCATGCCCCAGCGCTTCATCAGCGCTAGTTCGGCGTTGGCGTGCCGCTGCTCCTCGGCGTGGAAGTAGCGGTAGATCTCGCCGATGGTGGGGGTGGGTGCCTTCTTGGCCAGCGCCGCGAATCCTCTGGCGCCGATGTTTTCGATCCAGCACAGGTCGGCCATGAACGCCTTGAGTTGGGGCCGCTGCTCATCGGTGATCGTGTCGGCACCGGGTGCGTCCCAATCGATGTCGGCGAGCGCCCACTGTCGATCCTTGATCTTGGCGAGCATGGCTTCCATGTCGATGGCCATCAAAACGCTCCTTTGCGTCGGGTGATCAGGGCAGGTTGATTCGGGACACCCGGCCGGCCGCACGCGTATAGGTCTGTGGGGCCAGGCGTTTGATGTTCCAGCCGATTTTGGCGTCGAACTGTGGCATGCAGTACAGCTCGCCGCGGTCGTGGGCGTCCAAGCAGGTGCGTGCGACCTTCTCCGCCGATAATCCGGTCCAGCGCATCAATTTTCCGGCCAGTTCGCTCGACTGCTCGCTGATGCGGCCGGACTCGATGATGTTGGTCTTGACGAAGGTCGGGCACAGCACGGTGACCCGCACCGGCGTGCCGGCCAACTCCGCGGCGAGGGTTTCCGAGAGTGAGAGCACACCGGCCTTGCTGACGTTATAGGCGGCCATGCCGGGCGCCGCACCGAACGCCGCGGCGGAGGCCACATTGATAATGCCCCGCGGCGCGTGCGACGGTTCGGCCTCGCGCAGGATCGGGGTGAACACGTGGCAGCCGTGAATGGGGCCCCACAAGTTGATACCCAGGGTCCACAGCCAGTCGTCCAGCGGCGCTTCGCCGATGGCGGCGCCGCCCGCACCGACGCCGGCGTTGTTGATCACCAGAGTGGGTGGCGCGGCGAACCAGGACTGCGACTGTTCGGCCAACGCTTGTACGTCGTCGAATCGCGATACGTCGCAACGGATTGCGACCGCCTTCGCACCGTGCTCGTTGATCGTGTCCGCCGTCCGCTGCGCGGCCGCTTCGTCTATGTCACTGCACACCACTGCGCCGCCGCGCTTGCCGAGTTCGATGGCGAAGGCGGCACCGATGCCGCTTCCGGCGCCGGTCACCACCGCGGACGCGCCGCGGCTGGTTTTCGACCGATCGAACAGTCTGTCCAGGGGGCCGAACATGGTCAGTGGACCTCCTCGGTGACGGCGCGCGCATCCTGCAGGGCGTGAGCGATGAATCGCGCCACGTAGGCCATGGCCTTGGCGGCCTCGGGCGTCATGCGCGGCAACGCCTGAAAGACGTGCACCTGATGGGGCCAGATCTGCAGTTCGCATCTGCCGCCGGCGGTGCGGATGTCGGCGGCGAGCTGGCGCGCGTCCTCCTGCAGCATTTCGGCGCCACCGGCCTGGACCAGGGTGGGCGGAAGCGCGGCGCCGCGGGCGACGTCGAGCGTCAACCGCTGGTGGGTCAAGTCGGTGCCGCTGTGATAGAGGCCGACCAGGCGGACCGCGTTCGCCGCCCGGGTGGCGGGATCGGGGCGTATCCGTTCACGGGCCAGCGCCAGTTCGAACGTGAGGTCGTACAGGGGGGACAACAGCACCATGGCGGCGGGGTGCTCGACCTCGGACTGCAGCAGCAAGTCCACCGACAGGTGACCGCCCGCCGAATCTCCTGCTATCACAATCTGTTTCGGGGAGACGCCACAGGTATTGACCAGCCAGTCCCAGCCCGCGCGGACGTCGTCGGCAGCGGTGGGGAAGCGATGACGCGGTGCAAGTCGGTAGTCGATGCAGAACACCGGAAGGCCGGTCAGGGCGGATAGCCAGGATGTCAACCGTCGGTGCGTCTTTGGCGAACACACGGCGTATCCGCTGCCGTGGACGTAGTAGATCGCACCCTCGCTGATCGATGAGCGCTCGGTTTCGCTTGTGGGTGTTCGCGGCCCATAGACCCATTCACCCTTGACGCGGCGGCCGTCGGGAAGCCTGACGTCTACCGGCTCGACACGGGTGCCCGCGAGCGACGGCCCGAAGGTCCCCATGATTCTGGCAACGATCTGGCGCGATAACCACAGCCCCCAGGCGCGTTCGGGCGGAATCACGCTGGTGATCGGCCGAAGGGTGTACGTACTTACCGCTGCCGCGCCGCGGGACCTCAACGACCCGCGAGCCGGAACGCCGTCCGTCATACAACGCAGTCAACATCAAATGGTGACATTGGTCAATGGCAGCTTTTGAAGATGCGCGCTGACGGCGATCACAACCTGCTCCGGCAGTGGCGACGCTGGCATCAGCTGACTGCCGAGTTCGCAGCGGCGCAGTTGTTCGAGCGGTCGCCTAAGCAGTAGCGGTCCGATCAATCCTGTTTCGCCTCGTAGCGCAGCAGCACCGTGCCGCCCGGAAAGGTGCGGTTCTCCAAGAGCCGCAGCGAGATCCATGACGGCAGCGTTGGAAAGAACGGGGTGCCGCCGCCCACGGCGGCGGGTGCGACCACGATCCGGTATTCGTCCACCAGTCCGGCCTGCACGATCGGTGCGGCCAGCGTCGCGCCGGCGACCTCCAGCCTGCCGTCGGTTTCGGCTTTCAGCTTCGTCACCACCTCGACCGGGTCGCCGCGTTCCAGGCGGGAGTTCCAGTCGACGGACTCCAGGGTGTGCGAAAACACGACCTTGGGCATGTCGCGCCAGATGCGGGAGTAGTCAACGATCAACGGGCTAGCATTCGCGGCCTCGTCGGCACTGGGCCAGTACGCGGACATCAGTTGGTAGAGCCGCCGCCCGTAGAACGACAGGGCGGTCTCGCGCTCCAAGTCATTCCAGTACTGGTGCAGTTCCTCGCTCGGATCGGCCCAGTCGATGTTGCCTTGTGCATCGGCGATGTACCCGTCCACCGACACGTTGAAGCCATAGATGAGTTTGCCCATCCAGTTCAGACTGCACCGGCGGGCAAATCTCATCGCGACGACACACCAGACATCGATGAATCGTGGATGGCCAGCGTCAGGCGGCATCCTGTTCCGTCTTGTCAGCGCCCGGTTCATTCGGGGCGCTCGACGAGCTCGCCGTCTTCGAACGTGGCGCCGCCACGAACGAGGGTGATCAGGTGCGGCGCATGCCAGCGGGCTGGAGGCACTTGATCAGCTTGTGGGCCATGGCATCCAGCCATCCGCGAGCCCGACCCCTGGGTGCTTTGCTGCGGTTGCGCACGGTCGCGAAGGGGAGCCAGCCTGTCCCGCCCGCGACGGAACAGCCCAAGCCTTTGCCGCCCCTGGCAACTGACCGGTGTTACGGCAGCGCTAGCCGACTAAAGTTTTTTTAAGCGATCCGGTTAAACCGTTCGGCCGAGATTTTCGTGATCAAGGGGTGGGGGATCAAAGGGTGGGGGAAATTAGTGTCATCGCGGGCGTGTCTGGTGCGTTGCCACCGCATCGCTATTCCCAGCGAGAGCTCACCGACCTTTTCCTCAGCATCCCAGGGTTCGACGATTACGAAGACATCATTCGACAGCTACACGCCAGCGCCCAAGTCAACAGTCGGCACCTCGTTCTGCCCAAAGAGCAGTATCTGGCACTGGCCGACTTCGGCCAGGCGAACCGGATCTTTATCAAGAACGCCGTAGACCTCGGGTGCGAGGCGCTGATCGGCGCGCTCAACAAGGCGGGCCTGCAACCCCAAGACCTCGACGCGCTTATTACGACGACGGTCACCGGACTGGCGGTGCCGTCGCTGGATGCTCGCATTGCCGGGCGGCTGGGCCTGCGCGAAGATGTGCGGCGGGTACCGCTGTTCGGCCTGGGCTGCGTGGCCGGCGCGGCCGGGGTAGCACGGCTGCACGACTACCTGCGCGGTACACCCGACGGTGTGGCAGCCCTGATTTCGGTCGAGCTGTGCTCACTTACCTACCCCGGGTACAAGCCGACGCTGGCCGGTTCGGTGGGCAGTGCGCTATTTGCTGACGGGGCTGCGGCGGTGGTCGCCGTCGGCGAGCGTCGCGCTGAAGATGTCGGCGCCGCCGGCCCCGATATCCGCGATTCACGCAGTTGTCTGTACCCCGACTCGCTGCACGACATGGGCTACAACGTGGGCACCGCAGGGTTTGAACTGGTCTTGTCAAAAGACGTCGCGACCGCACTGCAGCAATACATTGGCCAGGACGTCATCACGTTCCTGGCCACGCATGGCTTGACTACCACCGACATCGGCGCCTGGGTCGTCCATCCCGGCGGCCCCAAAATCCTCGAAACGATCAACAAGGCCCTCGACTTATCACCGGATGCCCTCGCACTGAGCTGGCGCTCGCTCGGCGAAGTAGGCAACCTGTCGTCGGCGTCGGTGCTGCACGTGCTGCGCGACACCCTCGCCATACCGCCGCCCAGTAAGAGCGCGGGCATGATGATCGCGATGGGTCCTGGCTTGTGTTCTGAACTCGTGTTGCTGCGCTGGCACTGAGGAGCGGCGTTCCTTGCTCGTTGCGAGGACCAGGTCGCCGCTGCGCTGCCAGCGCTGCGCGCTCTCGTGGCACAGCTTCCGGCCGGACAGGCGTTGCAACGCCGGATCACCGACAAGAACGCTGCTAGCTAGATCATTTCGCCGCCTCAGGTCGCGTCGGCACACCCAGCGGAATTCGATCGGTGGACCGACGGGCGCGCCCTGATCGCCACTGGGTCACCCTTCGCGCCGCCGCACCCAAATTGCGCCAAAGACGTTGTAGCTCAGTGCAATAACGACCAATGCCTTACCCGCCATGGGACCTCGCCGTGACCGCCGTCCCATCGATCCCGCGTCACCGGCGAGACGATGCGGAGCGCCCTTGACTTCATACATGCAGTGTGTATGTTAGTACATACTGTATGTATCTGAAGGATAGGCATGAGCACCACAATCGACGCCATAACGGAAGAACGCAGAGTCGTGTTGGATCTTTGTTCGCAGATGCCGGATGCGATGTGGGAGAAAGACAGTGGATGCCCCGGCTGGTCGGTGCAGGACCTCGTGTCGCACATGGCATGCAGCTTCTGGCTGGCCGTCGATCCGTCGACGCTGCCCAGCCCGGGCGAAATACCTGCCGAGCGCGCGGCGGATCTGTATGTCGCCTCGCGGCGTTCGATGACTCCCAAAGAGGTTGTGGCCGATTATGAATCGGTCAGCGCGCGAGGGCTGGAGATGCTCGCAGCAATCGAGACTCAGGACATCGATATACCGATAGGCGACGTCGGGACCTATCCGGCATCGATCGTTCCGACCACCTTCGTCTTCGAGTCCTTCATTCACACCCGGTTTGACCTGTTTTCGCCGGATGGGCCATTGGAAGGCGATCCGCCGCCCGTCGACGAGCTGCGGCTTGCCCCCACCCTTGACTGGATCGAAGCGGCGCTGCCGCAACAGAACGTGCACTTACTCAACGACTTACACACCGGAGTAGAAGTAAGCCTCGACGGGCTGTGCGGGCGCACCCTGCACATCGGCGGCCACTGCGATGTCGCTGCGCGTGTCACGTCGGATTCGCAGGCCTTCGTCCGGTGGATCACCCAACGCGGCAGTTGGGAGAGTCTGGGAGTTCAGGCCGAGGGTGACTCGTCGTCGCTGGACATTGTTCGCCGGCTCAGGGTGTTCTGAGCTGGGCGCAGACGGCGACGCGACATCGGCCGGTCGCTGAATCCCGGACTTTTTATGCGGTATGCATGAAATGCATACGCAGAAAGGTATGGGTTGATGGCGAACGACGGTCGCCGCACGCAGGCCGAACGTGCGGCCGAGACACGCGATGCGTTGATCGGTGCCGCCCGGCCGTTGTTTGCGTCAGTGGGATTCGCCGACGCCTCCCTGGAAACGATCGTCCGCAACGCGGGGGTAACGCGTGGGGCCCTGTACCACCACTTCACTGACAAGACAGAGTTGTTCGCAGCGGTATTCGAGCGGGTGGAGGGTGAGATGGCCGCCCGGATGGGGGAGGCCGTCGCGGCCTCGGGACACTCCGATCCGGTCGAGATCATGCGACTGTGTTCGGGTCTGTGGTTGGACGCGTGTGCCGAACCCGAGATCCAGCGCATCGTTCTGCTCGAGGCGCTGGCGGTCCTGGGATGGGAACGGTGGAGCGACATCGGCCACCGCTACAACATCGGGTTCGTGACCGGACTGCTCACCGACGCCATCGAGTCGGGCGGCATTCCTGAACAGCCCGTCGAGGCGACCGCCCTGACGATCATGGGGGCGCTGCGGGAGGCAACGCTTTACATCGCCCGCGCGAAGGATCAGGGCCAGGCCCGCGCGGACGCCGGTGCGGTGATGGACCGTCTGATCGATGCGTTGCGCGCCAACACTTCTGGCGGGCCCGCGACAAGATGAGCGGATCGCGAGCAGCCAGGAAGGTGCCGGGTTGTCAGCTGCCTGGCTCCACGTGGTATCTTCGCCGACGTGAATATCGGCGTGCGCGAGTATTGGCGCTTTATCGTGGCTCCGGGTGGAGCCGGCGATACAGCGTCTGGTTGACGCAACCGCACGACTGATACCCGGAGCCCAGCAGTGACCACACGGTCGCTGCTTTTCGTTTTTCAGGGCATCGGGAACCAGCGGGCGTGCCCTGGGAGCCAGCAGAGAAAGGCACACACCCTCCATGTCCATCCTCAATTGCGACACGGCGACCATCGATACGTCCGATCATCGGATCGTCTCGTTCCGGGAACTCTCGGCCCCTGCCGTGATCCGCACCGAGCTGCCGTTGACGGCTCGGCGTGCCCAGACCGTTCAACGCGATCGCGAGGAGATCTCGGCGATCCTGGCCGGTGGTGACGACCGGCTATTACTGGTCGTTGGGCCCTGCTCGGTGCACGATCCCGCCGCCGCGCTCGATTACGCACGCCGACTTGCGCCGGTCGCCGCCGAGTTCGCGGATCGGCTGAAGATCGTGATGCGGGTCTACTTCGAGAAGCCGCGCACGACCGTGGGCTGGAAGGGACTCATCAACGATCCCAACATGGACGGCAGCTTCGACGTCGAACGTGGGCTCCGCATTGCGCGCGGGCTATTGCTCGACGTCATCGACGTCGGCCTGCCGGTCGGATGTGAATTCCTGGAGCCCACCAGCCCGCAATACATCGCCGACGCGGTCGCCTGGGGCGCGATCGGCGCCCGGACCACCGAGTCGCAGGTGCACCGCCAGTTGGCATCCGGGCTGTCCATGCCGGTGGGATTCAAGAACGGCACCGACGGCAACGTCCAGGTCGCCATCGACGGTGTCAAAGCCGCTGCGGCAGCACATCATTTCTTCGGTACCGACAACGTCGGTCGTGCGGCCGTCGTCGAGACCAAGGGCAATCCCGACTGCCACGTGATCCTTCGGGGTGGAACCCGCGGGCCCAACTACGACACCGCCTCGGTGACTACCGTCGTCGAACGGCTCAGCAAGGCAGGGCTTTCCACGCGGGTGATGATCGACTGCTCACATGCCAACTCCGCCAAAGACCATGTGCGGCAGGCCGAGGTCACCGCGGAGGTTACCGCACGCATCGCGGCGGGCGAGCGCGGTATCGCCGGCCTCATGCTGGAGAGCTTCCTGGTGGCCGGCGCGCAATCGCTTGGCGGCGAACTGACCTATGGCCAGTCCGTGACCGATCAGTGCATGGACTTCCAAACCACGGCCGGCCTGCTGACCGAGCTGTACGCGGCGATGGGCTGACGCGGGCCGCGGGAGAGCGCAACCCTAGTGTCGCGCGGGTGCCTGTTGCGCCGAAACCCGGCGCGCAATGGCCTTTTTGTCGATCTTGCCGATCGGGGTGGTGGGCAGCGCCGTCATCGCAACCAGAACGTCGGGGCGGGCGTGCGCGGCCACCCCACGCTCGTCGAGATAGCCGTTCAATTCCGGCAGCGATAGCTGGGGGCCACTGAAAACCACGGCCGCACAGATCTTCTCGCCCAGGTAGGAGTCTGGCAGCGCGACCGCGGCCGCCGAGAAGATCGACGGGTGGGTGTGCAGCTGCTCCTCGAGGTCCGCCGCGGAAATCGTTTCTCCGGCACGACAGATCACGTCTTTGACGCGACCGGTGACCACCAGATAGCCGTCGCCGCGTAGCCGCACCACGTCACCGCTGCGGAAGAACCCTTGCACATCGAAGCTGCGTTCGTTGTCGCGCTCGGCCCGGAAATAGCCGTTGAACGTGTACGGCCCGCGAACCAGTAGCTCGCCTTCCTCGCCCGGCGGCACCGGCTCGCCCTGCGCATCGACGACGCGCAGTTCGTCGGCCAAAGACAAGGGCCGTCCCTGGGTGTGTTCGGTGAGTTCGGGGGGATCGTCGAGCCGGGTGTAGTTCAGCAGCCCCTCGGCCATCCCGAACACCTGCTGCAGGCCCGGAGTCAGGGCGCTGCGCACCAACCGGGCATCCTCGGGTTCCAACTTGGCGCCACCAACCTGTAAGAGCCGCAATGTCTTTGGTGTCACGGGTTCCCATTCGCAGGCCTGCGCCCACAGCTTGGCCAACGCCGGCACCAGGGCGGTCACCGTGACGCCGTGGCGGTCGATGGCGGCGAAGGCCGCTTCGGGGCTGGGGTCGGTGCCGAAAACGGTGGTGGCGCCGACGGTCATCGCGCCGAGCAGGCCCGGGCAGGCCAGCGGAAAATTGTGGCCGGCCGACAGCACCGCCAAGTAGACGTCGTCCGAGGTGAGCCCGCAGAGTTCGGCGCTGGCCTTCGCGTTGAAGACGTAGTCGTCGTGGGTGCGGGGAATGAGCTTGGGTGTTCCCGTGGTACCGCCCGAAACCAGTAGCAGCGCAGGCGATCCCGGGTCGGGCGGCGGGGGCGGCGTGGACATCGCCGCCTGATCGCGCAGCTGCGCCCATGGGATGAACGGTCCCGGGTCGCCGTCGACGATGACGTGCTTCAGCGCGGCGTGCTCCTCGGACAGCGCGCGCGCCATCGCCCGATAGTCGAAACCCCCTGCGGCGTCGGCGATCAGGAGCCCGGTGGCCTCGCTGACCGCGGCGAAGTGCCCGAGTTCGGCGGCCCGGTGCCCGGGCAGGCACATCACCGGGATCGCTCCCGCCCGCAGCAGCCCGAACAGCGCCACCGCGAACTGGCAGCCGTTCGGCAGCTGCAGCAACACCCGGTCGCCCGGCGCAATACCCGCGCGCAGGAGTCCACCGGCCGCGCGGTCAGCCTGGTCGTCAAGGTCCGCATAGGTAATGCCGGCACCGCCCATCGCGTCGCGGACGGCGATTCGGTCGGGCCATTGCTTGGCCGCGTCGCTCAGGATGGCGTCCAAGGGCCGTCCCGTCCAGTAGCCGGCCGCTCGATAGGCGGCGGCCCGATCGGCGGGAAACGGCACGAACCCATCGAGGCCTCCGGCCGGCGGCTGCGGTGTGTTGACGCTCATTGGGTCCTTCAGCAGGGGGCTTCGAACGGGGCTAGTAGCGGGGACGCCGGGAGTAAGGATAGGGTAACCAAAAAATTAGGGCAGCCTGTGCTAATCAGGGAGGGTCTGTGGTGCACGCCTCGGCACGCTCGGAGGACATCCGGGCGGAGGTGGCCGAACTGCTCGGCGTTGACGTCGATGCAGTCCAGCCGGGTAGCAACCTGATCGGCCAGGGCCTGGACTCCATCCGGATCATGACGCTGGCCGGCCGCTGGCGCCGCCAAGGCATCGCCATCGACTTCGCCACACTTGCCGAAACCCCGACGATCGAAGCCTGGGCCCGCCTGGTCGAAGACGGCGGGCAAGGCGCCGACCAGCAGATCTTTACCGCCGAGGCGCCCGGCGACCCATCCGGGGAGGACGAGCCATTCGCCCTGGCCCCCATGCAACACGCGATGTGGGTCGGTCGCCATGACCACCAGCAACTGGGTGGGGTTGCCGGTCATCTCTACGTGGAGTTCGACGGCGGGCCGATCGACGCCGAGCGCCTGCGCAGGGCGGCCACCGCGCTGGCACGTCGTCACCCGATGCTGCGGGTGCGGTTCCTGCCCGACGGAAACCAGCGCATCCCCGCGGCCGCCGAGAGCGGCGACTTCCCGGTCAGCGTCGAGGACCTGCGCTCGTGGAGCACCGACGAGGTCGAGCATCGGCTCGCCGCGACCCGCGACGCCAAATCACACCAGCAGCTCGACGGCGCGGTGTTCGAACTGGCGGTGACGCTGCTTCCGGGCGAGCGCTCCCGGCTGCACGTCGACCTCGACATGCAGGCCGCCGACGCGATGAGCTATCGCACCCTGATGGCCGATCTGGCTGCCCTCTACCGTGGCCGCCACCTCCCGGGGCTGAGCTACACCTACCGGCAGTACCGCCAAGCCATCGAGGCCGAGGACGCACAACCGCAGCCGTCGCGCGAGGCCGACCGGGCCTGGTGGGCCCAGCGCCTCGCGGAGCTGCCAGACCCGCCCGCATTGCCGTCGACCGGCGGCCGCGGTGCGAACCGGAGCACCCGGCGCTGGCATTGGCTCGACCCGCAAACCCGCGATGCGCTGTTCGCCCGCGCCCAGGCACGCGGCATCACCCCGGCGATGGCGCTGGCCGCGGGATTCGCCAACACCGTGGCCCGCTGGTCGACCACCTCGCGCTTCCTGCTGAACGTCCCGCTGTTCGGGCGCCAGGCTCTGCACCCGGACGTCGACGCGTTGGTGGGTGACTTCACCTCGTCGTTGCTGCTCGACATCGATCTCGTCGGCGCAGACACCGCCACGGCGCGGGCACGGGCCGTGCAGGACGCGATGCGTGCGGCCGCCGCCCACTCCGCCTATCCCGGCCTGTCGGTGTTGCGCGACCTCAGCCGCCATCGCGGCACCCAGGTGCTCGCGCCGGTGGTGTTCACCAGCGCGCTCGGGCTCGGCGAACTATTCAGCCGCGACGTGACCGGCCAATTCGGCACGCCGGGTTGGATCATCTCCCAGGGTCCGCAGGTGCTGCTTGACGCGCAGGTCACCGAGTTCGACGGCGGGGTCTTGGTGAATTGGGATGTGCGCGAAGGCATCTTCCCCTCGGGCGTCATCGACTCCATGTTCGCCTACCACATCGACGAGCTGCACCGGCTGGCCGCCGCCGACGACGCGTGGGACGCGCTGGGCCCCTCGCCGCTGCCGGGGGCGCAGCGTGCGGTGCGGGAGTCGGCCAACGCCCGCACCGCCGAACCCAGCGGAGAAGCGTTGCACGACGGGTTCTTTCGGCAAGCCGAGCAGCGGCCCGACGCCCCGGCCGTGTTCGCGAGCAGCGGTGATCTCAGCTACGCGCAACTGCGCGACCAGGCGTGGGCGGTGGCCGCGGCGCTGCGCATTGCCGGCGTCGCGGCTGGCGACACCATCGCGGTGATGGGCCCGAAAACCGCCGAGCAGATTCCGGCGTTGCTGGGCATCCTGTCCGTCGGCGCCGTTTACCTGCCGGTCGGTGTCGACCAGCCGCGTGACCGTGCCGAGCGGATCCTCGAGACCGGTCGGGTGAGCCTGGCGCTGGTGTGCGGGGGACAACGGCTGTCCCTGCCGGTGCCCGAGCTGGTACTCGCCGAGGTGCTTCGCAACCCCTCCGTCGGCGCCGAGATGGCCTCAGCGAGAATCGATCCCGACGAGCTCGCCTATGTGTTGTTCACCTCGGGCTCCACCGGCGAACCCAAAGGCGTTGAGGTCACCCACGACGCGGCGATGAACACGGTGGAATTCATCGGTCGCCACTTCGAGATCGGTCCCGCGGACCGATGCCTGGCACTGTCGACCCTGGAAGGCGACATCTCGGTGATGGACGTGTTCGTCACCTTGCGTACCGGCGGGGCCATCGTGGTGGTCGAGGAAGCCCAGCGGCGCGATCCCGACGCCTGGGCACGGCTGATTAACACCCATAAAGTCACCGTGCTGCATTTCATGCCCGGCTGGCTGGAGATGCTGATCGAAGTCGGAAGCGGGCGCCTCTCCTCGGTGCGGGTGATTCCCACCGGAGGCGACTGGGTGCGCCCCGAGGTGGTACGTCGCCTACGGGCCGAAGCGCCGAACCTGCGCTTCGCGGGCCTCGGCGGTGCGACCGAAACCCCGGTGCACAACACCATTTTCGAGGTAACGGGGGTGCTGCCGGACGATTGGGCGGCCCTGCCCTTCGGCATCCCGCTCCCCAACAACGCCTGCCGCGTCGTCAGCGACACCGGCGCCGACTGCCCCGACTGGGTCCCGGGGGAGCTCTGGGTGTCCGGCCGCGGCGTCGCGCGCGGCTACCGCGGACGTCCCGATCTCACTGCGGAACGCTTCGTCCAGCATGACGGCCGAACCTGGTACCGCACCGGCGATTTGGTGCGTTACTGGCCGGACGGCGTCCTCGAATTCGTCGGCCGCGCCGACCACCGCGTGAAGATCAGCGGGTATCGCGTCGAGCTGGGCGAGATCGAGACCGCGTTGCGGCGCGTGCCCGGGGTGCGGACGGCGGTGGCCGCCTTGATCCCCGTATCCGGGCAATCCGACGTGCTCGCCGCGCAGGTGTGCACCGACGACGCATCTTTGACCGCCGAGCGGATGCGGCGGCGCCTTGGTGAGCTGGTTCCCGCGCACATGGTCCCACGCCACATCACGGTGGTAGAGCGGATCGGTTTCACCGATGCCGGAAAGCTCGACCGGCGGACCGCCGCACGCGAATTGGAGACCGCCGCCTCGCAAGCGCAGCGGCCCGGCCACCGCCGCGCGTCGACACCCTTGGAATCGGCACTGGCGATGATCGTCGGTGATCTGCTCGGCCGCGAAGACGTCGGAGTCGACGACGACTTCTTCGCGCTCGGCGGCGATTCGGTGCTCGCCACCCAGGCGGTGGCGAGGATTCGGGCGTGGCTGGACGCACCGGACATCATCGTCGCCGACATCTTCGCCAACCGAACCGTGTCGGCGCTGGCCGCGGTGCTCAGCGCCGCAGAGAACGACCCCGGCAGGCTGGATCAGGTCGCCGAGCTGTACCTGGAAGTCGTCGGCATGGACGCCGAATCGGTTCTGGCGGCGTCTCGTCCGCCTGCGAAATCGTATACGGCGCAATGACTGTGAATAACTTGATCACCGTGTCTTCCACGTTCCCGTCCTGGATCAAGCTGACCCCTGGCCGCGGCAACGGATCGTCGACCGGTGCCACCGTGATATTTCCGCACGCCGGCGCGGCCGCCGCGAGCTACCGGGTACTGGCGGCGGCGCTGGCCGCCGGTGGCGACACCTACGTCGTGCAGTACCCGCAGCGGGCCGACCGCCTCACCGAACCGGCGCACGACAGCGTGCACGACCTGGCCGTCAGCCTGTTTCGGGCGGCGCCGTGGCCAAGCGTCGCGCCGCTGAAGTTGTTCGGGCACAGCATGGGCGCCGTCGTCGCCTTCGAGTTCGCCCGCGTCGCCGAAGCGTACGGCGCGGCCGTGCAGAAGCTCTGGGTATCGGCCGGTCCGCCGCCCTGCGTCGTCGCCGACATGCCCGAACTGCCGACCAGTGACGACGGACTGTTGGCCGATATCGCCGATCTGGGTGGTACCGACCCCGAACTGCTTGCCGACGAAGAGTTTTCCGAATTGCTGACCACCGCCGTACGCGCCGACTACCGCGCCTTCAACGGGTATGAACCCAGCCCCGATGTCCGCATCGGCGCCGACATTCACGTGCTGGGCGGTCACGACGACCACCGCATCGCCGCCGTCGTGCTCAAGCAGTGGGAAAGGCACACCGCCGGATCGTTCGCGGTGTCGCTGTATGACGGCGGGCACTTCTACGTCTATGACCACGTCGAGGCGGTCGCCGCGCAGGTGAATGCCGGGTGATGCCGATGTCTGACAATGCCTTTGGCGAGGGTCCACACGACGACGGCGCCGATCCCGTCGTGATCGTGGGAATGGGTGTGGAGGCGCCCGGCGGCATCGAAACCGCAGAGGACTACTGGGATCTGCTGGCCCACGGCCGCGAGGCGCTGGGTCCGTTTCCCACCGACCGCGGATGGGCGGTGCGCGAACTGCTCGCCGGCTCGCGCCGCAGCGGCTTCAAAGAAATCCATGACCGCGGCGGCTTCCTCACCGGGGCAACCACATTCGATCCAGAGTTCTTCGGCATCTCGCCCCGCGAGGCCGTCGTGATGGACCCGCAGCAGCGCGTGGCGTTACGGGTGGCCTGGCGTGCGTGCGAAAACAGCGGCATCAATCCCGACGACCTGGCCGGGCACGATGTCGGCTGCTTCGTCGGCGCCTCGGCCACCGGCTACGGACCCGACATGGCCAGGTTCTCCGAACACAGCGGTCATCTGCTGGCCGGCACCGCGCTCAGTGTGATCTCGGGCCGCATCGCCTACACACTGGGATTGACCGGGCCGGCGCTGACCCTGGACTCCTCGTGCGCGTCCGCGCTGGTGGCGTTCCACGTCGCCACCCGCTCCCTGCAGAACGGCGACTGCGACCTGGCCATCGCGGGTGGGGTCAACGTGCTGGGTTCGCCGGGCTTCTTCGTCGAATTCTCCAAACAGCACGCACTCTCCGACGACGGATACTGCCGCCCTTACAGCGCGCAGGCCAGCGGAACCGTGTGGGCCGAGGGAGCGGCGATGTTTGTGCTGCAACGTAAGTCGGCCGCGCTGCGCGCCAGTCGGCGGATCGTCGCCGAGGTGCGGGCCACCGCCATGAATCAGGACGGGCGCAGCGCCGGTCTGAGCGCGCCCAGCGGTGATGCCCAGGTGCGGCTGTTCCGGCGCGCGATCGGCCAGGCCGGGGTCAAACCCGCCGAGGTGGGAATGATCGAGGGGCACGGCACTGGCACGCGCCTCGGTGACCGGACCGAGTTGCGGTCGCTGGCCGAGACGTACGGCGAGACCGAACCCGGCCGCGGGGCGTTGCTGGGTTCGGTGAAATCCAACGTGGGCCACTCGCTGGCCGCGGCGGGTGCGCTGGGGCTGGCCAAGGTGCTGGTATCGGCCGAACACGGCGCCGTACCAGCCACCCTGCACGCCGGCGAAGCGAGCCCCGAAATCGACTGGGACACACAAGGGTTGCGGTTGGCCCAGACGCTGACACCGTGGCCGGCCATCGACGGGCAGCGCACCGCCGCGGCGTCCGCGTTCGGCATCGCGGGCACCAACGCACATCTGATCGTCACCGTCCCCGAGGTCGCATGATGCGGACCCATCGACTGCCGGACGGGCGCGTCCCGGTGCTGCTCAGCGCCCACGACCCAGAGTTGCTCCGGCGGGACGCCTTGGCGATCGCGGACTACCTTGGTCGTGCCGACGACTCGGCAGACCTGACCGCCGAGGTCGCCGCGACCCTGCTGCGGTTGCGCCGCGTGCGACGTCACCGCGCGGTGGTACGAGCGGCGGACAGCGCCGAGCTGGCCGCCGGACTGTCCGCGATCGCTCACGGCGAAGAACACGAGTTGGTGTCGCGCTCCGCCCAGACGACGCCGCCGCGCATCGCGTTCGTGTTCCCGGGCCAGGGCAATCAATGGCAGGCGATGGGAGCAGAGGCCTACCGGCGGCTGCCGGCCTACCGCGAGGCCGCCGACCGGTGCGCACACGCGTTCACATCCGCCGGATTTCCTTCTCCGCTGCCATATCTGGTGAGCGACGACGAGCGCAACTGGTCGCGAACCGAGATTCAGGCGGGGCAGTTCACCCACGCGGTGAGTCTGTCAGAAGCGTGGCGATCCTACGGGGTGCTGCCCGACGTCACCATCGGCCACAGCCTCGGCGAGGTGGCGGCCGCCTATGTGGCCGAAGCGCTTTCGCTACCGGACGCCGTCGCACTGGTGGTTGCGCGCGCGACCGTTGTGGACCAACTGACCGGCCGCTACGCGATGGCGGTGCTCGGGACCGGCCTCGACATCGCGCAGTCGCTGCTGGCCGAGACGCCCGGCTGGCTGGAAGTCTCGGCGGTCAACGGGCCGTCGTCGACCGTGGTCGCCGGCGATCACGAGGCGGTGGTCGCCGCAGTGCGGCTGGCCCAGCAGCGTGGCATCTTCAGCCAGCAACTCTCCGTCGACTATCCCGGACACACCAGTGCGCTTCGACCGCTGCGGACGAGTCTGGCCGAGCTGACGCCGAAGTCGGCGTTCCGGGACGCGCCGGTGAGATTCATCGGCTCCACGCTGGGAACCGAGTTGGGCGACACGACCGATTTCTCCGACTATTGGTATGAAAACCTCTGTGGCACTGTGCGGTTCGACCTCGCCGTGGGATATGCCCGCGCCTGCGGGGTCGACGCGTTCGTCGAGCTTTCGGCGCACCCGTCGCTGCTCTACCCCCTGGGCGGCATCGTCGACGACGAGTCGACCGTCATCGTCGGCTCGGGGCATCGCGACCGATCCATCACCGATTCGCTGTCGGCGAGCATCGCCGCCATCGCGACCGCGGACCCCGGCTGCAAATGGGCCGACGCCGTCCCGATCAGCGGCCGGCCCGCGCTGCGGGGATTCCCGAACGCCCCGATGCGCGCGGTGCACCTGTGGGCGGCACCGGAACGACTGACCGAAGCGGCGCCGGCGCAGCCGCTCACCGCGGCCGTCGAGGACTGGCGGCCGATGACGGCGCCGATCACACCGGTGGCTCCCGCCGTCGACATCGGCTTCTCCGGTGCGGGCGCGCTGACGCAGCGACTCGTCGATGCCGTTGCTGCACACGGCGACTGCCGAGCGGTGTCACCGAATCAAGCGGAAATCCTCGTGGTGGCCGCTGCGGAAATCGACGAACTCGACACGTCCGCCGCAATCGATCGGATCGCGGGCCGGCCCGATGCGGGTCTCCCCGATTATCCCGCGCTCATCGGCCCTCGATGCCGGGCCGTCTGGTTGCTCACCGCCGGCGCCGAACAGATCGACCGGGATGACGCAGGCGTCTCTCCGGCTCAGGCGGCGCTGGCGGGCATGCATCGCAGCGTCGGCTTCGAGTTCGCGGATCAGGCCTTCGGGCACCTGGATCTCGCGCACCGCGATCTCGATCCCGCGACGGCACAGGCCGCCGTCGAGGTGCTGCTCGGCGAGGCGGCCGAGGTCGCGCTGCGGGGCGGCGAATCTCCGCGACGCTACGCCCGGACGTTTCGCGCGTGCCGCGAACCGGTGACTCGGCGACCACTCGAGGCCGCCGCGCTGGAGGACGTGGTGATCACGGGCGGCAGCGGAGCCATCGGGCTACAGTACGCGCGGTATTGCCTGGACCGCGGCGCCCGCACCGTTACCCTGTTGAGCCGCAACGGCGTTGACCCGGCCGTACTGCGTGAGCTCGCCGACCGGCATGACGCCGAGGTCCGCGCCCCGCAGTGCGATATCACCGATCGCGCCGCGCTTGCCGCGGTTGCCGCCAATGCGGGGTCGGGTGCGTCATTACTGATCCACACCGCGGGCATCGCACGAGCGCGCTCGCGTGCGGATCTCACCGGTGCGGACGTCGCGGCGGTCTGCGGGGCCAAGGTCAATGGACTGGCCGCGCTGGTCGATGTGTGGCCGCTGCGGCCGGACTGCCGGATCCTGGCCTGCTCATCGGTATTCGGAGTTTGGGGCGGCTACAGCCACGCGGCGTACGCGGCTTCCAACCGGATGCTCGACGTATTGGCCGCGCAGTTGCGTGCCGCGGGCCGCGACTGCACGGCGATCCGATGGGGCCTGTGGCAGGGCGCCGGGGTAGTGGTGGGTAACGAGATCACCCGCACCGAGCGCTCCGGTCTGGTGGCAATGGAACCGGAGCGGGCGATCGAGGCCAGTCTGTATCGCTACGAGGGCGATCCACTGATTTTCGATGCCGACTTCGAGCGGCTCCGGGTCTTCTTCGAAAGTCAGGGAATGCCAATGCCGTTCGTCGCCGCCCGCACCGGCGACGACGACGACGGCCGCGAAAGCCCGGTTGAGAAGCCACTCGCCGAGATAGTCGGGGCCGAACTGGCCGCGACGTTGCACCTGGGTGATTCGCCATCGATTGACCCTGGCACGTCGCTCATTGACCTGGGTGTGGACTCGTTGCTCGCACTCGACCTGCGTAAGCGGCTGCGCCGCACGCTAGGCAAATCGGTTCCGGTGTCCCGCATGCTCGGCGGCATCACCGTGACCGAGCTGATCGAGGCGTTGCGTGCAGACTCGACCGGCGGGACCGTAATGCCGCCGTCATTCGAGCGCCCCGGCGCCGCCAACGGTGCGCACCACTCAACGCTCGCGATGCTAGAAAGGTTGGACTCCTAGCGTGACAGACACCACCGGCGTCAGCACCCATCTCGACGATGAGCGCCTGGAATTACTGCGCCGCAAGCTCACCGAGCGTGGCCTGGCCAGGACGACGGCCGTGGCGCCGGTGGCGGGCGACGGCGAGCCGCGTATGTCGGTCGGGCAGCACCGGATGTGGTTCGTCCAGTCCGTTGATCCCGACAGCGCGCTGCTCAACATCTGCGTCTCCTACCGCCTGTCCGGCACGGTCGACACCGCGCGATTGCACCATGCGCTCGACGCCGTCGCCGCGCGGCACCCCGTGCTGCATACGACGTATGTCACCGACGGGGAGGGTGACCCACATCCGGTGATCCGCGCGAACCTGCAACCCGAATGGGCCGAGCACGACCTGACCGGGCTGACCGATCAGGCGCGCCGGTTACGGCTGGATGTGCTGGCGCAGCGGGACTTTCGCCGGCCTTTCGATCTGAGCAAGGATTCACCGTTGCGAGTCACGGCGGCGCGCCTGGCCGACGACAAGCTGATGCTGCTGATCACCGCGCACCACATCGCCTGGGACGATGGCTCGTGGACGCCGTTCTTCGCCGATCTGACTCGCGCATACGCCGAACCGGACGTCTTCGCCGATACCCGAGCGCTGGTGGATCATTCGGCGGCCGCGACCGCCATCCGTCAGGCAGACCTGGACTATTGGCGACCACTGATGGCCGACCTGCCGGAGCCGCTCGAGCTTCCCGGGGCCAATGGTTCGGTGGTTCCCACCACTTGGCGCGCGCAGCGCGCGTTCACGCGGTTGTCGGCGGACACCGTCGATCGGGCGGCCGCGCTGGCCCGCGAGACGGGCGCCACTCCGTACCTGGTGTTGATGGCCGCGTTCGCCACGCTCGTGCACCGGTACACCCAATCGACCGACTTCCTGGTGGCGGCGCCGGTCCTCAACCGCGGCGCGGGCACCGAGGATGTGATCGGGTATTACGGCAACACGGTGGTGATTCGGCTGCGGCCGCAACCGCACCAGACGTTCCGCGAGCTGCTGGCCCAAACGCGTGACGGCGCGGTAGGCGCCTTCGCGCATTCGCGGGCCGACCTGGACTGGCTGGTGCGCGAGTCGAATCCGGATCGTCGCCATGGCGCCGACCGGATGACCCGGGTGAGCTTCGGGCAGCGCGAGCCCGACGGCGCCGGCTTCTGCCCGCCCGGCGTGCGTTGCGAACGCGGCGAATTGCGCGGGCATTTCAACCAATTGCCGCTGAGCTTGATGGTCGAGCTGAACCGGACGTTCGACGGCTCGAGCGGCGGCATGCTCGAGGCCGAGTACCTGGTTGAGGTCATGGATCAGCAACTGGTCGAGCAATTGCTGCGTCACTACGCCGCCCTGCTCGACGGCCTGCTGTCCGAGCCCGACGCGAAGCTGTCGGCATGCGCGTTGATGAGCGCCGAAGATGCCGAGTGGCTGCGCGCGGTGTCGACGGGCGAGGAATTCGTCACCCCGGCCAGCACCCTGCCCGAACTGGTCGGGCGCAGGGCGGGGCAGACGCCCGATGCCGTCGCGGTCGTCTACGAGGGTCGCGCCTACAGCTACCTGGAGATCGACGAAGAGTCGAATCGTGTGGCGCACTGGCTCATCGAGCAGGGCATCGGCACCGAGGATCGCGTCGCGGTGCTACTGGACAAGTCACCCGAATTGGTCATCACCGCACTCGGGGTGCTCAAAGCGGGCGGGGTCTATCTGCCGGTGGATCCCACCTACCCGGAGGACCGGCTGACGTTCATCCTCGAGGATGCGGACGCCAAACTGGTTGTGCGCGGACCGGTTACCGACGCGGGGCACTATCCGGCCACCGCGCCCGCCGAGCTCATCCGACCGCTGAGCCCGCAAAACACCGCCTACCTGATCTACACGTCGGGTTCCACCGGGCTGCCCAAAGGCGTTCCGGTGTCGCACGCACCGATCGCCGAGTATTTCGTCTGGTTCGGCGACGAATACCGGGTTGACGACACCGATCGCCTGCTGCAGGTCGCCTCGCCCAGCTTCGATGTGTCGATGGGTGAAATTTTCGGCACGCTGATCATGGGCGCCCGCTTGGTGATTCCGCGTCCCGATGGACTGCGCGATATCGGCTACCTGACCGAACTGCTGGCGCGTGAGGGCATTACGTCGATGCACTTCGTGCCGTCGCTGTTGGGTCTGTTCCTCTCGTTACCCGGCGTGGGCCAGTGGCGGACCCTGCGGCGCGTCCCGATCGGTGGAGAGCCCCTGCCCGGCGAGATCGCCGACAAGTTTCACGCCACCTTCGACGCGTCGCTGTACAACTTCTACGGGCCGACCGAGACGGTGGTGAACTGCACCAGCTATCCGGTGGAGGGCGCCCAGGGCACCCGGGTGGTGCCGATCGGCCGGCCCAAAATCAACACGCAGGTGCATCTGCTCGACAACGCGTTGCAGCCGGTTCCGGTCGGGGTGATCGGTGAAATCTATATCGCCGGAACGCATGTCGCCCATGGCTATCATCGCAGGCCTGCGCTGACGGCCGAGCGTTTCGTCGCCGACCCATTCACGCCGGGCGGCCGGATGTACCGCTCGGGTGACCTGGCCCGCCGCAACGCCAACGGCGACATCGAGTTCGTGGGCCGCGCCGACGAACAGGTGAAGATCCGCGGTTTCCGCATCGAGTTGGGTGAGATCGCTTCAGCCATCTCGGTCGACCCCAGCGTCGGGCAGGCGATCGTGCTGGCGATGGACCTGCCGCAGTTGGGCAAGAGCCTGGTGGGATACGTGACGCCGGCCCAGGGCGCCGGCACGGAAACGGTTGACGTCGAGCGCATCCGGGCCCGGGTTGCCGCGGCGTTGCCGGACTACATGACCCCGGCCGCCTACGTGGTGCTCGACGAAATCCCGATCACCGCACACCAGAAGATCGACCGCGCCGCGCTGCCGCAACCGCACATCGCGGCGGCCACCGAATACCGCGATCCCACCACCCCCACCGAACAGCTTGTGGCGCAACTGTTTTCCGGGCTGCTCGGCCACGAGCGGGTGGGCGCCGACGACTCGTTCTTCGATCTGGGCGGCCACTCGCTGGTCGCCACCAAACTGGTCACCGCCATCCGCGGGGAGTGCGGCGTGGAAATCGGCATCCGCGACGTGTTCGAACTCGCTACGGTCGCAGCGCTGGCCGAGCGGATCGACCAGCTGACTTCGGGTGAACTGACGCCGTCGCGGCCCAGGCTGATCACCACCGCGCACGACGAGCCCATGCCGCTCTCGGCGTCACAGCTCCGCAGCTGGTTCGCCTACCGCGTCGACGGGCCCAGCCGGGTCAACAACATCCCCTTTGCGGCGAAACTGACCGGGCCGTGGGACATCGATGCGCTGATCGCCGCCATCGGCGACGTCGTCGCCAGGCACGAAATTCTGCGCACCAGCTATGTCGAGCTGGACGGTGTGCCGTATCAGGTCGTGGGTCCGGCCGGCGTCGAAATTCCGGTTCGCCGCGAGGTGGGACCCGACGACGCCTGGCTGCAACGACAGCTCGACGTCGAGCGGTGCCATTGCTTCGAGCTGGACGCCGAATTGCCGATCCGGGTCGCGGTGCTGCGCACCGAGAACGCGGGCGAGCACGTGCTGTCGGTGGTCGTGCACCACATCGCTTCCGACCATTGGTCGGCCGGCGTGCTGTTCTCCGACGTGATGACGGGCTACCGGGCCCGGCGCGGGGGAGAAGCGCCGTCCTGGGCCCCGCTTCGGGTGCAGTACGCCGACTACGCGGCGTGGCAGCGGACGTTCCTGGGGGACGCCGGCGGGCAGGAATCCGCGATAGCCGCCGACCAGCGGGAGTATTGGACGCGGCAACTGGCCGGGCTGCCGGAGGACACCGGGCTGCGCCCGGACTTCCCGCGCCAGCCGGTGCCCAGCGGCGACGGGGAATCGGTCGATTTCCACATCGACTCGGCCACCCGCGCCAAGCTCGGTGAGCTGTGCCGCGAGCTGGGCGTCACCGAATTCATGCTGCTGCAAACGGCCGTCGCCGTGGTGTTGCACAAAGCCGGTGGCGGAACCGACATCCCGCTGGGCACCCCGGTCGCCGGCCGCACCGAAGCCGAGTTGGACCAGCTGATCGGGTTTTTCGTCAACATCCTGGTGCTGCGCAACGACCTGGACGGCAACCCGACGTTGCGTGAACTGCTCAAGCGGGCCCGGGAGACCGCGCTG
Source organism: Mycobacterium sp. NGS11 (assembly GCF_059813315.1). Taxonomy (NCBI): domain Bacteria; kingdom Bacillati; phylum Actinomycetota; class Actinomycetes; order Mycobacteriales; family Mycobacteriaceae; genus Mycobacterium; species Mycobacterium sp. NGS11. Next base: position 91,470 of record NZ_JCALEJ010000002.1, read on the forward strand.
GCCGCCTACGCCCACCAGGACCTGCCGTTCGACCGCGTGGTCGACAGCGTCAGCCCGGTGCGCTCGCTATCGCGTAATCCGCTGTTCCAGGTCGTCGTGCACGTGCGGGATCACCTGTCCGCCACCCGGGTCATCGAGACCGCCGCCGCGGGCAGCGGCGAACGGGACACCGTGTGCACCTCGCTGGACCCCATCTTCGATATGGCGCACGCGGATCTGAGCGTCAACTTCTTCGGCACCGACGGCTCCGGCGACATCGGCTACCACTGCAATCTCATCTACCGCACCGAGCTCTACGCCAGGACCACCATCGAGCGGCTGGCCGGGTGGCTGACCCGGGCGCTCACCGAGTTTGCTGAAGACCTCGATCGGCCTTTGCGGGACGTGCGGCTGATCGATGCCACGGAACAGCAGCGCATTCTGCGGGACTGGAGCCGCGGCGAGCAGCCGCCGCACGACCGGCCGCGCACCATCCCGGAACTGCTGGAACCCAGCCGGGCGTGGGGCACCGGCCGCATCGCGGTGCGCTGCGGCGAGCAGAGCATCGATTACCCTGCGCTGCACCGTCGTTCGGATAACCTGGCCGCGCTGCTCGTCGGGCACGGAGTGGGCCCTGGGTCGCTGGTCGGGCTGTCGACCCGGCGCAGCATCGAGCTGGTGGTGGCGCTGGTGGCCATCATGAAGGCGGGCGCCGGCTACTTTCCCATCGACCCCGGCTATCCGCTGGCGCGAAAGCAATTGATGCTCGACGACGTCACGCCGCCGGTCGTGGTCGCGACGGACGAAGCGGTGGACACCATGCCGCAGGTGCCCGGCATACAGCTGATCTCGCTGGACGATCCCCAGGTACGCGCCGTGGTGAACGGCGATGACGCGGCTCCGCGGTCGGGGGCCTTGCCGCTGCCGCACCCCGACGACCCGATGTATCTGGTGTTCACCTCCGGGTCCACCGGCAAGCCGAAAGGCGCGGTGGGCACGCATCGTTCGATGACCGCCCGGCTGGACTGGCAGCTGCGGCACTACCCGCCGCGAACCGACGACGTGCGACTGGCGCAGGCCTCGATCACCTTCCTCGAGGGCGGCATGGAAATGCTGGCCGGCCTGGCGGTCGGCGCGACCATGATCCTGGCCGACGACGCCGAGCACCGCGATCCAGAGGCCCTCGGGGAGCTGATGAACCGGTATTCGGTCGCTCAGGTCACTGCGGTGCCCAGCCTGGTGTCGGCGTTGGTGGACAGCCGGCCCGCCGCCGTGCGCTCGCTGTCACGGCTGGTGTGCGGTGGCGAACCGGTGAGCGCGGGGCTGCTGCAGCGGCTGGTGTCGGTGTGCGCCGACGAGGACGGCGCCGGCATCGAGTTGCTGAACAACATCGGCTCCACCGAGACCTCCGGCGCGGTGTCGCGGGGGCGGCTGGTCCTGCCGAATCCGCTTGTCGGAAAGCCCGTCCCGGGCGCCGAGGCCTATCTGCTCGACGATGGATTGCGTCCCGTGCCGGTCGGCGTGGTGGGCGAGCTGTACTACGCCGGTGACCAGCTGGCTCGAGGATATTGGAAGCGGGCGGGCCTGACCGCGACGCGGTTCATCGCCAACCCCTATGGTGCAAAGCCCGGTTCGCGGTTGTACCGCAGTGGCGACCTGGCCCGGTGGACCGAGGACGGCCAACTGGAATTCATCGGGCGTTCCGACCACCAGGTGCAGGTGCGCGGTTTCCGCGTCGAGCTCGCCGAGGTCGAGGCGGCGCTGGCCGCAGCCGACGGCGTCGCCGCCGCGGCGGCGCGGACGTGGGAGGTGCACGGCGGCACGTCGCTGGCCGGATATGTTGTGCCGCAACGACCGATCACCGACGATGCCGGCAAGTCGTCCTTCGCGGCGGACGTGCGTGCCGCGATCGCCACCACATTGCCGGGTTACATGCTGCCGTCGTCGCTCACCGTGCTCGACGTCCTCCCGAAAACCGAATCGGGCAAACTCAACCGGCCGGGACTGCCGCGGCCGGCGGTCAGCACCGGCGGCCAGACCGAACCCGCGCGCACGGACACCGAACGGGCGCTGGCCCAGGTCTTCGCGGAGTTGCTGTCTACCACGGAAATCGGGCGATTCGACGACTTCTTCGCGCTCGGCGGCGACAGCATCCTGTCCGTGCAGCTCGCCTCGCGGGCGCGGGCGGCCGGCCTGGCCGTGAGTCCGCGCATGATCTTCGAGAATCCGACGGTGCAGCAGTTGGCCGCGGCGTTGGACGCCGTGGGCGACGAAGGGGCCGACATCGAACAAGGCGCCCAGGTGACCGACACGCGTTTCGAGCCGATGAGTACCTCCGGACTGTCGCCATCGGATCTGGCTGCCGTGACGCAACTTTTCGCGTCGTCGCGCGAAGGCACGACATGACGGCCGCCAAAACCGAGGTCGCGCCCGACATCGACGACGTGATGGCGTTGAGCCCGCTGCAGGAGGGCTTGTATTCGCTGACCACTCTCGCCGAATTCGCCGACGGCGAAGCGGCCGACGACCCGTACGTCATCGGCATCGCGGCGGACATCTCCGGCGAACTCGATGTCGCGCTGCTGCGTGACTGCGCGGAGCAGATGCTGGTGCGCCACCCGAACCTGCGGGCCAGCTTCTTCAGCCGGGGAATCCCGCGACCGGTACAGGTTGTGCCGTCTCGCGTCGAGCTGCCGTGGCGCCTGGTCGCCGCGACACCCGCCGACGTGCCGGCGCTGGAAACCGGCGAGCGCCGACGCCCGTTCGATCTGGAACAAGGGCCGGCGATCCGCTTTCTGTTGATCGAATTGCCAGGCGCGCAATGGCGTTTGGTGCTCACCGCCCATCACATCGTGATCGACGGCTGGTCGTTGCCGGTGTTCGTCAACGAGATGATGATCCTGTATCAGGCCGGCGGTGACCCGTCGGCGCTGCCGGTTGCCCCGCGGCCCTACCGCGACTACATCGGCTGGCTGGCGAATCGCGATCCGGAAACCAGCCACAGAGTGTGGCGCGAGCACCTGGCGGGGATGCCGGGGCCCACCCTGCTCGCCGCATCGCTGGGATCCGTTGAGACCACCGAGGGCCGGCAGACGGCGCTGCCGCGCACCACGGGGCTGCGAATGCCGGCCGATACCACCGCCCGGCTGATCGACGACAGCCGGGCCCGCGGCATCACCGTCAACACCCTGGTGCAAATGGCATGGGCGCTGGTGTTGTCGCGGCTGATCGACACGCAGGATGTGGTTTTCGGCGTCACCGTGTCCGGTCGGCCGCCCGAACTGACCGGCGTCGAAACCATGGTCGGTCTGTTCATCAACACCGTGCCGCTGCGTGTGCGGCTGGACCCGGCAGCGGCGGCCGGCGAGCAATGCCGAGCCGTCCAGCGCGACGCCGCGCTGCTGCGCGAGCACAGTTATCTGGGGCACGCCCAACTGCGGGCCCTCGGCGGGGTCGGGGAAATGTTCGACACCCTGCTGGTCTACGAGAACTTCCCGATGGACGGCCTGACCGCGGGCGGCGAATTCACCGCTGGTGCAGCGACATTTCGCCCGTCCGCCCTGCAAACCCTGTCGCACTTTCCCATCGCCATCGCCGCTCACATGGAAGGCGGCGAGCTGGTGGTGCTGGTCGAAGCGATCGACGGAGCACTGGGTGCCGTCCCCGCCGCCACGCTGGGCCGGCGGGTGCTCACCACCGCCGAGAGGCTGTTGCAGGGCTGGGAGCGTCCGCTGCGCGACGTCAGTGTCCTGCTTGACGATGAGGCGCACCCGCTGGGCGCCGCTGGTACGCCAAAGCCACTGCCGCCGTTGAGCATTCACGCCCGCTTCGCCGACGTTGTGGCCAGGACACCGGACCGCCCGGCGGTCAGCTGGGCGGGTGGCGCGCTGAGCTATCGCGACCTCGACCTGCACAGCACCCGGCTGGCGGCGCGACTCGCACACCGGGGGGTCACGCCCGAAACGCCGGTGGGCATCCGGCTTTCCCGGGGCCCGCGGTACGTCATCGCGATACTCGCCGTGCTCAAGGCCGGCGGCATGTGCGTGCCGATGGAGCCGGGAATGCCCCCCGAACGGGTGAACTCGATCCTGCGTCAATCGGGCGCCCTGATCGTGTTGGACGAAGAGCTCACCGAGTCGCTGCTGGAGCACGGCGAACCGCGCGACGACCACTTCATCGCGGTGGACGTTCCACCCGCCCAGGCCGCGTACGTCGTGTTCACCTCGGGCACCACCGGAGAACCCAAGGGCGTCATCGGAACTCACGGCGCGGTGGGCGCCTACGCCGACGATCATCTGGACCGCGTGTTGCGGCCGGCGGCCGACAAACTGGGCCGGCCGCTGCGGGTCGCCCACGCGTGGTCGTTCGCCTTCGATGCCGCGTGGCAGCCGCTGGTCGGTTTGCTCGACGGGCATCGCGTGCATGTCGTCGACGAACACACCCAGACCGATGCCGAGGCGCTCGTCGCGCTGATCGCCGCGCAGGGAATCGACATGATCGACACCACCCCGTCGATGTTTGCTCAACTGCACGCATTTGGTTTGCTGACCGAGGCGCCACTGACGGTGCTGGCGCTGGGCGGCGAGGCGGTCGGCGGTTCGGCCTGGGCCCGGATCCGCAACACGTGCGAAACGACGTCGATGACGGCCTACAACTGCTACGGGCCGACCGAGACCACGGTCGAGGCGGTGGTCGCGGCCATAGCCGAGCACGACGAACCCTCCATCGGGCGGCCGACCCGGCACACCCGCGGCTACGTGCTGGATTCCGCGCTGCGCCCGGTGCCCTGCGGGGCGACGGGTGAACTGTATCTGGGCGGTGCCCAGCTGGCCCGCGGCTACCTCGGCCGCGCCGCCGAGACCGCGGCCCGCTTTCTCGCCGACCCGTTTGGCCGGGCCGAACGGATGTATCGCACCGGCGACCTGGTGCGCCGGTTGCCCAGCGGCGCACTGCAATACGTGGGCCGCGCCGACGCCCAGGTGAAGATCCGCGGCCACCGCGTCGAACCCGGCGAGATCGCCGCCGCCCTCGAATCGCACCCGGCCGTGCGGCACGCGGGTGTGTTGGTACAGCAGCGCCGGGGCATCGCCCGGCTCACCGCGTACGTGGCCACCGACACGGCCACCGCCCGGCCGGCAACCGCCGAGCTGCGGAGCATGCTCAGCACCCGGCTGCCGCGCTACATGGTTCCACATCGCATCGTCCTGGTCGACGAAATCCCGTTGACCGCCAACGGAAAGCTGGACGAAGCCGCGTTGGCGGCTCTCGATCACGCCGAGTCCGAGGTTGGCGCGGCGACGCCCGAGACCGACACGGAAGCCGCGCTGTCCGAACTGCTCGCCGAGCTGCTCGGGCAACCGCGCATCGACGTCACCGCAGACTTCCTGCAGCTCGGCCTGGACAGCATCATGGCGCTGTCGGTGGTACAAGCGGCCCGTGCACGCGGAATTGCGTTGCGCGCCAGGCTCATCCTCGAGTGCAGCAACGTTCGCGAACTGGCCGAGGCGATCGACTCGGAGACCGCGGCCGCTGCCCAGCAGGTTGACACGGGCACCGGGCCAATGCCGTTGCTGCCCAACGGCCGGTGGCTCTACGAATTCGGCAACCCATGCAGGCTCGCCCAGACCGAAGCCATCCGGCTGCCCGAGACGCTGCACCGCGAGCGGTTGCATGCGGCTTTGGCCGGGATCATCGAGGGCCACGAAGTGCTGCGCACCCGGCTCGACCGGTCCAGCATGACCCTGGTGCCCGTGCCGGCCGCCGATACCGCCGACCTCGTCAACGAGGTTGAGGTGGTTGACGATCTGGCCGGCGCCGTGCCGGCCCACGTCGCCCAGGCCGTCGACCGCCTGGACCCCGAACGCGGAACGCTGCTGTCCGCGGTGTGGTTACGACCGCCGGCGGGAGGCAGCGTTCTGCTGCTGGCCGCGCACGTCGTCGCGCTCGACCCGGCGTCGTGGCGAGTCATCCTCGGCGAACTCGCTGCCGCCCTGACGGCCTCGGCCTCCGGCCACGCGCCCGCACCCGTCCGCGAACACACGAGTTATCGGCGCTGGGCAGCCGCGCTCACCGCGCGGGCACACCGGCTGGACACGGTCGAATTCTGGGCGGCGCAACTGGACGGCGACGATCCTGACCTCGGCGCCCGGCGCGTCGATCCAATCCGCGACCGGGCTCGCAATGTGCTCGTCCGTAACGTCGTCACCGACGCCGAGGTCACCCGCCGGCTGCTGGAATCGGACCTGTCGTTGCCCACGCTCCTGGTCGCCGCGACGGCCGCGACGGTGACGCGCTGGCGCGAGCTGCGCGGCCAAGCCACGCCCCCGCCGCTGCTCGCACTCGAAACCCACGGCCGTGCCGATAGTTTGGTGGACGCGCCGGGTGCACACGCCATCGACACCGGCGACACGGTTGGATTGCTCAGCTCCATCTACCCGGTGCGACTGGACTCGACGGATCCGCACAAGGTGGGGGAGAAGCTGTCGGCCATCCCCGGCGATGGCCTCGACTACGGGCTGTTGCGCTACCTGCGCGACGACACCGCCGAGCGGTTCGCCGCATTTTCGCCCCCGCAACTGCTGCTGAACTATCTCGGCGCCGCCCACACCGGCGGCGGCATGGGGCTGCGGCTCGAGCGCGAGTTACTCGCCGGGACGTCGCCGGTGCCCGAGCCGGAGCTGGCGGTGCGCCACGAGCTCACCATCGCGGCGATGGTGCTGACCTATGACGGCGAGCGGGTTCTCGCGGCGCAGTGGCGCGCCCTGCCCGACGTTCTCGATGACGCGGATATCGCCGCGCTACAGCAACTTTGGATCGATTCGCTGCGGGAGGCGGTGAGATGAGCACACTGGCGATCGTGGGAGCCGGCGCCAAGGCGGTGGCCGTGGCGGCCAAGGCCTTCGCGCTGCGCGAAATGGGCGTCGAGGTTCCCGACGTGGTGGCCGTGGAGCGGATCGGCGTCGCGGCGAACTGGCAGGCCAGCGGCGGCTGGACCGACGGTGCGCACCGGCTGGGCACCAGCCCGGAAAAAGACGTCGGGTTCCCCTACCGGTCGGCGCTGGTGCCGCGCCGCAACGCCGAACTCGACGACCGGATGACCCGCTACAGCTGGCAGTCATATCTGATCGCGACCGCGTCGTTCGCCGAATGGATCGACCGCGGCAGACCGGCGCCGACGCATCGCCGGTGGAGCCAGTACCTGAGTTGGGTTGCCGACCACGTCGGAATGAACGTGGTGCACGGTGACGTCGAACGATTGGCGATCACCGGGGACCGCTGGGCGCTGCACACCCACGAGACGACCGTGCACGCCGATGCGTTGATGATCACCGGTCCCGGCCAGGCCGAAAGGTCCTTGCTCCCCGGCAATCCGCGCATGCTGTCGATTGCCCAATTCTGGGACCGCGCCGCCAATCACGACCGGATCAATGCGGAGCGGGTGGCGGTGATCGGCGGTGGCGAGACGGCCGCGGCGATGCTCTATGAACTGTTCCGCCACCGCGTGTCGAGCATCACCGTGATTTCCCCGCAAGCTACGTTGTTCACTCGCGGCGAGGGGTTTTTCGAGAATTCGCTGTTCTCCGATCCCACCAATTGGCCTGCCCTGACCCTCGCCGAGCGCCGCGACGCGCTGGCCCGCACCGACCGTGGGGTGTTTTCGTCCAACGTGCAGGAAGCTCTGCTGGCCGACGATCGCATCCACCACCTGCGTGGCCGCGTCGCGCACGCGGTGGGCAAGGAGGGGCAGATCCGGTTGACGCTGTCCACCAACCGCGGCAGCGAGAACCTCGAGACGGTACACGGGTTCGATCTCGTGATCGACGGCTCCGGCGCTGACTCCCTTTGGTTCGCACCGTTATTCAGTCAGGACGCGCTGGATCTGCTCGAGCTCGGCCTGGGCGGGCCGCTGACCTCGGAGCGGCTGCAGGAGGCGATGGGTTATGACCTGGCCGTCACGGATGTGACGCCCAAGCTGTTCCTGCCGAACCTGTCAGGACTCACCCAGGGTCCCGGTTTTCCCAACCTGAGTTGCCTTGGCCTGCTGTCCGACCGGGTGCTGGGGTCCACCATCGGCCCGTCCAGGCATTCGGTGAGAACTAGACACGATGAGCGCCAGACCCTTTGACGACGCCGGTCGAATTTTGTGCGGCTACCTTCTTGCGGCACAGCTCGTTTAGCATGTTCGACACGTTGCGACCGTAGCGTCGTCGTAACGTGACCCACCTGAGACACAAATTCCGGACTCACGGTGCACACTTACACCATCTTCATCCATTGGAGACGTGTGACCGCGTGCGGCCGCCCGCAAGGTATCCGCCACGGTCCATGTGCATCGAAGGGGGACCTGTGATATCCGTGAAGTCCATTGCCACGGGCGTGGCGGCCTTGACCGCCATTGGCGGCGCCGCCGCCGGTGTGGCTTCCATCGCCGCACCGATCGGCCTCGATCAGGTGCAACTGGCTGCGGTCGGCGCGCCACTGCCGCAGGACCCGCCGCCGCCACCGGGAGCGCCGGGGCAGCTGCCGACGGCTGACCAATTGGCCAACCTCTGCACCCAAGCAACCGACCCCGGCGTCAACTACCGGGACAAGGCCAACCTCGTTGAAAACGGCATCCCTCAGAACGAGGGCATGGTGGCCGACCACGACCTGCGGAAGGCCTACCGCAACGGGAATTTCCCCGAGCAGTTCAACGTGACCAACATCGCGCCGGCGGGTCCGAACATGGCCCAGGCCGACGTGGGCATCACAGGGCCGAAGTTCGCCGGGCCGGTCAACAAGCACCTGGTGTTCGTCAACCAGAACGGGAACTGGGTCTTGCAACACGACGCGGCGCTTGCCCTGCTGCAGGCGGCGACGGCGACCAACTAAGGCAGATCGGCGTCGAGTAACACCGACGTTTCACACCAAACCCCATGCGCCCCCGGAAGGCGGCGCATGGGGTTTGGCGCTTCGCCCGCGCACTGACTGGTCGCCCCGGCGGCATCAACGCATGTTCTCGCACGGCCGGCGCACAATTCACTGATGGTTTTCCCACATCGGATCGCCGTAACGTATCGGCGCCCCGACGCGAAGTATCAGACGCAAAGGGCACGCTGACACCTCCACGCCGCCACCACATGGGCGGTTCGGACGGCGGATCGTGCGTGCAGACGTGCTCGTTCAAGGGGGAAGCATGAAAACCGTCAAGATCATTGCCACCGGCCTGGCAGCGCTGGCCATCGTCGGCGGCGTCGCCGCAGGCGTGGCCTCGGTCGCGACACCGAGTTCGCTCGCCGCCGGAGTGCGACTCACCACAGGGGACGCGCCGCTTCCGCAAGATCCGTCCGCGCAGCCCGTGACGGCCGCAAACGTGCCCACCCCCGATCAGCTGACCGGCGTGCTCACCACCCTCGCCGACCCCAAGGTCTCCTTCACCAACAAGAGCAACCTGGTGCAGGGCGGCATCAGCGGAATGGCAGCGCATGTCGCCGACAAGAAGCTGCAGAAGGCGGCCAAGAACGGCGACCTGCCGCTGTCGTTCGGTGTCACGAACGTCCAGCCGGCCGCGGACGGTTCGGCGACCGCCGACGTCGCGGTCTCCGGCCCCAAACTGACCTCGCCGGTCACGCAGAACGTCACGTTCGTCAACCAGGGCGGCTGGGTGCTGTCGCGGGCGTCGGCGATGGAGTTGCTGGAGGCCGTCGGTCAGTGATCGGCGCTTAAGGCCCGCAGGTCCAATCTGGCGATGCGCGCCGGATCCGCCAGCACGTCGATGGCGCGGATCCGGCCGTCGCGCACCACGAAACCCATGACGGCAGCCGCACGACCGGCGAGGAATATCACCGCTCCGGCGGCACCGTTCACGGTCGCGCTTCGCACCTCGCGTTCCGGCCCGGCGTAACTGCGGGCCAGCTGGGCCACCGACGACGCCCCCTCCGCGCGGAAGACGGCCGTGGCCGAGCCGAAGTCACCACGCAACACCACGTCGGGATGGAGCACCGCCACCAGGCGGTCGAAGTCGCCGCTGCGCCCCGCCGCGAAGAAGGCGTCGACAACCTCGCGTTGGGCGACCAAGGTGCCGTCGGGAACCGGGTCGGCCTGCTCGATCCGGCGCCGGGCCCGGCTGGCCAGCTTGCGGGCCGCCTCCGGCGTTCGATCGACAATGCCCGCGATCCGATCGAACGGCACGGTGAACACGTCGTGCAGCACGAACGCCAGCCGCTCGGCCGGCGGCAGCGTATCCAGCACCACGAACAGTGCCAGCCCCACCGCGTCGGCCAGCATCGCGCGGTGCTCGGGGTCGAATTCACCAACCGCCTCCACGAGCGGATCCGGCAGGTGACCGATCAGTTCCTCGTGGCCGTGAGTCCGGCGGTCGCGCAACATGTTCAGGCAGATGCGCGCGACCACGGTGGTCAGCCAGGCGTCCAGGTTGGCGATGCGGTCCACGCCGTCCGATTCGGCGCTGCGGTTCAGCCGCAGCCACGCCTCCTGCACCGCATCCTGAGCGTCGTCGACCGAGCCCAGCATGCGGTAGGCGATGGCGCCCAGCTGAGGTCGGGCCGCCTCGAAGCGAGCCGCCAGTGACGGATCCGCCTTCACGGCCGATCGGGCTCGGGCAATGCGCACACCCGATTGGCCGAAAAGCCCGACGACCCGATACCGAGGGCGATGTTGAACCGGGCGCGCATGTTGCCCAGGTTGATGACGTGGGTCAGGCCGACGAGCTGGGGTGTGTCGAAGTGGACACGCAGCGCGTCGAACAGTTCATCGGTCACCTCGACCGGGGTGCGACTCATCGCGGTGGCGTAGTCGAGGATCAGCCGGTCGACGTCGGAGAAGCACACGGCGTTGCGGTAATCCGCCATCGCCAGCAATTCTTCGTCGGTGATGCCCCACTGCCGGGCGATCTGTGAGCCGAGGTCGATGCAGTACTCGCAGCGCACCGTCGTCGCGGCCTTGAGCTCCGCCAGCGCACGGTGGCGGGGACTGAGGATGTCCAGTTTCGACTCGGCCTGCTCCAACTTGCCGTATGCGCTGAGCAGTCGGGGGATGTGCGCATACATCCGCAGCGGCTCCAGCATCCCTGCGGTTTCGAGCCCGGCCATCTGTGCGAGCTTGCGTCTGGTGAAGAAGAACGCGATCTTGGCGCCGAGGCCGGCGTCGCGGTCCGAGACTCCTTGCAGCCGTGGCATGGCGATCCTCCTGGCAAGTTGTGGCGGGAAGCCAACGTCCTTACTAGGTCGACACGCGGCGAGGCCCGAACGTGACACTTATGCGGGCGAGCCCAGCGGTATATCCATATCGAATACCCGGGCGTGCAGCACGGTGCGGTTCCGTAGGGCGGCGCGCACCGCACGGTGCAGGCCGTCTTCGAGATACGTGATGCCCTTCCACCGCACCGCGTGCGGAAACAGATCGCCGTAGAAGGTGGAGTCCTCGGAGAGCAAGCGGTCCAGTGCGAGCACCGTTGTGGTGGTGACCAATTCGTCGAGCCGGATCTGCTGCGGCGGTATCTGGGACCAATCCCTATAGGAGAGGTTGTGCTCGGGATACGGCTTGCCGTCGCGCACGCCCTTGAAGATCATCGGCCGACCTTTCTCGATTCATTGCTGTGGCCCGACCGGTTCATTCTGGAAAGGCTAGCCGGACTGATGCTCGGCAGCACCGGTGCGTTCCGAGAAAGTTTCCAGCAGCCGGCGCGGCCATCGCCGAACCGCTGCTGATCACGGTCGGCATCGGCTCAGCCCGTAAAATGAATCCGGTCGACGCGGTATAGAAGGAGGTGGCGGCCGGTGGGAAGTGCCGATGACCGTCGGTTCGAGGTGTTGCGCGCCATCGTCGCCGACTTCGTCGCCACCAAAGAGCCGATCGGTTCGAAGGCGCTGGTGGACCGACACAACCTGGGCGTCTCGTCCGCCACGGTCCGCAACGACATGGCGGTACTCGAGGCCGAGGGCTACATCACCCAGCCGCACACCAGCTCCGGCCGCGTGCCCACCGAGAAGGGCTACCGCGAATTCGTCGACCGGCTCGACGACGTCAAGCCGCTGTCCTCGGCCGAACGGCGCGCGATTCAAAGCTTCCTCGAGTCCGGCGTCGACCTCGATGACGTTTTGCGGCGGGCGGTCCGGCTGCTGTCGCAACTGACTCGGCAGGTGGCCGTGGTGCAGTACCCGACGCTGTCGTCGTCCACCGTGCGCCACCTCGAAGTGATCGCCCTGACCCCGGCCCGGCTGCTGATGGTCGTCATCACCGACTCCGGCCGCGTCGACCAGAGGGTCGTCGAACTCGGTGACGTCATCGAGGATCACGAACTTTCTCAACTGCGGGAAATGCTCGGCCAGGCGCTGGTGGGCAAGAAGCTGTCGGCCGCCTCCGTCGCGGTGGCCGACCTCGCGGGCCAGCTGAGCAGCCCAGACGGCTTGGGCGACGCCGTCGGCCGATCCGCGACGGTGTTGCTGGAATCGCTGGTCGAACACACCGAAGAGCGCCTGCTGCTGGGCGGCACCGCGAACCTGACCCGTAACGCCGCCGATTTCGGTGGCTCGTTGCGCTCCATCCTGGAAGCGCTCGAGGAGCAGGTCGTGGTGCTGCGGTTGCTGGCCGCCCAGCAGGAAGCCGGTAAGGTGACGGTGCGAATCGGCCACGAGACGGCCGCCGAACAGATATTGGGCACCTCCGTGGTGACCACCGCCTACGGCACCTCCGACACCGTCTACGGGGGAATGGGTGTGCTGGGGCCCACCCGGATGGACTATCCGGGAACTATCGCCAGCGTTGCTGCGGTTGCCCTATATATCGGCGAAGTCCTGGGTGCTCGATGAACGCGCACCTGCAGGGTGGGTAGGCGCGGGGATAGACCAGGTATAGGAGAGTCAAGCGTGGCACGCGATTACTACGGGCTGCTCGGCGTGAGCAGAAACGCCAGCGACGCGGAGATCAAGCGCGCTTACCGCAAGCTCGCCCGCGAACTGCATCCCGATGTCAACCCCGACCAGGCCGCGCAGGCGAAATTCCAGGAGATCAGTGCCGCCTACGAGGTGCTGAGCGACCCCGAGAAGCGGCGGATCGTCGACCTGGGTGGGGACCCGCTGGAGAACGCGGCCGCGGGCGGCGGTTTCGGCGGATTCGGCGGCGGCCTGGGCGATGTCTTCGAGGCTTTCTTCGGCGGCGGCTTCAGCGGCGGCGCGACCTCGCGCGGCCCGATCGGGCGGGTGCGGCCGGGCTCGGACTCGCTGCTGCGGATGCGGCTCGACCTCGAAGAGTGCGCCACCGGTGTGACAAAGCAGGTCACCGTCGACACCGCGGTGCTGTGTGACAGGTGCCAGGGCAAGGGCACCAACGGCGATTCGGCACCGGTGCCCTGCGACACCTGCGGTGGCCGCGGCGAGGTACAGACGGTGCAGCGCTCGCTGTTGGGGCAGGTGATGACGTCGCGACCCTGCCCGACCTGCCGCGGGGTCGGCGTCGTCATTCCCGACCCGTGCCACCAGTGCATGGGCGACGGCCGGGTGCGGGCCCGCCGCGAGATCAGCGTCAAGATCCCGGCCGGCGTCGGCGACGGCATGCGGGTGCGGCTCGCCGCGCAGGGCGAGGTCGGGCCCGGTGGTGGGCCGGCCGGTGACCTGTATGTCGAGGTGCACGAACAGGCCCACGACGTCTTCGTCCGCGAAGGCGACGACCTGCACTGCACGGTGTCGGTGCCGATGGTTGACGCGGCGCTGGGCGTCACGGTCACCGTCGACGCCATTTTGGACGGCGTCAGCGAGATCACCATTCCGCCCGGCACCCAACCGGCTTCGGTCATCACGCTGCGTGGCCACGGCATGCCGCACCTGCGGTCCGGCACCCGGGGCGATCTGCATGTGCACGTCGAGGTGGTAGTGCCGGCCCGGCTGGACCACCGCGACACCGAATTGCTGCGCGAGTTCAAGACGCGCCGCAGCCGCGACGTGCCCGAGGTCCGCTCGACCCACGCCGGCGGAGGCTTGTTCAGCCGGCTCCGCGAAACCTTCACCGGGCGCTAGCCGGCGCCCGGAAGCGCGCACATGGTCGCGACCCTGTTTTACCTCGACGATCTGCCCGAGCCCGGCTCGCTCGCCGTACTGGGCGGTGACGAGGGATTCCACGCCGCCACCGTGCGGCGGATCCGTCCCGGCGAGCGGCTCGTTCTCGGCGACGGCGCCGGAGCCCTGGCCCACTGCGAGGTGGAACATGCCGGGCGCGACGGGTTGCGGGCACGGGTGCTCGAGCGCTGGAGCGTCGCGCCGGGGTCCCCGCCGGTGACGGTGGTGCAGGCGCTGCCGAAGTCGGAGCGTTCGGAGCTGGCCATCGAGCTGGCCACCGAGGCCGGCGCCGACGCGTTCGTGGCGTGGCAGGCCGCCCGATGCGTGGCCAACTGGCAGGGCAATCGGGTCGAAAAGGGCTTGCGCCGATGGCGTGCCGTCGTCCGGTCGGCGGCCCGGCAATCCCGCCGGGCGCACATCCCGCCGGTCGACGGTGTGTTGTCCACCGGGGAGCTGACGCTGCGGATCCGCGACGAGGTGGCCGCCGGAGCGACGGCGCTGGCCTTGCACGAGTCGGCCACCGAACGACTCGCGGATATCGAGCTGGCACAAGCGAAATCGCTGCTGCTGCTGGTCGGTCCAGAAGGCGGGATCGCCGAGGACGAGATGGCGGCGTTGTCCGGCGCGGGCGCGGCGGCGGTGCGGCTCGGTCCCCAGGTGCTGCGGACGTCGACCGCCGCGGCGGTGGCCTTGGGCGCGCTCGGCGTGCTGACCCGGCGCTGGAATCAGCCCGGCGAGGTGCCGGCAAACGGCGTTTCGCAGCAGATTCGCGACACCGGCGCGCCGTCGAGTACGTTGCGCAACACTGACCAAACCGGGCCTTCGGCGTAGACTGAGACGGCCCAACAACCGCCGACAAGCCGAGAAAGCAGGCATCGAGAGCCACGTGACACCCCGCGAGACCAGCGCTGCTGACGCAGCCGGAGCCGTCCCGGACTCTGCTCAGGTTCGCAGCAGCATCGATGTTCCGCCCGATGTCGTGATGGGCTTGTTGGGTTCGGCGGACCAGAACCTGCGGGCCCTGGAGCGCAGCCTGAATGCCGACCTGCACGTGCGCGGCAACGCGGTCACCCTCGCCGGCGAGCCCGCCGACGTCGCGCTCGCCGAGCGGGTGATCTCCGAACTGGTGGCCATCGTTGCGGGCGGTCAGCCGCTGACCCCGGAGGTGGTTCGGCACAGCGTCGCCATGCTGGCCGGCACCGACAACGAGTCACCGGCCGAAGTGCTGACGCTGGACGTGTTGTCGCGGCGCGGGAAGACGATCCGGCCCAAGACGCTCAACCAGAAGCGCTACGTCGACGCCATCGACGCCAACACCATCGTCTTCGGGGTCGGCCCGGCCGGCACCGGCAAGACGTATCTGGCAATGGCCAAGGCGGTCAACGCCCTGCAGACCAAACAGGTCAGCCGCATCATCTTGACCCGCCCCGCCGTGGAAGCCGGTGAGCGCCTTGGCTTTCTGCCCGGCACGCTCAGCGAGAAGATCGATCCGTATCTGCGGCCGTTGTATGACGCCCTGTACGACATGATGGACCCCGAACTGATCCCCAAGCTGATGTCGGCCGGAGTCATCGAGGTGGCGCCGCTGGCGTACATGCGCGGGCGAGCTCAACCGGTGTTCACCAAAGTGTTGACTCCGAACGGTTTTCAACCGATCGGTCAACTGCGGGTAGGGGATTTCGTGATCGGTTCTGATGGCCGACCCACGGAGGTTTTGGGTGTTTATCCGCAGGGCTTCAAGGAAATCTATCGGGTTTCAACGCAAGATGGTTCCTCGACGCTCGCATCCGGTGATCATCTTTGGTCGGTCTACACACGATCAGACAGGCGGCGTAACAGGCCTGCCCGTGTGCTCCAAACGAAGGAGATGATCGGCAACCTTCGTGCCGCTCACTATCACCGCTACGAGTTGCCGCTGTTGAGTTCGCCGGCGAATTTCGAAACCCGACCCGTGCCCCTCGATCCGTATGCTCTGGGTCTGCTGCTAGGTGACGGGTGCCTCACGTGCGCAACGACGCCCTCGTTCGCGACGACGGACCCCGAACTTGCCGAATCCCTCGAACGTCTGATTCCCGGCATCGAAGTACGACGCAAGTCGGCTGTGGATTACATCCTGAACCGGTGTCGTCACGAAATTGCCGGCCGAGAGAACCCAGTTACCAGCGCTCTTCGCCAGCTGGGTCTAGCCGGTAAGCGGTCCTCCACGAAATTTATTCCTCGGGATTACCTCATCAACTCGCCCGATGTGCGGCTGGCTTTGTTGCAAGGGCTCCTTGACTCGGATGGAGGCCCGGTCACCCAGCAGGGACGAACATGCCGGGTCCAATTCACCACGGTGTCGGCTCGGCTCCGCGATGATGTGGTGTTCCTGATTCAGTCACTCGGCGGGGTCGTTTACTGGCGCACCAGACGTGCCGACGGGCGAAAGTCCGGACTTGCTCGAGGTAGGCAGGTGCATCACCGCTCGGACGCATACATCCTGGACCTCCGGCTTCCGGACGGGCTTATGCCATTCCGGCTGGCCCGTAAGGCCGCGAAATATGACCTGACCGGTGGCGGTCGGCCCATACGTTTCGTCGATCGGATCGAACCGGCGGGCACCGAGGAGGCAGTGTGCATCCAGGTCGCAGCCGCAGATTCGCTGTATGTCACCGAAGATTTCTTGCTGACGCATAACACCTTGAACTCCGCGTTCATCGTGCTCGACGAGGCGCAGAACACCACCGCCGAGCAGATGAAGATGTTCCTCACCCGACTCGGCTTCGGCTCGAAGATCGTTGTCACCGGTGACATCACGCAGGTCGACCTTCCGGGCGGC
This sequence comes from Mycobacterium sp. NGS11, assembly GCF_059813315.1. Classification (NCBI taxonomy): domain Bacteria; kingdom Bacillati; phylum Actinomycetota; class Actinomycetes; order Mycobacteriales; family Mycobacteriaceae; genus Mycobacterium; species Mycobacterium sp. NGS11. The sequence continues at coordinate 108,318 of NZ_JCALEJ010000002.1, forward strand.
GCCAAGTCGGGCCTGCGCTCGGCGATGGAAATCCTGGACAGCGTGGATGACATCCATGTCGCGGAGCTGACCAGTGTGGATGTGGTCCGCCACCGCCTGGTCTCCGAGATCGTCGACGCCTATGCGAAGTTTGAAGAGCCCGGCCTGACGATGAACCGGGCGTCGCGGCGGGCGGCGGGCTCGCGTGGTCGTCGATGATGGTGCGGTGAGTGGGTTCTATGAGCATTGAGGTATCCAACGAATCGGGTATCGACGTCTCTGAGGCCGAACTGATCAGCGTCGCGCGGTTCGTCATCGCCAAGATGGACGTCAACCCGGCTGCCGAGCTGTCGATGGTGCTGCTGGACACCGCAGCAATGGCCGACCTGCACATGCGCTGGATGGACCTGCCCGGCCCGACCGACGTGATGAGCTTCCCGATGGACGAGCTCGAGCCCGGTGGGCGACCGGACGCCCCCGAGCCGGGTCCCTCGATGCTGGGCGACATCGTGCTGTGCCCGGAATTCGCGGCCGGTCAGGCCGCCTCGGCGGGCCACAGTCTGGGGCACGAGCTGGCGCTGCTGGCCATCCACGGCGTGCTTCATCTGATCGGCTACGACCATGCCGAGCCGGACGAGGAGAAAGAGATGTTCGCCTTGCAGGACCGGCTGCTCGAAGAATGGGTCGCCGATCAGGTCGAGGCCTACCATCAGGACCGCCAACAGGAGCGGGACCGCCAATTGCTCGACGAATCAAGGTATTTCGACAATTGAGGTCACTCAAGATTCTAGCGGCAGCCGCCATCGCGTTCGCACCGTTGCCGGTGTGGGTCACCACCGACACCGAGGCGCGGGCGGCCCCGTGCGCGGGTGCGGGATCGAACCCCGTTGCCTGCGAGCACTGCATGTTCTACGTGAACGCCTACCACACGGCGAACGTGTGCAACGAGGACCGTCACGGCGTGCAAGGGCCCCCGAGCAACGCGCCCTCACCGGTTCCGCACGTCCCCGTTCCGGTTTACGAGCCGCCCCCCCTCCCGTCGCCGGTGGAGGGCCCGCTGGTACTCCCGCCGCCGAATTCCGGTCAGAACCCCGTCCCGGTGGTGGAGATCAATCCGCCTGGCCCGGACGCACCACGCAATGCCCCGGTGGTGGCGCCCCCACGGGGGCTGGATGCGCCGTCGCTGGCGATCGCGGCGGCCAAGGCCGCACCGCCGACGCGAGTCGACCCCGCCAACCCGCCGAAGCCGCCCACCCCGGCTGATTTCAACCAGCAGGTGCAGAACGTCGTGACGTCGCACCGGGACAACGTCGACATCCTCAAGGTTGACGATCAGAAGTTCATCCGGCCGCGCCACTGGGACTATCTCGACTACGACGACGCCTACCGCCGTCCGACGATCTACAACCCGCTCAGTCAGCCGGTTACGTTCCGCTACTTCTACAACGGCGCCTACCAGGAGGCGTATTTGCCGCGCGGAGCGCGCATGGTGCTCGACGCCAGCACCGTCGGCGTCGTCCCGTTCACCGCGGTCAGCGACAGCTACGTCGCGGCGGGCAGCTTCTACGGCGGGGGTTCGATACCGCCGAACGAACCCAACGGCGCGACGGCACCGGACCGCAAGCCGGCGCCGCCGAAGCTCTACGAGAACGTCACGGTGTCCGTTCCCGCCAAGGGCGAGATCGTCGAAGTGGGCCACGTGGCGGTGGTGGGTCACGACGGCGGCCAGCCCGCGGGCGGCCAGGACACCTTCCTGCTCGACGACTCCACGCTGGCCTGGGGGCAAATCGACAACTCCAGCAGCGCCCCCGCCCAGATCAGGGTGATCAAGACCCAGCCGACCCCGGGCGTCGGGCCGACCGACGACGGCAGCTTCTTGGTGTTGCTGGCCGTCCACCACCAGGAGCCCGGCCTGCCCCACCAATCCGGGTGGACCCTGCCGCTGCGCTTCGGCGGGTTTGCGGTAGTGGTGGGCCTGATCGCCTGGCTGCTCAACCGCCGGAATCGCAGCGAGGAGCAAAGAGCTGAGGAGCAGAAGGCTGAGGAGCAAAAGGCTGACACCTAGCGCGCGCCGGTCTGGGCACCGGCAAACCGCCATGCCGCGGGTCAAAGCCACAGGGGAGTCAGTGACCAAGTCGAGGTATGTCAACAATTGACGGGCTGGTCTGAGCTGCTCGGTGCAGTCGCACTGATCGCCCTGGGCGGGCTATTCGCGGCGATCGACGCGGCCATCAGCACGGTGTCGCTGGCCCGGGTTCAGGAGTTGGTGCGCGACGAGCGGCCCGGCGCGGTGGCGTTGTCCAAGGTGATGTCGGAACGGCCGCGCTACATCAACCTGGTGGTGCTGCTGCGGATCGCCTGCGAGATCACGGCGACCGTACTGCTGGTGGTGTTTCTCTACGACAACTTCGGGCTGAAGTGGGGATTGTTCGGCGCGGCCGCCATCATGGTGGTGACCAGCTTCGTCGTCATGGGGGTGGGGCCACGCACCCTCGGCCGGCAGAACGCCTACTCCATCGCGCTGACGACAGTGCTTCCGCTGCAAGCGATCTCGTGGCTGCTGATGCCGATCAGCCGGTTGCTGGTGGTGCTGGGTAACGCGGTGACTCCGGGCCGCGGCCTGCGGAACGGGCCGTTCGCCTCGGAGATCGAACTGCGCGAAGTCGTCGATCTGGCCCAGCAGCGGGGCGTGGTCGCGGCCGAAGAGCGCAGGATGATCCAGTCGGTCTTCGAACTCGGTGACACCCCGGCCCGCGAGGTGATGGTGCCGCGCACCGAGATGATCTGGATCGAAAGCGACAAGTTCGCCAGCCAGGCCATCAACTTGGCGGTGCGCAGCGGCCATTCCCGCATCCCGGTGATCGGCGAGAACGTCGATGACATCGTTGGCGTCGTGTATTTGAAAGACCTTGTCCAGCAGACGGTTCTGTCTGGCGACGGCGGCCGGACCCCGCCGGTGTCGAAGGTGATGCGTCCGGCGGTCTTCGTGCCGGACTCCAAACCTCTGGACTCGCTGCTGCGCGAAATGCAGCGCGACCGCAACCACATGGCTCTTCTCGTCGACGAGTACGGCGCGATCGCCGGCCTGGTCAGTATCGAGGACGTGCTGGAGGAAATCGTCGGTGAGATCGCCGACGAGTACGACGAGGCGGAGACGGCGCCGGTCGAAGACCTGGGCGACAAGCGCTTCCGGGTTTCAGCGCGGTTGCCGATCGAAGACCTGGGCGAGCTGTATGACGTGGAGTTCGACGACGATCTCGACGTCGACACCGTGGGCGGCTTGCTCGCACTGGAATTGGGCCGGGTACCGCTGCCGGGCGCCGAGGTCGTTTCGCACGGCCTGCGGCTACGGGCCGAAGGCGGCGCCGATCACCGCGGGCGGGTGCGGATCAGCACCGTGCTGCTCAGCCCGGTCGACCCAGGCGATTCATCCAATGGCGAGGAACCCGGGCAGCATGACTGAATTCCGTTCCGGCTTCGTATGTTTGGTGGGCCGCCCCAACACCGGGAAATCGACGCTGACGAACGCGCTCGTCGGGAGCAAGGTCGCGATCACCTCGATGCGGCCACAGACCACCCGGCACACCATCCGCGGCATCGTGCATCGAGACGACTTTCAGATCATCCTGGTCGACACGCCGGGCCTGCACCGCCCGCGCACGCTGCTGGGCCAGCGGTTGAACGACCTTGTGCGCGACACCTATTCCGAAGTCGACGTGATCGGGCTGTGCATTCCGGCCGACGAAGCGATCGGTCCGGGGGACCGTTGGATCGTCGAACAGATCCGTTCGACCGCGCCGAGGACGACTCTGGTCGCGATCGTCACCAAGATCGACAAGACGCCCAGAGACCGGGTAGCCGCGCAGCTGGTGGCGGTCAGCGAGTTGGTCGGTGACTCCGCCGAGATTGTCCCGGTGTCGGCGCTGACCGGGGCGCAGGTCGACATCTTGATCGACGTGCTGGCCGCCGCTTTGCCGCCCGGGCCGGCGTACTACCCCGACGGTGAGCTGACCGACGAACCCGAAGAAGTCCTGATGGCCGAGCTCATTCGCGAGGCCGCGCTCGAAGGCGTTCGTGACGAGCTGCCGCACTCGTTGGCGGTGGTCATCGACGAGGTCAATCCGCGGGCGGACCGTGACGACCTGATCGACGTCCACGCCCTGCTCTACGTCGAACGCGACAGCCAGAAGGGGATCGTCATCGGCAAGGGTGGCGCCCGGCTGCGCGAGGTCGGGACCGCCGCGCGCGCCCAGATCGAGAAGCTGCTGGGTACCAAGGTTTACCTCGACCTGCGGGTCAAGGTCGCCAAGAATTGGCAGAGCGACCCCAAACAGCTTGGCCGACTTGGGTTTTAGGGTTCACATCCGACCAGCGCGTGGACCATGTGAGTGTCGGTGCGCACGCTCATGTCGCGGTGACCCGGCGGTGTAAACCCGTAGCGATTCTTGGCCCGACAATCGGCCAGCGCATCGAGCAGGGGAGCGGTCGACTGGTCCATCGCCAACGGATACCCCCGCTGGCGGCGGCTAATTCGCGGCGACACCTGCGAAAACGCGCCCTGGCACGTCAGCCGTTGGTTGCGGAGGCGCCGGGAGCGTCTGTGGTCTGGTCCCACCACGACTGCGGCTGTTGGCTAACCCATCCGCAGACGGCTTCCAGCTCGGCGGCCAGCGAAATCAGCATGCCCTCGCTGTTCGCCGGACCCATCAGCTGCACACCGATCGGCAAGCCGTCGGAGGTGAAGCCGGCCGGAACGTTGATCGACGGCCAGCCCAGGACGTTCCACGGGAACGTCAGCGGGCACGCCGCGATCATGGCGCGGTCGGTGCCGAAGCCGCTCAGCCGGTCGAAGGCGCGCGCCAGTGGCGGCGGTTGGGCGGTGGTCGGCGCCAACACGACGTCGACGATGTCGAAGATCGAACCCACCCGCCGCTGGTCTTCCACTTCGTGGCGGCGCGCACTGCGCAAGATCGCCTGTCCCAGTACGGCGCCCAAGCGCAGATTGGACAGAGTGCGGGGATCCAGCACGACACCGTCGCCCAGCCGCTCCTCCCAGTCCCGCAAGCCCGAGGTGGACCGGGCGAGAAAGTCCCAGGACAGCCGCACGCCGTAGTCCGGGTTGCCGGACACCACGGTATGGCCGAGCAGTTCGAGTTGCTTGCCGACGACTCGTGTCGCGGCCAGGATCTCCGGGTGCAGCTTCGGCCGGAAGCCGGTGAACGGGAAGCGGGTGGACAGCGCGATGTTCAGCGGGCCGGGCGCTTTGCCCACGTAGTCGGACGCGGTAATCCGCGGCGGCTTGTGCCGGTCGCCGTTGACGTTGCCGGACGCGGCGTCGAGCACCAACGCCGCATCGGCCACGGTCCTGGCCAGCACGCCGTTGACCGTGATGCCGTTGAACGCCTCCGGCAACGGCCAGGTCGAGATGCGTCCACGCTGCGGCTTGATGCCCACCAGATGCGTCCACGCCGCCGGGATGCGGATGCTGCCGGCGCCGTCGGAGCCGATCGCGGCGGTGACCAGGCCCGCCGCCACCGCCGCGGCACTGCCGCCCGACGATCCGCCGGGGGTGTGCCGGCGCGACCACGGGTTGCGGGTATGCCCGAAGCCGGGCCCGCTGGTGAACGGCCATTGGCCGAGCTCGCAGGTGTTGGTCTTGCCGACGATGACGGCACCGGCCGCTTTGAGACGGCGCACCACCTCGGCGTCGTGCGTGGCCTTCGGGACCGACCCCTCGGTCCCGAAGGCGGTGGGCACCCCGGCAACGTCGACGTCGTCTTTCACGGCGATCGGGATCCCCAGGAGGGGGGCGGTGTCCCCGGCCGCGCGCCGCCGGTCGGCTTCCGCGGCGTCGGCCAGCGCCGACTCGGTGAGCACCACCCGGAAGGCGTTCAGTGTGGGCTGGCTGGCGTGAATGGCGTGCAGGGAGCGACCCACCAGGGTGGTGGATGTCACCGAGCGGCTGGCCAGCTGATAGAGCAGGTCAGTGAGTGTGGGCAGGCGCCGGTGGCCCGATCCGGAAATGGACCCGGAACCCAACCCCGAAGCGCCGATCACGGGGTACGAGACTAACGGCGCGGATACCCGTAATGTCGCGGCGGGGTGCAAAACTATTGTGATGCGGCTATACCGAGACCGAGCTGTTGTGTTGCGCCAGCACAAGCTCGGCGAAGCCGACCGGATCGTCACCTTGCTTACTCGTGATCATGGACTGGTCCGCGCGGTCGCCAAGGGCGTGCGCCGCACCCGCAGCAAATTCGGTGCCCGGCTGGAGCCGTTCGCGCACATCGACGTGCAACTACATCCCGGCCGCAACCTCGACATCGTCACCCAGGTCGTCTCCATCGACGCGTTCGCCACCGACATCGTCAACGACTACGGCCGTTACACCTGTGGCTGCGCCATGCTGGAAACCGCCGAGCGCCTCGCCGGCGAGGAGCGGGCGCCCGCCCCGGCCCTGCACGGGCTCACGGTGAGCGCGTTGCGGGCGGTGGCCGACGGCCGCCGGTCCAGGGGCCTCCTTCTGGACGCCTACCTGTTGCGCGCGATGGGCATCGCCGGATGGGCACCGGCGCTGGGCGAGTGCGCCCGGTGCGCCACGCCCGGCCCACACCGGGCATTTCACGTCGGCGCCGGCGGTAGCGTCTGCACGCACTGCCGCCCGGCCGGTTCGACGACGCCGCCCCCGGGGGTGCTGGACCTGATGTCCGCGCTCCACGACGGCGATTGGGACTTCGCCGAAAAAACGCCGCAATCGCACCGCAACTACGTCAGCGGCCTGGTGGCCGCGCACCTGCAGTGGCATTTGGAGCGCCAGCTCAAGACGCTGCCGCTCGTGGAACGGACGTATCACGTCGATCGCACCATCGCCGACCAGCGCGCGGCGCTGATCGGGCAGGATATGGACTGTGGCTAAACTCTGGGCCGGCGGCTCGGGTCGAAAGTCCGAGTCCGCCACGGCGTCAGCCGATTTCCCGCAGCTGCCCCCCGCTCCGGACGACTATCCGGTGTTTCCCGACAAGTCGACCTGGCCGGTCGTCTTTCCGGACCTGCCGCCGGCCCCCGACGGGGGGCCGTGCCGGCCACCGCAGCACATCTCCAAGGCGGCACCGCCCAGAATCGAGGCCGCCCGACTGCCCAATCATGTGGCCATCGTGATGGACGGCAACGGCCGCTGGGCCACCCAGCAGGGCCTGACCCGCACCGACGGCCATAAGGCGGGCGAGGCGGTAGTCATCGACATCGTCTGCGGTGCAATCGAACTCGGCATCAAATGGCTCAGCCTTTACGCCTTCTCCACGGAGAACTGGAAGCGTTCCCCCGAGGAGGTCCGCTTCCTGATGGGGTTCAACCGCGACGTGGTGCGCATGCGCCGCGTGAATCTGAAGACCATCGGGGTCAAGATCCGGTGGGTGGGTTCGCGGCCGCGCCTGTGGCGCAGCGTGATCAAGGAGTTGGCCATCGCGGAGGATATGACGAAGGACAACGACGTCATCACCGTGAACTACTGCGTCAACTACGGCGGGCGCGCCGAAATCGCCGACGCCACAAAGGAAATCGCGCGCCTGGCGGCCGCGGGCAGACTGAACCCCGAGCGCATCACCGAGTCAACCGTGACGCAGCACCTGCAGCGACCCGACATTCCCGACGTGGACTTGTTTTTGCGAACCTCGGGGGAGCACCGGTCCAGCAACTTCATGCTGTGGCAGGCGGCCTACGCCGAGTACGTATTTCAGGACAAGCTGTGGCCCGACTACGACCGCCGCGACCTATGGGCGGCGTGTGAGGAATACGCTTCTCGTAACCGCAGATTCGGGAGCGCATAATGCCGTCGTTGCAGGAACGCCTGGCTTCGATACTCGGCGACGTCCTTCCCCTCGAGGAGGAGCCGGACGGCGCGGTGACGGTGCGCCACGACGGCACCATCGCCTCGTTGCGCGTGGTGAACATCGCCGAGGGCCTCGATTTGGTGTCGCTCACCCAGATCCTGGCGTGGGATCTGCCGCTCACCAAGAAGGTCGGCGAGCAGGTGGCCGCGCAGGCGCGCGACAGCAATTTCGGCAGCGTGACCCTGATCGAGAAGCTCAATGAGAAGGCTGTGCAACGTAATTCGAGCAAGCGCGCGTCGAAAACCGCCGACGTGATGCTGCGCTACAACTTTCCCGGCGGCGGCCTGACCGACGATGCCCTGCGGACGCTGATCCTGTTGGTGCTGGACACCGGCGCCGGGATACGCCGGACACTGATGGCGTAGTCGGCTATCGGCCGTTGCAATCCGAACAGGTACCGAAGATTTCGATCGTGTGGCTGACGTTTGAGAAACCATGTTTGGCGGCCACTTCCGCCGCCCACTCCTCGACCTCGTGATCGCCCACCTCGATGGTGGCGCCGCAGCTGCGGCAGACCAGGTGGTGGTGATGGTGCTCGGAACACCTGCGGTAGACCGACTCACCGGTGTCGGTGCGCAGCGTGTCGATCATTCCGGCCGTGGCCATCGACTGCAGCGTCCGGTAAACGGTGGTCAGGCCGATGTTCTCGCCGCGGCGGCGCAGCTCGTCATGCAGCTCTTGGGCCGAGCGGAACTCGTCGAGCGTCTCCAGCAGCGTGGAGATGGCCGCACGCTGCCGGGTGGAGCGGACGCTGACCCCGCTCATTGGCGCCACTCCTTCTCATTGCTTCGCGCTGCATCGTCGCTGGCGCGGGTCATTGGCGCGGTTCCTCACTGGCGTGCGCGACGGCGTCCACCACGATGTGCGCGAGGTGATGATCGGCGAGCCGATACAGCACCTCGCGGCCGGATCGCTCCCCGGCGACCACGCCGGCGGCCTTGAGAATCTTCAGATGCTGGCTGACCAGCGGCTGGGGCACGCCGAGCGCATCGACCAGCTCGTGGACGCAGCGATGGGACTCGCGCAATTGCAACACGATGGCGATACGCACGGGCGCTGCCAACGCACGCAACAGCTCACCGGCGGCATCGAGGATGTCCCGCGGCGGCGGCACGGGGTAGGCGGCCGAACCGGAGTGCCCACCGGCGCCGAGCGCGTCGGGGTCGTGGCCGACCACGCCCAGGTCGGCGTCGCCGTCGTCGGCGGCCGGCATCGAGGCAGAAGGTGACGGGGACGTCATCATGGGAGCGGCATCACCTCGAGAAGTGCCAGGTAGTGGGAAAAGTATCCGCCATTGAATGTCGTTATCGGCTGCCATCCACTGTCACATGCATGATGACGCATGTCAAAGACCGTCGCGTCGATCGTTACCATGACTGATGCTCTGCGCACCGGGGTTGATCCCCGCGTGTGCCCATCCAACCCCGGAAAGGGAGTGCACCGCCCCGTGGCGTCCGTCATCGACACCGTAGTGAACCTGGCCAAACGGCGCGGCTTCGTGTTTCCCTCCGGGGAGATCTACGGCGGCACCCGGTCGGCGTGGGACTACGGTCCGCTGGGGGTGGAGTTCAAGGAGAACATCAAGCGGCAGTGGTGGCGCTCGGTGGTCAGCGGTCGCGACGACGTCGTGGGCCTGGATTCATCGATCATCTTGCCGCGGCAGGTGTGGGTCGCCTCCGGCCACGTCGAGGTCTTCCACGACCCGCTGGTCGAGTCGTTGATCACCCACAAGCGCTATCGCGCCGACCATCTCATCGAGGCCTACGAGGCCAAACACGGGCACCCGCCGCCCAACGGCCTAGCCGATATCCGCGACCCAGAGACCGGCGAGCCGGGTCAGTGGACCGAGCCCCGCGAGTTCAACATGATGCTCAAGACCTACCTGGGTCCGATCGAGACCGAGGAAGGCCTGCACTATTTGCGCCCGGAGACCGCGCAGGGCATCTTCGTCAACTTCGCCAACGTGGTGACGACCGCGCGCAAGAAGCCGCCGTTCGGTATCGGCCAGATCGGCAAGAGTTTTCGCAACGAGATCACCCCGGGCAACTTCATTTTCCGGACCCGTGAGTTCGAACAAATGGAAATGGAGTTCTTCGTCGAGCCATCGACCGCGAAGGAATGGCATCAATACTGGATCGATGCCCGGCTGCAATGGTATGTCGAGCTGGGCATCGACCCGGAGAACTTGCGGTTATTTGAACATCCGGCCGACAAGCTGTCGCACTACTCCGATCGCACCGTCGATATCGAGTACAAGTTCGGTTTCGCCGGTAATCCCTGGGGCGAGCTGGAAGGTGTCGCCAACCGCACCGATTTCGACTTGTCGACGCACGCAAAGCATTCCGGCGTGGACCTGTCGTTCTACGACCAGGTCACCGACACCCGGTACACGCCGTATGTCATCGAGCCGGCCGCCGGCCTGACGCGGTCGTTCATGGCGTTCTTGATCGACGCGTACGTGGAGGACGAAGCCCCGAATGCCAAGGGCAAGATGGAGAAACGCACGGTGCTGCGGCTCGACCCGCGCCTGTCTCCGGTCAAGGCTGCGGTGCTTCCGCTGTCCCGCCACGCCGACTTGAGCCCCAAAGCGCGAGACTTAGCCGCCGAGTTACGCAAATCGTGGAATATCGATTTCGACGATGCCGGCGCGATCGGGCGACGTTACCGGCGCCAGGACGAGATCGGCACACCGTTCTGCGTGACGGTGGATTTCGACTCACTCGAGGACAACGCCGTGACCGTGCGCCAGCGCGACGACATGTCCCAGGAACGGGTCGCGATGAATGCCGTCTCCGAGTATTTGGCGGTGCGCCTCAAGGGCTGTTGATCGTGTCGTCTTTGACGATTTCTGTTCGGCGCAACGGGTCGTCGCGCCAGCGTGGCGATGCGTCGTCACTGGCGCCGGGTGTCGCGAAATAAGGTTGTATAAGATTCGGCCTTTCCCGCATGGGTGCCTTAAGATCCCCTACTGGGCAAAAGTTTGGTGGCTAATGGCCGCGGGTGGACATCGAGCCGCCCAGGGCAGCGGCCGTTGACTCGGTCGGTTGGGGTTTGCGATTGATTCCCGCGTTTGTGTTCTTCCCTCCCGAGATCAACTCGGCCTTGATAGTTGGCGGTCCGGGGGCCGGACCCCTGTTCGAGGCGGCCTCGGCGTGGGATGGGCTGGCCGCCGAGCTGTCCTCCTCGGCATCGTCGTTCAACACCGTGATTTCGGATCTGGCCAGCGGTCCCTGGCTGGGCCCGTCGTCGACGTCGATGACCGCGGCCGCGGCCCCGTACGTGGAATGGCTGCTCCTTGCTGCGGCACAGGCAGAGGTGGCGGCACTGCAGGCCCGGATGGCGGCCCTGGCTTACGAGGGGGCTCTGGTGGCGACGGTGCCGCTGCCGGCGGTGCTGGCGAACCGGACCCGGCTGCTCGTCTTGATAGCGACGAACTTTTTGGGCGTGAACACCGCGGCGATCGCGCAGACCGAGCTCGAGTATGTCGAGATGTGGGCGCAGGATGTGGCCGCGATGTTGGGCTATCAGGCCGGGGCGCAATCAATGGCCCAGGCATTGCCGAATTTCGGCGTGCCACCCGCGGCCCTCGGGGAGGGCGCACCGTCCGCGGATGTGGCGGACCTGGCCGGATTGGTGACCGCACCCCTGAATTTTGCGTCGCAGTTCTTCCAGGGCTTGTCCTCGCTGGGCACCGCGTTCACCTCCCAGCTGCAGTCGGTGTTTTCGGCGCTCTCGCCGGCAATCTCGTCCTTGACGTCGCTGCTTTCGTCGACGCCGGTGGCCGGATTGACGACCGCCGCGCAGGCCGCGGCCTACCCGGCAACCGCGTTGATGACGCCCATGGCGACGCTCGCGCAAAGCGCCGGCCCGGCGGCGGCACCCACGCCGACGCCGTCGCCGGCGCCGGCGTTTGCCGGTGCCACCAGCGTCCCCCTCAGCGCGCCCCATAGCGCGGGTAGCGCGTTAACCGACCTGCAGCCGTTGGCCGGTGGGGGGTTGGGCGCCCTGGGCGTTGCGACGGCGGGGCTGGGCGGCGCGCGATTCGTCGGGGCGTTGTCGGTGCCCGCCGAGTGGGAAGGGTCGATGCCGGCTTACATCGCCGCTCCTGCGATGTCGGGTGTGGGCTCTGGCGCGCCGGTTGGGGCGGCAGCCGCGGGGTCGGGCAACGGCGCGCCGATGGCGGCGATGCCCGTGGACGAGAAGCGCCCCAAGGGTGAGGACCGCGGGACCAGGGCGCAGGTGGTGAGGTCTCGTCCCAAAGTGGTTCCACGCGGCCGGGGCGGATAACGCGACGGTGCTGCTGTTGCAGGCGTGGATATTGTGCAAAGCGGCGAGAATATGCATTCTTGGATTTGTCAACATGCGCCGCAACGTGCATTGCGTCGCGACGCGGAAATCGTCTGACGTTCCTAGCAAAATCGGCAACTCCGCTTTTTTCCTTCTGTTTGTCTTACGATGTGAGCCGGTGGGTGTGAATTCGATTCGCCACAGCGCCCGAACGCTCTGATCGGCTGTGGAAGGGGGCAGGGGTGCTTTTGCCTCTCCGTTCGCCGTTGCCGGATGACACGGTGTCGGCAGTTCGCGGTGAGTCCGGCATGCTCGGCGGTCTGTCGGTCCCGCTCAGGTGGGGCGTCGTCGTCCCGCCAGACGACTACGACCATTGGGCGCCGAAGCCGGAAATCGACCCCGAACCTCCCGAAGATACGCCCGACGATGGCCGCCCGGCTGCGGCTACAGAAGGAGCGCGCAGCGGGCGGGAGGGCGACACGATGCCGCGGAAACCGGGCGTGATACCGCATTCCCCGGCAGCTGGTTGAGACCGGAGAAAACCCAAAGCCGTTGCGAGCGCCGATGTCCGGCGCTGCTCAGAAGCGGCCGCCGCCACCCATGAAGCCGCCGCCGGACGCACTTGGGCTGCCGCCGAACGAGGTCGGGCTCCAGCCGCCGAATCCACCCCGCATCCCTCCGGCCAGGACGTTGCCGATGATGATGCCGCCGAGCATCGCACCCATGTCGCTGCCGCCGCGGCCCAGGTAGGCGCGCTGCGCCAGTTGCACGTCGTCGTTGGCCAGGGACTGCGCCGTGGCAGCCAGCGTCGACGCCGCATTCGCGTGCGCGATCGCCTCGGTCGGGAGTGTTGATCGTTTGTCTTGTGCGGCTTGGAGGTGCCGCTTGGCTTCGGCCAGCCGGGTGCGCGCCTCGGGACCGATGCTGCCCCGACGCGTGTCGACGTAGTCCGACACCGCACGCACTCGCGACTGCGCGGTGAACAACGCCTGCTCCAATGACCGGTTCAGCTGTTCGGCGGCGGCCTGCTCCTGGGCCAGCGTGGCGAGTAGCCCATTGAGGTTCGCGTCGGCCTTGGTCAGCTGTCCGAATTCACCCAGCGGATCGTCCGAAGCACCGGCTCGTGCGCTTTCGACGGCCCTGATGGCCGCGTCGCGCGCCGCGGCCAGATCGCTGGCGTGCGCGGTTTTGAGGTTCGATGTCTTGTGCCGCAGTTCGTCTGCGCGCGTGATGTCGTTCTGGATGTCGGTCATCGCCGACGGCAGCCGGTCGATGGCGTGCTGGATGTCGCCCGCCGCGTGGTCGACCGCGTCGAGCAACGCGCGCGCTTGGCCGAGCGCCGACTCGGCGGCGCGCACGGCGTCGACCAGAGGGGATTGCTGTCCGCTGACGGCGTGGGCGGCAAGCTCACGCGCAGCGCCGATGTTGCGGTCGGCGAACGCCAACCTCTCCTTGGCGGTCGTGACATTGCCGGACACCGAAGTCAGCGCGGCAGCGCTGAACTCCTTGTGCAGTGCGGCAAGTCGTTGTTCGGCCGGCGCGACGCGGGTGGTGAGTTCCACGTACTGCTGCGTCAACGAGTCCAGGCGGGCGGGGGCGTTGATCACCAAATCGCGCAACTTCTCGAACGCCTCGGTTTGCGACTCCAGTTCGCGGTCGGCGCGCGCCGCCGAGACGACCACCCGGGTGAGCAGGTCGCGGCGCTGCGCGGGGGTTTCGGGCATTGCGTCGTCGAGCTGCTGCCGGATCGTGAATGCTTGAGACAGAGCCGCTTTGGCGTTCGTCACCGCCTGCGTGAATGGGCGGGTGCGGTCTTCACCGAATTCGGCGACCGCCAGGTCCAATTCATTGGCGCTGGTGCGTATCGCGTTGTCGACGTCCACCACCAGTTCGCGGGAGAGATCGTCGAGTGCCTGCGGCGGCACCTCGGCCAGCGCGGTGGCGTCGGTGGGATCGACGCGGCGTGCCGCGGCCAACGCCGCGGCGCGCCGGCGCCTGCCGCGATGACGCATGACCAGCAACAGGACTGTCAGCGCGAGCAGAATGCCCGCCAACACGGCCAGCAGGGCCACTCGGCCCGACGATCCCGGCGAGGTGTCCAACCCGTTGGCCGCCGCAACGGCGGCACCGCTCCAATCGCCGTTGTGCAGGTCGGGCTCGATGCTGTTGCGCCGCAACTTGTCGACCTGATTCGAGTTGACGCTCTTGATCGTGGACGGCACCAGGAAGGCGTACTGACGGCTCACGGTGCCGACGGCCAGCAGCGCGTCGTAGTCGCCCAGGTCGCTACTGCTCAGGGTGCGGCGTGCCCAGTCTGCGGCGGGCTGCCCGGAGAAGTCGTCGACGTAGACCACCCACAGCCGGACGTGGCGGTCGGTGTACAGCTTGTTCAGGGCGGTGTTGACCGCGCTGCGCCCGGAATCCGACAGCGCGCCCGCGCGGTCGGTGATGTAGTCGGCCAACCGGAATGGGGGCTGCGCGCCGGCGGTCGGCGCCGGCAGCAACCCGCCGCTGAGGCCGACGGTGAGGATCGTCGCGATCACGGCGATCAGGCGAGCGGTGCGCATAGGGTCAATCTAGCCCCGCGACGATGCAGGCCAGTAGGCCTGAGTCGAGCCGGACTCCGGCAGGCAATCCCTGGCAGACTGTGCCTCGGTGACCGGGAATCAGCACGACCCATACGACGACTTCGACCGTCAGCGACGGGTGGCCGAAGCGCCGAAGACTGCCGGTCTGCCGGGTACCGAGGGTCAGCACCGCACCGACTTCGCCCGCGATCGCGCGCGGGTTCTGCACAGCGCCGCATTGCGTCGATTGGCCGACAAGACCCAGGTGGTCGGGCCCCGGGAAGGTGACACACCGCGCACCCGGCTGACGCACTCGCTCGAGGTGGCCCAGATCGGGCGGGGGATGGCGATCGGGCTGGGCTGCGACCTCGACCTGGTCGAGCTGGCGGGGCTGGCCCACGACATCGGCCACCCGCCGTACGGCCACAACGGTGAACACGCGCTGGATGAGGTCGCAACGGAGTATGGCGGCTTCGAGGGCAATGCACAGAACTTTCGGATCCTGACCAGCCTCGAGCCCAAAGTCCTTGATGCGCAAGGCAATAGCGCGGGGCTGAATTTGACGCGCGCATCGCTGGATGCGGTCACCAAGTATCCGTGGTTCCGCGGCGAGGGGCGGCGCAAGTTCGGGTTCTACGACGACGACCGTGAGCCGGCCGCCTGGGCCCGGGCGGGTGCTCCGGAGGGCCGGATGTGCCTGGAGGCGCAGGTGATGGACTGGGCCGACGATGTGGCGTATTCGGTGCACGACGTCGAGGACGGTGTGGTGTCTCAACGCATCGACCTGCGGGTGCTTGCCGACGATGACGAGGCCGCCGCATTGGCCGCGCTGGGGGAGACCGAATTTTCGCGAGTGCGCGCCGACGACCTCATGGCGGCCGCGCGGCGGCTCTCCGCTTTGCCGGTGGTCGCGGCCGTCGGCAAGTACGACGCCACGCTGGCGGCGTCGGTCGCGCTCAAGCGGTTGACCAGTGAATTGGTCGGTAGGTTCGCCTCGGCCGCCATCGCCACCACCCGCGCGGCGGCCGGTGCCGGACCGCTGGTGCGCTACCGGGCCCAGCTGCAGGTTCCCGACCTGGTACGTGCCGAGGTCGCCTTACTGAAAATCCTGGCGCTGCAATTCATCATGTCCGATCCGCGGCATCAGGAAACCCAGGCCGGACAGCGTGAACGCATCCACCGGGTGGCGCACTGGCTGTATGCCGGGGCGCCACGAACGCTCGACCCGGTCTTTGCTGCGTCCTTCAACACCGCTGCCGACGACGCCGGCCGGTGGCGGGTCATCGTCGATCAGATCGCGTCGTACACCGAGGGCCGGCTCGAACGCATCGACGTCCGCCAGGTGCGGCCGTAGTGGCCGGTGGGCATCAAGTCGTCCGGTCCGGGAATCAGCAGACCCGCCGCGAGTTAGGCTGCCCGGCATGAAGAAATTCAGCGGCTCGCCCTTGGTGGCCTCGTTCTTGATGGGACTTCCCGTCATCGCCATGACTGCCTGCAGTTCACCGCAGCACGCGAGCACCCAACCGGGCACCACGCCTCCGGTGAAAAGTGGCGCTCCGGCGTCGTCCGGTGAGACGACCACCCCGGCACCCGCCGGCGGCTCGCTCAACGCGGAACTGAAGACGCCCGACGGCCGCTCGGCGGCCACCGCGACCTTCGACTTCACCGGCGGCTATGTCACCGTCACCGTCAAGACGGTGGCGCCCGGCATCCTGACGCCGGGCATCCACGGCCTGCACGTGCACGAGATCGGCAAGTGCGAGCCGAACTCGGTGGCGCCCACCGGCGGTGCGCCCGGCAACTTCCTGTCCGCCGGCGGTCATTACCAGGCCCCCGGCCACACCGGTAAGCCCGAAAGCGGCGACCTCGCGTCGCTCGAGGTCCGCCAGGATGGCTCGGCATACCTGGTCACCACCACCGATTCGTTCAACCGGGACGATCTGCTGGCGGGCAACAAGACCGCGCTGATGCTGCACGGCGCCCAGGACACCGAGAACGCGATGGATCGGGTCGCCTGCGGTGTCATCGGTACCGGCTAGCATTCGCCGTCGCGCCTTAGACTGAGCCGATGTCAAGCCCGGCAGGTTCACGCGCCGAGGGCGATGGCCGTTCCCGGGGTCGCGGCCGGATTCCCGACCGCGATATCGCGGCCATCCGCGAACGGGTGCGCATCGACGAAGTCATCGGCGATTACGTCCAATTGCGGCGCGCCGGCGCCGATTCGCTCAAAGGCCTGTGCCCATTTCACGACGAGAAGTCGCCGTCGTTTCACGTCCGCCCCAACCACGGCCACTTTCACTGCTTCGGCTGTGGCGAGGGGGGCGACGTCTACGCGTTCATCCAGAAGATCGAACACGTCAGCTTCGTCGAGGCCGTCGAGCTGCTGGCCGACCGGATCGGCCACACCATCAATTACTCCGGCTCAGCAACCAGCGTCCAGCGCGACCGCGGTAGCCGCAGCCGGCTCGTCGCGGCCAACGCCGCGGCAGCGGAATTCTATGCGGCGGCGCTGGAATCCGACGAGGCCGCTCCGGCCCGGCAGTACCTGGCCGAGCGGAACTTCGACGCCGGCGCGGCCCGTCACTTCGGTTGCGGCTTTGCACCGTCGGGCTGGGATTCGCTGACAAAACACTTGGTGCGCAAGGGTTTTGAGTTCAAAGAACTGGAAGCGGCCGGCCTGTCGAGGCAGGGACGCCGAGGACCGATGGACCGCTTTCACCGCCGGTTGTTGTGGCCCATCCGGAGTTCCGCCGGCGAGGTGATCGGCTTCGGTGCCCGGCGGTTGTTCGACGACGATCCGATGGAAGCCAAGTACATCAACACGCCCGAGACGCTGCTGTACAAGAAGTCCAACGTGATGTTCGGCATCGACCTGGCCAAACGCGACATCGCCAAGGGGCACCAGGCGGTCGTCGTCGAGGGCTACACCGACGTGATGGCGATGCATCTGAGCGGGGTCACCACCGCCGTCGCCTCGTGCGGCACCGCGTTCGGCGACGAGCATCTGTCCATGCTGCGCCGACTGATGATGGACGACAGCTTCTTTCGCGGCGAACTGATCTACGTGTTCGACGGTGACGCGGCCGGGCGGGCCGCCGCGCTGAAGGCCTTCGGCGGCGAGCAAAACCTGGCGGGGCAGTCGTTCGTGGCCGTCGCGCCGGACGGCATGGACCCGTGCGATCTGCGGCTGAAGTCCGGCGACGGCGCGCTGCGCGACCTGGTGGCGCGGCGAACGCCGCTGTTCGAATTCGCGATTCGTTCCGCGCTCGCCGAGATGGATCTGGACAGCGCCGAGGGCCGTGTCGCCGCGCTGCGCCGCTGCGTGCCGATGGTGAGCCAGATCAAGGACCCCACCCTGCGCGACGAGTACGCCCGTCAGCTCGCGGGCTGGGTCGGCTGGGACGACGTCGCGCAGGTCATCGACCGGGTGCGCAGCCAGGCGAAGTCCACCAACACCCAGGCCCGCGGCGGTTCTGCGCCCAGGGCTTCCCGCCGCGTGGCCGAGCCGGCGCCGGACGCAACCCAGGCCGCCGCCGCCAGCCGTCCAGACCCGCGCGACCCCACCCTGTGGCCACAACGGGAGGCGCTCAAGGCGGCCCTGCAGTACCCGGCGTTCGCGGGGCCGGTGTTCGACACGCTGACCGTCGAAAGTTTCACCCATCCCGGGTACGCGGCCATCCGCGCGGCCATCGAGACCGCGGGCGGTACGTCGAGCGGTGTCACGGGCGCGCAGTGGATCGAGGCGGTGCGTGATCAGGCCTCGTCGCCCCTGACGGCCGGCCTCGCCAGCGAGCTGGGCGTCGAGGCCATCCAGGTCGACGAGGAGAAGCTGCCGCGCTACATCGGCGGTGTCCTGGCCCGGCTGCAAGAGGTGTGGATGGGCCGCCAGATCGCCGAAGTCAAGTCAAAGCTGCAGCGCATGTCCCCGATCGACCAGGGCGACGAGTACCACGCCCTATTCGGCGACCTGGTGGCGATGGAGTCCTACCGTCGCAGCCTGCTGGAGCAGGCTAGCGGCGGCGATTAGACGGTGCCAGCGCGGCGTCGGCCGAGCCGGCGACGTCACGTTCCATGATGGCCGTCTGGTCGTCGATCTCCGTCAGCGTGACAAAACCGGCGTCGGGGGAGATCCGATTGGCGACCCTGCGCCGTCCCCCTTCGATCATCGACTTGGCCACCGGACTGCTGGTCAGCGCGCGATAAGTGCCGACCAGCTGCTCGTACCGGCGACGCCCGGCCTTCGAGCCCAGCACGTAACCCAGTCCAAGCACCACGACATACCGGATCAAAACGTTCCTCCCGACGATCGATGGCTTCCATCCTGCCTCACCGGCGGCCGACGCGCTGCGCCGCGCAGGCGATCGAGGCGGTCCACGCTAGTTGGGTGCGGTCGTGCCAGTACGCTAGAGTCGTCCCGCGATCGGGTTAGTCCCCTGTAGCTCAATTGGCAGAGCATTCGGCTGTTAACCGAAGGGTTCCTGGTTCGAGTCCAGGCGGGGGAGCATTTCTCAGCCGACGGCGGCCTGATGCGCCGTCTGCCCCGGGGTGGGCAACAAGCCCAGATGCTCGCGCAACGTGTGGCCGCGGTATTCGGTACGGAAGCTGCCCCGCTCCTGCAGCAGCGGGACCACCCTGTCTACGAACTCGTCGAGGCCGTGCGGCGTCAGGTGCGGCACCAGGATGAAGCCGTCGCAGGCATCCGACTGCACATAGCGATCGATCT
This sequence comes from Mycobacterium sp. NGS11, assembly GCF_059813315.1. Lineage (NCBI taxonomy): Bacteria > Bacillati > Actinomycetota > Actinomycetes > Mycobacteriales > Mycobacteriaceae > Mycobacterium > Mycobacterium sp. NGS11. The sequence goes on from NZ_JCALEJ010000002.1 coordinate 127,763, forward strand.
CCTCGGCCACCTGCGCCGGAGTCCCGACGAACTGCTGGCGGCTGGTCACTTCGATGATCAACTCGCGGATCGACAGGTGCTCGGCTTCGGCTCGGGCGCGCCAGGTTTCGGCGACCTTCCGGGGGTCGCCGTGCCGGACCCGCCCCCGGGTGATGTTCGGGTTCTCCACGGGCTCGACGGCCGGCAGCGGCCCGTCGGGGTCGTAAGACGAAAGGTCCACACCCCACACCTGCTCGAGGAACGCGATCGCGGTCGGACCGCTGACCTGCTGCTCGCGGATATGACGGGCGTTGTCCTGCGCATCGGCGGGGGTGTCGCCCAGCGCGAACGTCGCGCCGGGCAGCACCTTGAGCTGGTTGGGGTCCCGCCCATAGGCCGCGGCACGGCCCTTCACGTCGGCGTAGTAGCGCTGGCCCGCCTCGAGCGACCCGTGCAGCGTGAACAGGGCGTCGGCGTGCTTGGCGCCGAAGTCGCGACCGTCGTCGGAGTCGCCGGCCTGCAGGAGCACCGGATGGCCTTGCGGTCCGGCGGGCAGCGAGGCGACGCCGCGGACGCGGAATTGCGGACCGTCGTGTTCGATGCTTCCGATGAGGGCCGGATCCGCATAGACTCCGGCGTCGACGTCGGCGGCCACTGCCTCGGGCGCCCAGCTGTCCCAGAACCGCCGCGCCACGGCGATGAACTCCTCGGCTCTGCGATAGCGGTCAGCATGGGCGAGAAACCCGCCGCGCCGGAAGTTCTCCCCGGTGAACGCATCCGAGGAGGTGACCATGTTCCAGGCCGACCGCCCGTCGGACAGGTGGTCCAGCGTCGCGAATTGCCTTGCCACCTCGTAGGGTTCGTTGAACGTGGTGTTGATGGTGCCGGCGAGGCCGAGGTGGTCGGTGACCGCGGCGAGCGCGGCCAGCACCGTGAAGGTGTCCGGCCTGCCGACGACGTCGAGGTCGTGAATTTTGCCGCGATGCTCACGCAGCCGCAGGCCCTCGGCTAGGAAGAAGAAGTCGAACAGTCCCCGTTCGGCTGACTTCGCCAGGTGCACAAACGATTCGAACGCGATTTGGCTACCCGCGCTCGGATCGGACCACACCGTGGTGTTGTTCACCCCTGGAAAGTGCGCACCCAAATGAATCTGCTTGCGGCGCCCAGCTTCTCGAACGATCATCCGGTCAATCCCCATCGTTTCGCGATCAGTTCATGCGAGCGCAACCGGTCGACATGCCGGTGCGTCACGGAGGTGATCACCAGTTCGTCGGCATCGGTGACCCGGCGCAGCAGGTCGAGCCGATCGGCGACCTCGTCCGGATTGCCGACGAATTGTGTTGCGGTGCGGTCTGCCACCAACGCCTGCTCGTCCTCGGTCAAGGGTTGGCAGAAGTCGGGATCCGGGTAGGGGATGGCGCCGTGCCCACTGCGGATGGAATGCACCCAGCGACCGTAACCGGACGCGAGGTGGCGTGCGGTCGCGCTGTCCTCGGCGACCACGACGTCGGCCGAGACCACGACATACGGCTCGGATAGCCGGGCGGACGGTCGGAATGCGTTGCGGTACGCGGTGATCGCATCGATCGCGGTGCCCGGGGTGATGTGGTAACTCGCGACGAACGGAAGCCCACGCGCACCGGCCACTTCGGCGCTCTGGCCCTTGGTGCTGCCGAAGATCCATGGCGTCAACTGGGCGTGCTCGCCCGGGACGACGTGCAGTTCATGGCCATTGACGGTATAGGTGCCGTCCAGCATCGCCTCGATGTCTGCCAGCTGGTCGGCGAAGTCCGGGGGTTGCGCGCACGGTTGAGCGAGGACGGAGCCCTGAGCCCGGATCCGGTCGCTTTTCATCAGCGGCGTCTGGTCGAAGGGCGCGGGGATCACAACCCCGGCTACCTCACGCCAGGGCGTGGGCGCACGTTCGGATACGGCCGGAGACGAGGTGGCCGCCTCTTGGCGCCGCTGCCCGGACCGGCCCAGCCCCATGTCGATGCGGCCGGGATAAAGCGCGTCGAGGATGCCGAAGCTCTCCACCACGGCAACTGCCGTCGTGTGGCCCACCTGTACCGCCGCCGACCCGACGTGGATTCGTTCTGTGGCCGCGGCGATTTGGCCGATCAGCGTCACGGGTGACGAGCTGGCCACCGCGACGAAGTGGTGCTCGGCGAGCCAGTAGCGCCGGTAGCCCCAGCGCTCGGCGTGCTGGGCCAGGTCGATGGTGTTGCGCAGTGCCGTCGCGGCGTCGCTGCCGGCGCTGATGGGTGCGAGGTCGAGGATCGACAGGGGAGTGACGGTCATGACGGGACCGCCGCGTAGCGGTTCGGCGCCGGCGCCAGACCCAGGCGTTCGCGCAGTGTTTCGCCGTCGCGGTAGCCGCTGCGGAACCGGCCGGCGTGCTGCAGTCGCGGCACCAGGTCGTCGACGATTGCGGGCAGGTCGACGGCGTTGATCGCGGGCCGCAGCCGCACCCCGTCTACCCCGGCGTCCTGCCAGGCGAGCAGGAGCTCCGCCAGATCGCTTGTGTTGCCGGTGAATACGTGCGCGTCGGACGAGAGGGCCGCCGCCGGTGCCAACGGGTCGTCGGCCAGCGACACCACCAGATCGGCGTAGACCAGGATCCTCCGGCCCGCGGCGCGCTGCGCGAGGCCGACCTCGGCCACGATCGCACGCAGCGAGCGCTCGTCGCGCGGGGTGATGAAGACCAGGTCAGCGTTCGCGGCGGCGAAATGGTAGTCGGCGTGTGCCAGCGCCGTCACCACCGGTTGGCCCTGAGGCGGCCGCGGGGTGATCGACGGTCCCTTGACCGAGAAGTATTTTCCGGCGAAGTCAATGTAATGCAGCTTGTCGCGGTCTATGTAGCGGCCGGTTGCAACGTCACGGATGACGGCGTCGTCCTCCCAGCTGTCCCAGAGACGGCGCACCACCTCGACGGCGTCGGACGCTTCGTCGAACAGTGCGTCGCCGTCGGGGGCGGGCCGCCTGCCGAACAGCGCCGCTTCGTGCGCCGTCGGGCTTACCCGAATCTGCCAGCCAGCGCGGCCATGCGAGATATGGTCCAGTGTCGCAATCGCTTTCGAGACGTGGAACGGCTCGGTGTGTGTGACCGTCGCGACGGGAATCAAGCCGATGTGTCGGGTGGCCGGCGCGATCCGGGCGGCCACCAGCGTGGCATCGGCGCGTCCCGCCAGGCGCCGCGGGGAGATTTCGGCACGGTGCCCGGGTTGTGCGTCCAGGCTGTCGTCGATGGTGAGGAAGTCCAGCAGTCCACGTTCGGCGGTGGCGGCCAGCGCGGCCCAATAGCGACCGCTGAGTTGGCCGCCACCGGTCGCGTTGTGCGCGAACGCGTATCGCCACGCCTGGGGGTGCCAACCGTAGCCATCCAGCCCCACCGCCAGATGCAGCTCGGTCATGGGTGCTCCTGGAAAGTCACACCGTCACGCAGCGTGGTCATAACTCACTGTGCAACGCTGCGGGCGGCGATGCATTCCACGGGCGCGTTATGTTCAGCGTGAGTAATACTTCGCCGAGCTCAAGGACGCCGAACGCGGCGAGCACGGTTCGGTGCAGGCTGGCCAATACCGCCCATCAGACCGTGTTGAGCTGAGCCATCTTTCAGATGGAGAAATCCTCGCCATGCCAGACACCGGCTTCCGGCGGCCTGATGACGTGATTGGTTTGGGAGCCGTCCGCTTGGGCTTCGAGTCGGGTCACGCGGGTCAGCAGCGATTGCAGGCTGACGCCGACGAGGTCCGGCATCATCGAGTCGTCCGGGCTGCCTGGACGGCTGCGGCTGATGACCTGTCCGGGCACCCCGATGACCACGGAGCTCGACGGAACCTCCTTGACCACCACGGCATTGGCGCCGATGCGGCTGTCGTCGCCGACTTTGATCGCGCCCAGAATCTTGGCTCCGGCGCCGATGATCACCCGGTCACCGATGGTGGGGTGTCGTTTTCCGGTGTCCCTGCCGCTGCCGCCGAGCGTGACGCCGTGGTAGAGGGTCACGTCCTCGCCCACCTCGGCGGTCTCACCGATCACCACACCGGTCGCGTGGTCGATGAACAGGCCGGGGCCCAGGACGGCACCGGGATGGATTTCGACGCCGGTCAGAATCCGGGTGATTTCGGCGGTGATACGCGCGGCCAGCTTTGCACCGCGCCGCCACAGCCAGTGGTTGATGCGGTGGCACCAGATGGCGTGCACGCCCGGGTAGGCGAAGACCACCTGCAGCGTGGTCGGAGCGGCCGGATCGCGCTCCTTGGCCGCCCGGATGTCCCGTCGTATGGCTTCGAGCACGATTAATCTGCCAGGTCGGCGAACAACGGCGTGCTGAGGTACCGCTCGCCGAAGTCGGGTAGCACCACGACGACGAGCTTCCCAGCGTTCTCGGGCCTGCGGGCCACCTGCAGCGCGGCGACCACCGCCGCCCCCGAAGAGATTCCGACCAGCAATCCCTCCTCGGCGGCCAGCCGCCGGGCCAGGGTCATGGACTCCTCGTTGCCGACGGCGATCACCTCATCGACCAGATCCATCGCGAGCACGGGCGGGACGAACCCGGCGCCCAGGCCCTGGATGGGGTGCGGCCCTTTCTGCCCGCCGGACAGCACCGGCGACCCGGCCGGCTCCACGGCGACGAATTGTGCTGAAGGCTTGCGTTCCTTGATCACCTGCGCCACGCCGGTGATGGTGCCGCCGGTGCCCACACCGGCGACGAAGATGTCGACCTTGCCGTCGGTGTCGCGCCACACTTCCTCCGCGGTGGTGGCGCGGTGGATCGCGGGGTTGGCCTTGTTCTCGAATTGCTGTGGCACGAAATACCGTTGGTCGCTTTTGGCCAGTTCCTCGGCCTTGGCGATAGCGCCCGGCATGCCCTCGGAGCCGGGCGTCAAGACGATCTCGGCGCCCAAGGCGCGCAACAACATTCGTCGCTCGACGCTCATGGTCTCGGGCATGGTCAGCACGCAGCGGTAGCCACGGGCCGCGGCCACCAGCGCCAGGGCGATGCCGGTGTTCCCGCTCGTCGGCTCGAGAATGATCGTGTCCGGCTTGATGAGGCCCGCCTGTTCGGCCGCGTCGATCATCGCGACGCCGATGCGGTCCTTGACGCTGTTGCCCGGGTTGAAGTACTCCAGCTTGGCGACGACGTCGGCGACCGCACCTTCGGTGACCCGGTTGAGCCGGACCAGCGGGGTGTTACCGATCAGTTGCGTGACGTTCTCCGCGATGCTCATCTACCTATTGTCTCCAACGACGTAGGACCAGGCCTGGGCCTGCCAGCTAATATCGAACTCTATGTTCATCTCGGCGGGGATGGCTAGCGCCACCGGGTTGATGCGCTGCTACGCCTCGCCCGTGAGCACGCGTCCGCGCAGATCGCAAACTGTTTCCGCGCCGCCGGGGACCCGAGGAATTCAACAACAACAGCAACAGCAACAGCAGTCCACGGCAAGGTAGCGCGACGGGACAAAGCGCGGTTGTGCGGGGCGTTGCATGTCACCACTATAAAGCATCGGGCCTGGTCGGTCGTTTGGCTCGGCCCGGCTATAGACCTCTGGCCAGGACTTATTCCGTCTTCATGCGGCGCGGGCCCCGGCGGCGGTGGGCGGGAGGTCACCTGGTCGCGACGCCGTCCAGGGGCCGTCGCGTCGACAGCGGCACGCCCCCGTTGCGCAGCCGTTTACCGAACGCGCGGCCAGCCGGCGGAGAGCGCGACGCGGTTGCGCGCCGACCCTTAGGCGGCTGCGCCCCAGCCGAATACGCGCGACGTCAGCAACACGATGCCGAGCGAGACGGTGGCGACGACGGTGAGCCCGATGACCGCGACCACGAGCGGACGCCAACCGGTGCGCGCGATCTGACGGATATCGGTGTTGAGCCCCACGCCGGCAAAGGTCAGCAGAAACGCCCATTTCGACACGTTCGCGAGGTTGGCGGTTTGGCCCTTGGTCAGCCAGCCCGCGGTGGCGATCGCCGACACCACCAGGAAACCGAGCACGAATTTCGGGAACTTGTTCCAGATGAACGCGGCCTTGGCCGTGGCGCCCCGCGCGATTTCGTCGGCTTGCCCCCGAGCCGCCCAAAACAGCGCGAAGCCCAGCACCACGAACCCGATCAGCGCGTTGCGGGTCGACTTCACCAGCACCGCGATCTTGCCGGCATGGTCGGAGTAAAGGTATCCGGTGGCGGTGGTTTCGGCGGTGTTGTCCACGGAAAGCCCTGCCCACAAACCGAATTCGTGGTCGCTCAGACCGATCGCATGTCCTAGGGGCGGCAACACGAACAGTGACACCGCTCCCAGTGCCAGGATCGCGGCGATCGCGTAGCTGACGTCGGAGTTGCGGGCCCGGATCGCGCCCTTGGCCGCCACGATTGCCGACACCCCGCAGATGGACGTGCCGATGGCCAACAGCGAGCCCAGCTTGCCCGATAACCCGAACGCGCGGGCCACCACGATGATGATCGTTCCGGCGATGGTCATGTCCACCAGGATCTGCACCAGGCTGATTCCGCCGAGTTTGGCGATGTCGCCCAGCACGAATCGCGAGCCGAGCGCCACGATCCCGGCCTTGAGCCAGAATTCGTAGGTCAGCACACCGGGACGAAAGATCCGGTGCAGGCCAATGGTGTTGGTGATGAGCAGCCCAATCACGATCGCCCACAACACGTATTCGATGTCGGGCACGGTCCAGTGCTCGTGCTTGGCCAGGGCGTTCCACCAGATTTGGGTGTACTTGCCCAACACCCCGACGCCGATCAGGAGCAGGACGCCGGGTACATAGTCGAGCGGAGGGTGCTGGTGAACGTGGCTTCGGCCGGCGTCTCGTCGGGCCGCACTTGGACGGTGCTCACGGCGGTCACCAGGGAATCTTCGGGAGCACGTCGGCTACGGCCAACGCGACGATCACGCCCGCCACCGCGGTCGCCCACCAGTCCACCGACACCGAATGGAGCCGGGCGGCCCAGTCCGGGCCCGGCCGGGCGTCGGGGTCGTCGATTGGCACGCCTTCACCCACGATGATCTCTCCTCAGCGCCGATGGCGGCGTCCGTCGGCCGCACCCGTTGACTGTGGTATCCGCCGCCGCTGAATCCAAGTGATTGGCTCGGGCTGAATTTAGCTATGCCGCTCGATCAGGTTGGCAGGCCGTGCTTCTCGGCGTCGGCACGGTAGCGGTCCACCCATTCGTCGGAGCGTTGGTCGGCCTGGCGCTCCAAGACCGGATCGGGCGCCAGCTGTGGGTCCAGCCCCAGAGCCTCGAGAATGGATCCCACCACCTGGGTCAGGTTGCGCCACAACACCGGATACGAAATGTCCATGGGCTTGATGTCTTCTTCGGCGAACCAGTTTCGCCAGCCCTCTTCTTGCGCGCGCAGCATGCTGACCACGTGGGCGATCGCCCCGGCGTGATAGGTGGCGCGCGCGTCGCGCACCGGGTCGGGCCTGCCTCGCCAGACCCGCGTCTGCACGGCTCGCCAGAACGACACCGCCTGTGAGATCACATCGGGCCGGTAGACGTGGATCAGCAGCGGCTGCTCGCCCACCACATCGGTGATCGCCGCCAACAGGCCCTCGCCGCTTCGATCCGGCAGGTTCTTGGCACGGTCCAGCAGCAGCGGCGTCTGATTCCACATCAGCTTGCCACCCCACACCCCGTTGGGTGTGCGTCCGACCGTACGAATGTAGGCACGCCAGATCTCGGGGGGTGCCAGGTCCGGCGTCCCGACGTCCAGCGGATCGAGCAGGCTCAGGATCGACTCGTCCTCGACGCCCGCGAACCACTCCCGCGGCTGCGGGGACTGGCTGGTGGAGGGGAGGTATTGGAAAAACTCCTGTGGCTCGCCGGCCACGCCGGTGGCGCGCAGCGACTCGACCAGCAGCGTGCTGCCGCTGCGCTGCGACGCCAACACCAGATATGACGACGGCCTACTTGTCACCGGCAGAGTGTATCCAGAACCGTCAATTCTTATCCGGGGTAGCGCGATTACCGTCAGGCTGAAGCAAACCCTTGTATCGAAGCGGGCTTGCGGCGAACTGTGGCGTTCGGCGACGACAGCCGAATGGGACGGTGGCCGTGGGTGCTCATCTGGTTTCGCAGCGGACGGAAAGCCGCTCAGGCGCTGCATGCCGTGCCTCCTGCAAAAGCGCTGCGCCACTGATTGTTTCGGCTGGTTACCCGGAATTCCGGCCCCGCCGTCTGCGTGCCCCACCGATCGTGCGGAGGCCCGACCGCCGGCCGCCGCTGTCCGGCCGCCGCATCGGACCGGGTGCGAACAATCACGCAGGCTGACGGCCTGCCGATCTCCGTGGGTGATAGCGATATCGGCCGAGGCTCAGGGGGCGGTGCCCACATTTCCTCGTGTTGATTGCAAACCTGACGCCGGGTGCCGGTTTGCCCGTACATTCCCTCATCAAGGCGCTCGAACACAAGCGGCGCAGGTGAACAGCGGCGTTTTGCGTTTAGGGCCGGCGAATTACGAACGTATGAACGCGGTTACGAAAATGGGGGTCGGGTTGAGCCAAGGACCGCCATTGGGTTGGGTAAGCGGCGTGAACGCGGCGACCCTCGCGAGGCCCATGAACGCGCTGGGCCAATTCTTTCTGCTCAGCGCCGAGGCATTGGTGGCGGCTGTGCGCGGGCCCTGGGCGTGGCGTGAAGTCCTCGAGCAGATTTGGTTCGTCGCCCGGGTTTCCATCTTTCCGACCATCATGTTGTCGATTCCGTACACGGTGCTCATCGTGTTCGTCCTCAACATCCTGCTCGTCGAAATCGGCGCGGGTGATCTCTCGGGTGCCGGTGCGGGGCTGGCCTCGGTGACCCAGGTCGGACCGGTCGTCACGGCGATGGTCGTCTCGGGCGCCGGGTCGACGGCCATGTGCGCGGATCTGGGTGCGCGCACCATCCGTGAGGAAATCGACGCGATGAAGGTGATCGGCGTCAATCCGGTTCAGGCGCTGGTGGTTCCGCGCATCATCGCCGCGACGTTCGTCGCGGTCCTGCTGTACTCGGTGGTGGCGGTGACCGGGTTGACCGGCAGCTACATCTTCGTGGTCTTCGTCCAGCACGTCACGCCCGGTGCGTTCATCGCCGGAATGACGTTGGTCACCGGGCTGCCGCAGGTGGTGATCTCGCTGATCAAGGCGACCCTGTTCGGACTGTCGGCCGGACTGATCGCCTGCTACAAGGGCTTGTCGGTGGGCGGTGGCCCGACCGGCGTCGGCAACGCGGTGAATGAGACCGTGGTGTTCTCGTTCATGGCGCTGTTCTTCATCAACATCTTGACCACCGCGCTCGGGGTGAAGGTGACGGCCAAATGACCGATGCCGCGCGCGAACCGTCGTGGTTCGTCACCCTTGGCCCCCGGCTGACGGATTCCACCCGCAAGCTGGGCGAGCAGACCCTGTTCTACGGGCAATCGCTGACCGCCACCGTCGATGCGATACGGCGTTACCCGGGAGAACTGCTGCGGCTGATCGCCGAGATGGGCATGGGCACAGGCGCATTGGCCGTCATCGGGGGCACGGTCGGCATCATCGGCTTCCTCACGCTGACCACTGGCGCCCTCGTCGCGGTGCAGGGTTACGACACGCTGTCCAACATCGGCGTCGAAGCGCTGACCGGGTTTCTCTCGGCGTTTTTGAACGTCCGGATGATCGCGCCCTGCACCGCCGGTTTGGCGCTGGCCGCCACGATCGGCGCGGGAGCGACGGCGCAACTTGGCGCGATGCGCATCAACGAGGAGATCGACGCGCTGGAAGTCATGGGGATCCGCGCGGTCACCTACCTGGCGTCCACCCGGATCATCGCCGGCATCCTGGTCGTCATTCCGCTCTACGCCGTCGCGGTTCTGATGTCGTTCGTCGCGGCGAAGTTCCTCACCATCTACGTCTACGGGCAGTCGCGGGGCGTGTACGAGCATTACTTCGCAACCTTTTTGCGCCCCACCGACCTGTTCTGGTCGTTCTTGGCGGCGCTGACCATGGCGGCCGGCGTGATGGTGGTGCACACCTATTACGGCTTTACCGCGACAGGTGGCCCGGCGGGCGTCGGCGAAGCGGTTGGGCGGTCGGTGCGGTCGTCGATGATCGTCACGGCGTTCGTGTGCCTGATGATCTCGCTGTCCGTCTACGGGCAGTCCGGCAACTTCAATCTGTCGGGATGACCGGATGAGCAATCACACGGCCGGCGGGTCAGCGCAGCGAAACCGGACCCGCAGCAACAAGCTCGACCCGATCTGGTGGGCTCCCACGCTGTTCATCCTGATCGGCGGCCTGATCGCGCTGACCGCTGCCTCGTTCTCGGGCAAACTTCAAACTTTCGTTCCGCTCACGCTGGTGTCGGACCGTGCCGGGCTGGTGATGGAGGACGGAGCCAAAGTTAAGCTGCGCGGTGTCCAGGTCGGCCAGGTCGCGTCGATCGGCACCGACGTGAAAACGGCTCGGCTGCAGCTGAAGATACAACCGGACGCCTTCAGGTATCTGCCGAGCAACCTCGAGGCCGAGATCAAGTCGACCACCGCGTTCGGCTCCAAATACGTCGATCTGATCGTTCCCGACCATCCCAGCGCCACGTCGCTGAAGCCCGGCGCGCTGCTGCGCTCACGCAATGTCACCGTGGAAGTCAACACGGTGTTCGAGAATCTGCAGTCGGTGGTCCAGGCCCTCGACCCGGCCAAGCTGAACTCGATTTTGTCGGCATTCGCGCAATCGGTGCGCGGCAAGGGCGATCGAATCGGACAGGCGATCACCGATGCGAATAACGTACTTCTCGCAGTCAATCCGCGCATGGACACCATCGGCAAGGACTGGCGGTTGTTCGGCAAAACCACCGCCATCTATTCCGATGCGGCACAGAACATCTTGTCCATCCTGGATTCCGCGACGACGACCAGCACGACCATCACGGACGACCAGCGCTCGCTGGACTCGTTGTTGCTGTCGGCGATCGGCTTCAGCCAGACCGGGATCAACGTGATCGGCCGCAACGAATCGAACATCGTGCGGTCCATGAACCTGCTCGACCCGACCATGGCCCTGTTGGCGAAATACTCGCCGACCTACACGTGCCTTTTCCAGGGTGCGCAATGGTACGTCGACCACGGTGGCCGAGACGCGCTGGGCGGCAATGGCTATTCCGTGATCCTGGATTCTGCCCTGCTTTTCGGCGACGACCCATACCGCTTTCCGAAGCACTTGCCGAAGGTCAACGCGACCGGTGGCCCGGGCGGCAGGCCCAGCTGCGGTTCGCTACCCGATCCCAGCGCGAACTTTCCGGTGCGCGCGCTGGTCACCGATACCGGCTGGGGGGCGGCCCCGAACGAGATCCGCACCAACGTGGCCGCGGGTAATCCGTGGTGGGCCAACTGGTTCCCGACCACCAAGAACCCGCCGGAAGCGCCGCGCTACTTCTGGCGCGGGGGACAGCCGCCGCCATGAGAAGAAAGCTCTCCAGCATCATCCTGCGGGTCGGGATCTTCACCGCGGTCTGCCTGCTGTTCACCTTCGCGCTGATCGCGGTGTTCGGTCAGTTGCGCTTCGAGGACCGCACGGACTACCGCGCGAACTTCACCAACATCTCCGGCCTGAAGTCCGGCAACTTCGTGCGCATCGCCGGGGTGGAAGTCGGCAAGGTCGGCAATCTCGATCTGCATCGGGACGGCACCGTCACCGTCGATTTCGCTGTGGACAAGGGCGTGCGCCTCAGCGAGGGCACCAAGGCCGTCGTGCGCTATGAGAATCTGATCGGTGATCGCTACCTCGCTCTCGAGGAGACCCCGGGCTCGCCGCGCCGGCTGCCGCCCGGGGCGACCATTCCGCTGGCACGGACATCGCCCGCGCTCGACCTCGACGCACTGATAGGTGGTTTCCGCCCGTTGTTCCGCGCGCTGGACCCCGATCAGGTCAACGCCCTGTCCGGCCAACTGCTGCAGATCTTCCAGGGGCAGGGCGGAACCCTGGCATCGGTGCTGTCGCAAACCTCCATCTTGACCTCGACCCTGGCCGGGCGCAGCGAGCTGATCGGCCAGCTGATCACCAACCTGAACACCGTCCTGCACACCTTCGCCACGCGCGACCACGAGTTCTCCGATGGCGTGGACAAGCTGGCCCAGCTGGTAGACGGTCTGGCGCAGCGAAGGAACGACATCTCCACCGGCCTCGCCTACATCAATGCGGCGGCGGGCTCGATCACCGATCTGCTCGCCCAGTCCCGCCAGCCGATCAAAGACGTTGTGCACGAGACGGATCGGGTGTCAGGTCAGGTTCTCTCCGACAAAGAGTACGTCGACAAACTCCTCAAGGATCTCCCGGACATCTACCAAGTGCTCGCCCGGCAGGGCCTGAACGGCGACTACTTCGGCTTCTATTTCTGCGAGGTATTGCTCAAGCTGAACGGTAAGGGCGGCAACCCGATCTTCGTCAAACTGTTGGGTCAGCCCAGTGGGCGGTGCACGCCGCAATGAACAGACGACCCAAGGTGAAATCGGCAGGCCGGCAAAGCCCATTCGTGCTGGGTGTGATGGGAACCGTCATCCTGGCCTGCGTGACCGTCGTCGCCTTCCAGTACAACAAACTGCCGTTCATCAAGAACACCGACGACTACGCGGCATACTTCTCCGAGGCCGGTGGCATCAAACCTGGTAATACCGTTCGGGTTTCGGGCATGGGCGTCGGCCGGGTCTCCGACCTTCGCCTGGAGGGCACCAAGGTCCGGATCGGCTTCACCGTGCGCAAGGGTGTCGAGTTGGGCGACCGCACCGAGGCGGCGATCAAAACCGAAACGATCCTGGGTGCCAAGATGCTCGAGCTGACTCCGCGTGGCAACGGGCAACTGTCGGGCACCATCCCACTGGAACGCACCACCTCGCCGTATGAACTGCCCGACGCGCTGGGCGATTTGACGACCACCATCAGCGGCCTGGATACCGCCCAACTGTCCTCGGCCCTCACGACGTTGGCCAACACGCTCAGAGAGACCCCGTCCAACGTCCGGCCCGCGTTGGAGGGTGTCGCCCGGTTCTCCGACACCCTCAACGGTCGCGACGCGCAGCTGCGCAGCCTCCTGGGCAATGCCAACAAGGTGTCGACGGTGCTGGGCAAGCGCAGCCAGCAGATCGCCGGCCTGGTCGCGAACTCCAACGCTTTGTTGGCCGCGCTACTCGACGAGCGAGATTCGCTGGACGCCCTGATGAACAACCTCACGGCGGTTTCGCACCAGATCTCCGGTCTGGTCAACGACAACCGGACCCAGCTCAAGCCCGCCCTCGACAAACTCAACGGTGTGCTGGAGATCCTCGACAACCGCAAGGAAGACATTCAGAAGACGCTGCCCAAGTTCAAGCGCTATGCGATGTCCTTCGGCGAATGCCTGGGATCTGGACCGTTTTTCAAGGCCTACGTGGCCAACCTGGTCCCCGGCCAGATCGGTGGCCCGATACTCGATGCGGACATGTACGACCGGTTCTTGGACCCCAACCAGAAGCTGCCGTCGGAGGCGGTCGACCCGCCCACCGGCACCCCGCCCGTGCCGCCGGAGAACGCTCCGGTGCCGCTGTGGTCCCAGCCGCCGTCACCCCCGCCGTCCACCCCGCCCGTCCGCACCATTCCGCCGCCCTCGCCGCACGATTTCGATTCGCCATGAACATCAGTCGAGGAGCCCTGCGCACAGCAACCGCCGCCAGCCTGATCCTGACGCTGGCCGTGGCGTCGTTCCTGGTCGGCAACAAGCTGTGGAAGGACGTCGAAAAGAATACGTATTCTGCCTATTTCGCGGAGGCCAATGGCTTGTTCGTCGGCGACGAGATCCGCATCCTCGGGGTCGCCGTCGGCGTGGTCGACAAGATCGAGCCCCAGCCGGCCAGCTCCAAGGTGACGTTCTCGGTCGACAAGCAGTATTCGATTCCGGCAGGTGCCCGCGCCGCCATCCTGTCGCCGTCGCTGGTGACCTCGCGGGCAATTCAGCTGGTCCCGGCGTACTCCGGCGGCCCCAAGTTGAGCGCCGGCTCCTCGATCCCACTGAGCCGCACCGCGGTTCCGGTGGAATGGGATGACTTCCGCAAGCAGCTGGAGAAGCTGACCGATGCGCTGCAGCCCAGCACGCCGGGCGGCGTCAACTCCGTCGGCGAGTTCATCGACTCGACGGCCGACAATGTGCGCGGCCAGGGAGACACCGCTCGCGACACCGTGATCAAGCTGTCCGAGGCGATCTCGGCGCTCGGTGACCACGCCGACGACATTTTCAGCACCGTCCGCAACCTGCAGCTCCTGGTGTCCGCACTGTATTCCAGCAGCGATCTGCTGGCCTCGTTCAACCAGAACCTGGCGAGCGTGACGACGCTGCTGTCGAACACTCCCAACGAAGTCGGCAACGCGCTGAAGTCGCTGGACACCGCGCTCACGGATGTGCGTGACTTCCTGGCCGAGAACCGTGAAGCGGCGGGTGTCACGTTCGACCGGTTGGGTTCCATCACAACGGCACTCAACGACAGCCGTGGCGATATCAAACAGATCCTGCACATCGCGCCGACGGTGTTCCAGAATTTCCTGAACATCTACCAGCCTGCGCAGAGCGCGATGACCGGCATCTTGGCGCTGAACAACTTCGCCGATATCCCGCAGTTCATCTGCAGCTCGATCGAGGCGGCGTCGCGGGCCCGCCTGGCCCGGGTGTCGAAACTGTGCCTGCAGTACCTCAACCCGATCATCAAAAACCGCATCTACAACTACATCCCGGCGGGAATCAACCCGTTCGTCGGAACGCAGGCCCGGCCCAGCGAGATCACCTACAGCGAGGACTGGCTGCGGCCTGGATACACGCCCCCGGCCGGCGCGCCCGCGCCGCCCGATGGTTCCCCGCCGCCGCCCCCGGAGCAGCCGGCGCTCGCCGACCAGCCGTCACCCGCCGACCAGACGCCGCCCGCCGAGGCGCCGCCCGCGAACACGACGTCCAACTCGATCCAGGTGCTGCAGAACCTGATGCTTCCGACGGGGCCATCATGAGGCGCGCGCTAGCCATTGCCCTCGGCCTGGTATGCGTTGCGGCCCTGTCGGGGTGCGGCTGGCGCGGCCTGAATTCGTTCAGGCTGCCCGGCACCGCGGGCGGGGGTCCGGGCTCGTACACGATTCAGGCACAGATGCCTGATGTGGTCACCATCCAGGAGAACACCCGGGTCCGGGTCGACGACGTCAACGTCGGCAATGTCACCAAGATCGAGCTACAAGATTGGCATGCGTTGGTAACCATGCGGATCAATGGCGATGTGCACCTGCCGGCCAATTCGACCGCCAAGCTCGGACAGACCAGCCTGCTCGGTTCGATGCACATCGAGCTGGCGCCGCCCAAGGACGAGCGGCCGGTCGGCCAACTCAGAGCGGGGTCGGTCATCCCGCTGTCGCGCGCGAGTCTGTATCCCACCACCGAGCAGACGTTGGCGTCGGTGTCAATCCTGCTCAACGGAGGGGGGATCGGCCAGCTGCAGGAGATCACGCAGGCGGTGGCCAAGGCGTTCGCCGGCCGTGAGAACGACATGCGCAGCCTGCTGAATCAAATCGACGAGTTCATCGCCCGCACCAACGACCAGACCGACGACATCATCGCCGCCGCCGAGAACCTCAACGCTCTGGCAGGCCAGGCCGCCGCCAACGACGGCGTCGTCGACAAAGCGTTGACGTCCGTGCCCAAAGCGCTGGACGTGTTGGCCAGGGAGCGCGCGAAGATCGCCGACACGATCGATCAGGTCGGCAAGTTCAGCGCGATCGCCGCCGACACCATTCACCAGAGCAGGGAATCGCTGGTGAACAATCTGCGCAACATCGCACCCGTGCTGCGGTCGCTCGCCGACGCCGGGCCCTCCCTCACCAAAGGATTGGACGGGCTGGCGACCTACCCGTGGCCGGCATCCACCGTGCGGAACTGGTTCCGCGGCGACTACGCCAACCTCACGCTGGTCGTCGATTTGACGTTGAGCCGCATCGATCAAGGGCTGTTCACCGGGTCGCGATGGGAAGGCAACCTCACCCAGCTCGAACTCCAGTGGGGCCGCACCATCGGCATGCAGCCGAGCCCGGTCACCGGGGGCAACCCACTGACCTATCCGTACCATTTCGGGGGATACTGAATGCTGCGGTTGAATCGGCGGACGTGGATCCAGTTGTCGATACTGACGCTGGTAACCATTGTGTCCTGTGGCGCAATGGCATTCAACTTCATGAAGCTGCCCGCCACGTTGTTCGGAATCGGGGAGTACAAGGTCACGGTTGACCTGCCGCAATCGGGTGGCCTCTACGAGACGTCGGTGGTCACCTACCGCGGCACCGACGTGGGACAGGTGAAGTCGGTCGGCGTCACCGCGACCGGGGTGCGCGCCGTGCTGGCTTTGAGGTCGGGGGTCAAAGTGCCCTCCGAGGTGCAGGCGTCGGTGCACAGCCGGTCGGCGATCGGCGAGCAGTACATCGAGCTCACGCCGCAGCCGGGCAAGGACGGCCAACCTTCCCGGGCACTGCGTGACGGCGACGTCATCACCGCCGGGCATGTCGACGTTCCCGTCGACATCGGGCGCCTGCTCGACATGACCAACCGTGCGCTGCAAGCAATTCCGCGGGACAACCTGCGCACGGTGATCGACGAGACCAACCGCGCGGTCGGCGGCCTCGGACCGGAACTGTCCCGCATCGTCGATGGGTCGACCGCGCTGGCCGTCGCGGGCGGCCGGACCATCGACCCGCTTGCCGCCCTGATCGACCAGTCGCCGCCGGTACTCAACTCTCAGGTGCGGACCTCGGATGCGATCGCCGCGTGGGCCGGTCACACCGCGGCGGTCATGGCGCAGTTCAAGGCGCAGGATGCCGCGGTACGAGATCTGTTGACGCAAGGCACTTCCGGCATCGAGGAAGGTCGCGCGATGCTGGATCGCGTGGCGCCGGCACTGCCGGTGCTGTTCGCCAATCTGGTGAGCCTCGGCGACATCGCCGTCGTCTACCGCCACGACATCGAACAGCTCCTGGTGTTGCTGCCGCAGGGCATCGCGGCCATGGCGGCGATCATCGTGCCGAGCTCGAACACCAAGCAGGAGTACCGGGGCGCCCAGCTGGACTTCAACCTCAACCTCAACCTGCCGCCGCCATGCACGACGGGATACCTGCCGCCGGCGCAGCGGCGCTCACCGGCCAGCGTCGATGCGCCGGACCGGCCGGCCGCGGACCTGTTTTGCCGGGTACCGCAGGACTCGGAGTTCAATGTCCGTGGCGTGCGCAACATTCCATGTGAGAGCAAGCCGTGGAAGCGGGCGCCCACCGTCGAACTGTGCGAAAGCGATGAGGAGTACGTGCCGCTCAACGACGGCTACAACTGGAAAGGCGACCCCAATGCCACCACCAGCGGTCAGGGCGTCCCGCTATACCCGCCGGGCCAGGATCCGCGGCTACCACCGCCGCGGGGCACCGCGCCACCGCCCGCGCCCGTAGCGGTGGCGACCTACGACCCCGCCACCGGTGAATACATCGGCCCGGACGGGCGTCACTACACCGAGTCGGACCTGGCGCACCCCCGCGCCAAGAGCTGGCAATCACTTCTCGTCCCGCAACCCTAGAGTTTGAAGGAGCACCATGGCGGACAAACCCCCGGCGGATGAAAACGTCGACGAATCAACGGAACTCGAGGCCGCCGAGGACCTCGACGCGGCCGAAACCGAAGGGGCTGAAAAGCTTTACACCGCAGACGGTGACGGTCTCCAGGGGCCAGCCGCGGGCCGGCTCGCGCGGTGGCGCGAGTCTATCCGAGGGCAGCGGCTTTCGCGCACCGGATCGGCCCTGGTGGCCGGCAGCCTCATTGTGGCGACCCTGGCCGGCCTGAGTGGGTGGCTCGGCTACCGCGCCTTTCAGAAGCACGAGACCCAGGCGCGGCAGAACTTGTACGTCGCCACCGCCCGTCAGGGCGCGGTGAACCTCACCACGATCAACTACACCCAGGTCGACGCCGACGTGCAGCGAATCCTCGACCTGGCCACCGGTGCGTTCCGGGACGACTTCGAGCAGCGGGCCAAGCCGTTCGAAGAGGTCGTCAAGGCGGCGCAATCGAAATCAGAAGGGACGGTTACCGATGCCGGACTGGAATCCCAACGCGGCGACTCCGCCCAGGTCCTGGTGGCGGTCGCGGTGAAGTCGCGCACCGCCGGGGGCGAGGAGGCGCCGCGGGAATGGCGCATGCGAATCGAGGTCCGATCGGTCGGCGATGACGCCAAAGTCTCCAACGTGGTGTTCGTGCCATGACGACATTGAAGGACGACGTGAACGTCGACACAGCAGCCGAGGAACCCGACTCGGCAACCGAAGTGGCGCAACAGGAATCGGATGCCGCCGAGTCGTCCGCCGAGGTGCGGCCCGAGCCCAAGAGCGCAAAACGCCACATCGCGTGGTCACGGGTCTTCGCCTACGGGATCTTGCCGGCGCTCGCATTGGCGTTGACGGTTGGCGCGGGGTACCTCAAGTGGTCGGCGGGGGCAGCCGGCCATCTCGCACAAGCCCGGACCGAATCGGTGCAGGCAGCCCGCGACGACACGGTCGCGTTGCTGACCTATCACGCCGACACGGTGGACAAGGATCTCGCCGCGGCGCGCGAACGGCTGACCGGCGAGTTCAAGGACGCCTACGGCGAGCTTACCCGCCAGGTCGTGGTGCCCGGTGCAAAAGAGAAACACATCTCTTCGGTGGCCAAAGCCAATGCGGCAGCCAGTGTTTCGGCGACCGAGAACCACGCCGTGGCCCTGGTTTATGTCGACCAGACGGTGACCATCGGTGCGGGCGCTCCCACCGACACCCAGCCCGTCGTGCGGGTGACCCTGGACAAGGTCGACGGCCGGTGGCTGGTGTCGCGTTTCGAGCCCACGTAATCCGGGGGTCGGCCATGGAACTATCGGTGCGCCGTTGCGCGGCCGCCGGCGTTATCCTCCTGGGTACGGCCGTTGTTGCGGTTCCGGTCGCGCGGGCCGACAACAAGCGGCTCAACAGCGCGGTCGTCTCCGCCGTCTACACCCTGCAGCACCAGGCGGGCTGCACGAATGACGTCATCAGGAACAATGCCCTCACCCTGGCCGCCGAATGGCACGCCGAAGACATGATGAACAATCGAAACATCAACGGCGACATCGGTTCCGACGGCTCCACGCCGCAGGACCGCGCCAACGCCGCCGGCTTTCGCGGCAGGGCCGCCGAAACGGTGGCCATCAACCCGGCGATCGCCATCAACAGCCTGGAACTGGTCAACCAGTGGTACTACAATCCCGACGACATGGCGATCATCCGCGACTGCGCCAACACCACCATCGGGGTGTGGTCGGACAACAGCATTGACCGCACCGTCGTGGTGGCGGTGTACGGGCAGCCGGACGCGCCCAAGCGTTGAGCGGCGACCGCCTAGTGACTGCCCAGTCGAGACAGAACCGTCTCGGCATCCAGCGTTGCTCCGCGGTTGTACGGCAATTTGGAGAGCATCGTCGCCATCGCGCAGGTGTTGGATAGCGCGGCGTAGGTCAAGCCCCCGCCGATGCCGGCGGCCAGCCATTTGAGTCGCGGGACGACGATGCTTCCGAGGACGGACGAAAGCACGACCGATCCCGCGACGAGGCGTACCTGGCGCTCGAGGTCCCATCGCTGGGCGCCACGATCGACCGAAAAGCCTTGGCTCTCCCAGTCCAGGATTCCGTTCTGCAGCACGCGGCCGCCGTTCAATCCCGCGGTCCGCAAGAGGTTTTGGGCCTTGGTGGAGCGTTGTCCGGAACGGCATACCAGGACGGCTTCCCGATCGCCACCCAATAGCCGAGCGACCTCACGGGAGTGTGCGTCCAGTACGTCAAGGGGCACGTTATAGGACCCGGGTATGTGTGACGTCTCGAACTCCGCGGGTGTCCGAACGTCGACGATGCGCAGAGCGGTAGAAGATTCGAGCCGCTCGTGCAGCTCGGCCGACGTGATGGCGTCAGCGGTCGGTGCGCTCATGGCGTTTCCTCTCGTCGTGGGCGCCGCTGCACCCGTGATGGCAGGCCCTTTCAATCACTGACCTGGGTGATGTCCAGTTTTTCGGCGTTGTCGTAGTCGTCGTCGATGAGCACGACGCGGCGTCGATGCCGGTCGAGCAGAGCCGCCGCGATCGACGCCCGGTATCCGCTGGCACAGTGGATCCACAGCTCGCGGTTTTCGGGGAGTTCGTCGAGGCGCTCCGGCAGCTCGTGCAGCGCGATGTTGACCGCATCGCGCACGTGGCTGTCGTCGAATTCGTGTGGCTGGCGAACATCGACCACCGTGACCGCGCGTGTGTCGAGGGCGTCGACGAGGTCCTCGAAGGATGCGACCCGGTAACTGGCCAGCGTCGCGCCGCCGGCCAGCGCGCGTATGTCGCCGGTGGCGCTGCCGGTGAGGCGATCGACGCCGATGCGGGCGAGCTCGCGCTGAGCGTCGGCGACTTGCCCGGCGTCTTCACCGATCAACGTCAGCGGTGCGCCCCAGCTGTACAGCCACCCGAGGTAGTTCACGAAAGACCCCGACAGCTCGAATCCGTAGCTGCCGGGCAGGTGCCCCGCTGCGAACGCCGTTCGGTTGCGAAGGTCGACCACCCATTCGCCGGCATCGATCCGGTGCCGAAGCTCTTGCGCGTCCACCGGTTTGGGCGGGGAGAGGTCCGCAGCTTCGGGGCCGGCCCTGTTGATGACGCCCATGTGCGCGTAGTAGGCGGGATACGCAGCAAGACCGGCCAGCAGCTCGCCGACGTATTCCTGTTCGTCCTTGGTCAGCGCCGGATTACTCAGGCGTTGTTCGCCGATGGTGGAGGCGTCACCGTCGGGCGGCGTCGCCGAACAGAAACTACCGAATCCGTGGGTGGGGTAGATTGCGGTCTCCGAAGGCAGCTCAGCAGCGAGGCGTCGCACCGAATGGTATTGCCGCCGAGCCAATTCCTCGGTGTGGTCGTCGCCGACCAGGTCCGTTCTGCCGGTGCTACCAAACAGCAGCGACCCGCCCGTGAAGACGCCGACGGTGTCCCCGGAATCCCCGCGCAGCACATAGCTGACGTGATGGTGGGTGTGTCCCGGGGTGAACAACGCTTGCAGATGAATTCCGCCGGTGTCTATCCGGTCGCCATCCTCAACTGCGCGGCGGTCAAAGTGGACGTCTTCGCCTGCGGGAACGACGTATTGGGCGCCGGTAGCTTTGGCCAGTGCCAGGCCGCCGGTCACATAGTCGCTGTGGATGTGGGTTTCCAGCACATGGGTGATGCGCAGGTCTTTAGTCAGCGCGAGCACCCGATCGATGTCTCGTTGCGGATCCACCGCGACGGCAACCTCTCCGTCGCTGATGAGATAGCTGCGGTCGCCCAAGCCCGACGTTTCGATGATCGCCACGTTCACCATGGTTTCGAAACCTTTGATGGGTACGCGGCGGCGTGGCGGCGGCTTCGACTCGTGGCAATCGGCATGTTTTCTAGTACCCGGAACGCGGATTGCTCGCCGTCTGTCGAGCCGGCGACGACCCCGGCAGGAGGACAGGTGGATCGGGTCAGCGCAGCTCGGCGCACCCGAAAGCTATGGCGGCGAAGCAGTAAGGGATTTCAACCTCGGTGATTTTTTGCGTCGGCCGCGTCGCGCGGCAATGTCGACGCCTTGAGGTGAGAAGCGTCGTTATCCGCTGGCGAGCGATTCGTCCTCGGCGGTCTCGCAGACGCATACGTGGGCATCCTGTCGCCACGGCCCGAATTGCGTACCGCGCTTGCGCAGCAGGTGCTGCTTGTAGACCTTGTCGCGCTGACCCTGGGAGAACGCGAAATCCAGGTTGACGGGCAGGCCCGCCCAGTCGCAGTGGTCACCGACGGGTTCCCCGGCGATGCCGGCGTACCGCAGTCGGCATTGCAGCGGGCAGCCGTTCGTGAAGACCCGATCGGGTCCATCAGACTCCCGAGCCACGATGACGTCACTCCTTCAGGCGCGCGACCTTGTGACTGAATCGTGCGACGCGGAGGTTTCGGCGGCGGGTGTGCGATGTTTCCGCTGTGTTACGGCTTCGCCTGCGGTGGGGCGGGTCGGTGCTAGTAGACGTCGCGGTGGTAGCGCTTGTCGGCGCTCAACGATTGGACGTAATCCTTCGCCGCGGCCGGGTCGAGCTTGCCGAATTCGGCCGCGATCTCGCAGAGCGCCCGGTCGACGTCCTTGGCCATGGGATCCGCGGTGCCGCAGACGTACAGTTGGGCGCCGTCCTGCAACCAGCTCCACAGCTGCGCTCCGCGCTTGCGCATCAGGTGCTGCACGTAGACCTTGTGCTGCTGGTCCCGCGAGAACGCCAGGTCCAGCTCGGTGAGGAACCCGTCGTCACGCATCTGCTCGAGTTCGTCGCGGTAGTAGAAGTCGGTGGCGGCGTGCTGCTCACCGAAGAACAGCCAGTTGGGTCCGGTGTGGCCGAGCGCGCGTCGTTCCTGCAGAAAACCGCGGAATGGCGCGATGCCGGTCCCGGGGCCGATCATGATCATCGGCGTGTCCGAGTCGCTCGGAGGCCGGAAGTTGCTCGACTGCTGCAGATACACAGCCACTCGGTCGCCGGGTGAGCGATCGGCCAGGTAGGTCGAGCACACCCCGCGGCGTGGCACGCCCTGGAAGTTGAAGCGCACCGGGGAGACCGTCAGGTGAACTTCTCCAGGGCACGCTTTGGGGCTTGACGAGATCGAGTACAGCCGCGGCTGTAGGCGTTTGAGGACGCGCAGCCATTCGTGGGCCGACGCCGAAACCGGCAGCTTCGACAGCAGGTCGATGGACTGGCGACCCCATGTCCAATCCGCCAGTGCCCGTTTGTTTTCCGGCTTGAGCATCTCCGCGAGTGTGGAGTCACCGGTGCGCTCCTGCACGAAGCGCACCAGGTCCCGGCTGATGTGGGCGATCTCGATGCGCTCGGTGAGCGCGGAACGCAACGACATCAGACCATGCTCGCCGACCTCGACCGGGGTCTGCCCGTTCAGCCCGGTGACCGACAGCCATTCGTCGACCAACTCGTCGCTGTTGCGCGGCCACACGCCGAGCGCGTCACCGGCCTCGTAGGTCACGGAATCTTCCGGCATGTCGAAAACCAAGTGCCGCACGTCTTTTGTCGATTGCGGCTGACTCAGCACGACGTTGCGCATCATGCCGGTGATCAGCGGATGCTTTTTGGTATAGGTGCCGGCTGCGGGAGCACCCGGTCGTGATGGCGCCGCCACCGCCGAAGCGCGGGCCGGCGCCGTCGCAGCCCCCTCTCCGCCCACCGACGTGGGCGTCTTGGTCAGGGCGTCGATGACGTCGCCCAGCCACTTCCACGCGGCGTCGTCGTAGTCGGGTTCGCAGTCCACCCGATCGGCGATGCGGGCCGCGCCCAATTCGGCGAGGCGCGCGTCCAGTTTGCGTCCGTGACCACAGAAATCGTCGTAGTTGGAGTCGCCCAGCGCGAGTACGGCATAGCGGGTCCCGGTGAGTCGCGGTGCGTTGTCCGACGTCAGCGTCCGCCAGAGGCCGGCGCCGTTGTCGGGCGCTTCGCCGTCGCCGGTGGTGCTGGTGACGAGCAACAACTCCCGCGTCGTCGCCAACTCGCCGGCCGGGAAGTCGTCCATGCTGTGCAACGCGACCGGAAGTTCGGCGGCGCCCAACCGCGCGGCGATCTCGGCGGCGAGTTCCTCTGCATTCCCGGTCTGTGACGCCCACAGCACCACGACGGGAGCTCGCTCGGCCGCGCGTTTGGCAGGGGCCGGCGCGTCGGGCGGTCGCTGGGTGCCCGGCGGTGAAGTCGCTTGGCCACCGTCTGCGACCGCCATCGGCTCGGGCCCATCGATGCGCGAGAACAGCCCCGCCAGCAGGCCGTCCACCCAAAGCCGGGTGCTGGAATCGAAGGGCGCGGTCAGCGGCAGGGTCGGAACCCCGCCGGCGCTACGACCCGCGGTCGAGCGAAGCCCGGACAGCATACCGGCAAGGTATGAGCGGCCGAGCTCGTTGAATTTCGGCTTGGGTTGTGTTGCCACACCAAGTAATTCGCCGAGGGCGTCGACTCGTGACACGCTGATTTCTCGTACCTCCGGGGGCGCGGGTTCTGGTGTGTCGCTGGGGGTCGGGGTCTCGATGTCCGAAACGGGTTGTGACACTGCGACCTTCGTCAGCGTGACGGCGCACGCCTTGAATTCCGGTTGGCTCGAGATCGGATCGACCGCATCGTTGGTGACGGCGTTGATCGACAGGTATTCGCCGAAGGCGTCGTTCCAGTGGAAGGGCGCGAAGCAGTTGCCGGGCCGCACCCGGTCGCTGATGACGGCGGGCAGCACCGCACGGCCTCGCCGGGAGGCGATTTCGACCGGCTCGTCGTCGGCGATCTGTAGGCGGGCGGCGTCGTCGGGGTGGATCTCGACGAACGGTCCGGGGTTGAGCTTGTTGAGTTTGGCCACCTTGCCGGTCTTGGTCATGGTGTGCCATTGGTGCGGCAGGCGACCGGTGTTCAGCACGAAGGGGTAGTCGTCGTCGGGCATCTCGTCCGGCAGCAGGTGCGGGCGGGCGAAGAACACCGCACGGCCCGTCGCCGTGGGGAAGGCCAGCCGTGGCACGCTGCCATCCTCGCGGACCAGCCGCGTCTGGCTGACGCCGTCGTTGAGATAGCGGATCGGATTGCGGTCGCCCTCATCTTCGGAGGCGCACGGCCACTGCAGCGGGCCCTCACGCAGCCGCTCGTGGCTGACGCCGCGCAGGTCGTAACCGGTCTTCGGGTTGGAGAACCGCTTGATCTCGTCGAAGATTTCCGCGGCGGAGTCGTAGCTGAACGCGTCCGAAAAGCCCATCTCGCAGGCGATCCGGGCGATGATCTGCCAGTCGGGCAAGGCTTGCCCGGGCGGCTGCACCGCCGGCTGGAACAGCGTCATGTTGCGTTCGCAATTGACCATGACCCCTTCGGACTCCGTCCACAGGGCCGCCGGTAACAACACGTCGGCGTAGGCGTTCGTTTCGGTGTCGAAGAACGCGTCCTGGGCCATCACCAATTCGACGCGTTCCAGGCCCGCCAGTACGGTCTTTCGATTGGCAACCGAGGCAACGGGATTGGTGCAGACTATCCAGCACGCCTTGATCTGCCCGTCGGCCATCCGGGAGAACATGTCGATGGTGCCGCTGCCGACCTCGGTGCGCAGCGTGCCGCGGGGGATGCCCCACAGCTTTTCGACGAACTCGCGGTCGTCGTCGGATGCCACCGAACGCTGCCCGGGCAGCCCCGGCCCCATGTAACCCATCTCGCGACCGCCCATCGCGTTGGGCTGGCCGGTGAGCGAGAAGGGTCCGCTCCCTGGCTTGCAGATCGCGCCGGTGGCCAGGTGCAGGTTGCAGATGGCGTTGGTGTTCCAGGTGCCGTGGGTGCTCTGGTTGAGGCCCATCGTCCAGCAGCTCATGAAGTTCTCGGCTTCGCCGATCATCTGAGCCGCCTTGCGGATGTCCTCCTCGGGTATCCCGGTCACCGCGCTCACCGTCTCGGGGGAGTACTGCTCGAGGAAAGTGGGCATCGCCTCCCAGCCCTCGGTGAAGTCGGCGATGAAGTCTGCGTCTATGTGCCCGTTCTCGACGATCAGGTGCAGCAACCCGTTGAGCAGCGCCAAATCGGATCCCGGCGCGATCTGCAGGAACAGATCGGCCTTGTCGGCGGTCGCGGTGCGGCGCGGGTCGACGACAATCAGCTTTGCGCCGGCCTTGACCCGGTCCATCATGCGCAGGAACAGGATGGGATGGCAGTCGGCCATGTTGGCGCCGATGACGAAAAAGACATCGGCACGCTCGAAGTCCTGGTACGACCCGGGCGGTCCGTCCGCTCCCAATGAGAGCTTGTAACCGGAACCCGCGCTGGCCATGCACAGCCGCGAGTTCGACTCGATCTGGTTGGTACCGATGAACCCTTTGGTCAGCTTGTTCGCCAAGTACTGCGCCTCGATGGACATCTGGCCGGACACGTACATCGCGAAAGCGTCCGCGCCGTGTTCATCGATGATCGCGCGTAACCGTTTCGCGCACTGGGTGATTGCCTGGTCCATGCCGACGGGCTCGAAAGGTTCGCCGCGGTCGGCCCGCGCATGCGCCGAATCCATCCGGCCGGGCGCGCGCAGCATGTCCGAGGTGGTGGCGCCCTTGGTGCACAAGCGGCCGAAGTTGGCGGGATGTTCTTTGTTCCCAACCGACTTGGCGACGTGATCGCGGCCGGTTTCCGGCTCCGTTGTGATCTGCAACACCATGCCACAGCCGACGCCGCAGTAAGCGCACACGGTGTTCACGGCGTTGTCAGGCGCCATGGACTCCCTAGCCACGCTTACGTCCCTCCGTCAGGTGCGTACGGGTTAGCTCCGTATCGGGTGAGTTCATTGTGGAGCAGGCATGTTTCGGCATCGCGCCCCGAAATTTCCCCCGGTTTACTTCTTCCTCTCAACGGCCAACGCGCCGGTGTGAAATCGCCGGAGGAATTTACGGCTAAGAGCCGTATCAGCGCAGGTCATCGTCGACCGCCTGTCCCGCTCGAGGTTAGTGCGCACGTCCCTCGAAACGCTTCTCAGAACAGGGTTTTTGACCAAACCGATGGGACATTCACAGTCTTCGCTAAGCTCACCGCGTGCGTCAGCTGATTGTGATCTTCCTGGTTTTGCTGGCCTCCGGCTGCGGCTGGAAGCCGGCCGCGCCGCCGCAGGCCCGGCCCGACACGTGCAAGGACTCCGACGGACCTACGGCCGACACGGTGCGCCGGGCCATCACCGCGGTTCCCATTGCCGTCCCTGGCACCATCTGGGTCGAGATGGGCAGGGGACACACGCGAAACTGCCGGCTGTACTGGGTGCAGATCATCCCGACGATCGCCAGCGAATCAACTCCGCAACAGCTGATCTTCTTCGACCACAACACGCCGCTGGGCACTCCGACCTCGAATCCAAAGCCGTATACCACCGTCCTGCCGCCCTCGGACGACACCGTCACCGTTCAATACCAGTGGCAGAAGGCAAATGACCAGCTGTGCTGTCCCACCGGCATCGGGACGGTCAAGTTCCGGATCGGCCCGGATGGCAAGTTGCAAACCCTCGGCAACGTGCCGAACCAATAACGTCTACGAGCCCTGGGCGGGCACGGCCTTGAGGAGATCGCCGAGTGGCCCGTCAGTTGGTGATGGCCTCGGCCAAATTCTCCGGGTGCAGCATCTCGACGTAACGTAGCCGCTCCGGGACCCCGAACCCGTCGACAAGCGTCTCGGCGTGCGGGCGCAGCGCGCGGCACCGGTCGTTGATTCCCCGGGTGACGGCTTTGGCGCGCTCGGTGGACAGGTAGCGGTGCTCGATGTACCAGGCCTTGTCGTCCTCGATGACTGATAGTGCGTACAGGTCGCACAAGATGCCGAGCAGTTCGCGGGCCTGCTCGTCGGGGCACGCCTCGATCCCGGCGACGAACGCTTCCAGGATGACGCGATCGATGTGCGCGCTGGCCGCGTGCAACACGTGATCCTGCACCGAGTTGAACGCGTCGAATGCCGGCATCTCTTTGGATTTGGCCTGTAGCCGCCGGGCCACCGACGCCAGCAGGTACTCCTCGCGGTCCTCGAACATCTTGATCTGGGTGCCGCGGTTGAAGAGGCTGCCCTCTTCCTCGCTGTCTTGGCGGGAATCCACGATGGTCTGGATGATCGCTTCTGCCGCAGTACGTTTCACGACGCGTTCACCAACGGTGTTGGCTGCGAAGCGAACCCATTCGACCGGGCTCATGCTCTTGATGTCGTCGGCGTAGGCCGTGAGCAATTCCTTGGCCACCAGTTGGGTCAGCACGTGGTTGTCGCCCTCGAACGTGGTGAACACGTCGGTGTCACCCCGAAGCCCGATCAGCCTGTTCTCGGCCATGTAGCCCGCGCCACCACATGCCTCGCGGGACTCCTGGATCGCGCGACTGGCATGCCACGTGTTGGCCGCCTTCAGACCGGCGGCACGCGCTTCGAGTTCGCGCTGCTCGTCGGCGTCGGGCGCGTCAGCGCTCTGCACGTCATGACACTTGCCGACCAATTCGTTCTGCGCGAACTGCAACGCGTAGGACTTCGCGATCAACGGGAACAGCCGCCGCTGGTGCACCAAGTAGTCCATGATCAGCACTTCGGACTCGTCATCGGGTGAGCTGAACTGCCTGCGCTGCAACGCATACCGGGTGGCGATATCCAGCGCCACGCGTCCGGCGGCGCCGGCGCTGCCGCCCACCGTGATCCGGCCGCGGACCAGGGTGCCAAGCATGGTGAAGAACCGACGGTTCGGGTTGTCGATCGGCGATCTGTACGTGCCGTCTTCGGCGACGTCGCCGTATTTGTTCAGCAGGTTGACGCGCGGGACGCGGACCTGATCGAACACGATGCGGCCATTGTCGACCCCGGGCAGCCCGCCCTTGTATTCGCAGTCCGACGTGGTGACCCCGGGCAGGTCGTTGCCGTCCTCGTCCCGGATCGGGACCAGGACGCAGTGCACACCGTGATTGACCGGCTTGCCATCCTCGGTTGTGATCAGCTGCGCGAAAACCGCTGCCATGGTTGCAGTTTCGGCGGCGCCGCCGATGTAGTCCTTGCGGGCCGACGGGGTGGGGGAGTCGATGACGAACTCTTGGGTCTCAGGGTCATAGGTCGCGGTGGTCTCGAGCGACTGCACGTCACTGCCGTGTCCGGTCTCCGTCATCGCGAAACAACCGCGCAACTCCAGGCTGATGATCTTGGGCACGTACATCTCGTGGTGGCGCTCCGTGCCCAGGTTCTCCACGGCCCCGCCGAACAGCCCCCACTGCACGCCGGCCTTCACCATCAGCGACAGGTCGGACATCGCCAGCATCTCGATCATCGTGATCGCCGCACCGACGTCGCCGGTGCCGCCGTGTTCTTTTTTGAAACTGTCGGCGGCCGCGCCGAAGGCCGCCATGATTCGCATCTGCTCCGCCACCTTGGTGCGGGCGATCACCGTGTTCGGTGTGTAGTGCGGGCGGAACAGGTCCTCGGTGAGCGTGTCCCGCATCCGGTTTCTGACGTCGCGCCAACGCCCGTCCAAGGCATTGCGCAGATAGTCGGCAGTGGTAGTCGTTTCAGGCGCCATGATCCGACACTAATGGGCGGTTCGCGTCGCGGCGAACAACGGCGCCCGAACTCAGCGCCGCGGTTGAGGGGCTTCCCGGGGTCCGGGCGACGGGTTGCGGTTCTCGCCGAGCGGCGACCGCAGTCGGTAGAGCGTGAACCCGGCCGCGATGACGCCGAACAGGACAAGCATCCCCATGTCGAACACCCACCAGCCGCTGTAGTGGGTCCACGTCACGGCGTCGGCGGCCAGCGAGTCGACCCTGCGCAGATTCGCGGTGGAAGCCGTGGCCGCGAAACCCCATTGGGCCGGGACGAACCAGCTGATCTGCTGCAGGCCCCAGACACTCACCAGTTGCACCAGGCTCCCGTTGAACAGCGCAGATGCCAGGATCACCGGCACCACCAGGGGCAGAACCTCCCGCAGCGACTTCCCCAGCGACGACAGCGCGAGCCCGACGACGGCGGACACGATCGCGGTGACGGCCACGCTCACGTACAGCTCGACCGTGGCGTTGTGCAACAAGGCGGCGCTTGGCGCCGGCTCACCCTTGACCGCGATGACGATCGCCACCACGACGGCCGTCCAGAGGGCCGCGGCCAGGGCGTACACGATGATCTTGGCGGTCAGGTATGCGGGTGCGGTCAGTCCGACCTCTTGCTCGCGCCGAAAGATGCGGTGTTCACAGACCAGCGCCCTGATGGTCAGCGCCGTGCCGATGATGACCGCGGCGACGTTGAGGGCGGCCAGGATTTCGATGGCCTCGTGCGTGTTGGCGCTGCCCGGGTCGGGTCGCGTCAGGCCGGATTGGCCCGGAATCAGCAGCGCCAACCCCGCCAACACGAACGGCAGGATCGCCAGGAACGCGAAGTAGCTGCGATCGCCGAGAAGCACGCGGACCTCGCGCCGGGCCACCAGCCGGATCTGCCGGTTCCTGGACAGCCCGGGCGGCGGCGGAGCGGGTGCCGCGACTTCCGGTGGGGTGGTCGGTGCCGCCGTCTGCTGCCTCGCACGGAAGGCGCGGTGGGCTGCGTCGGAATTGACGCCGACCTGCGAAACCACTCTCGTCCAGTCGGTGGTGCCCATCGCGGACTCGATCTGCAACGGCGTTCCCAGATAGGCCGCCTTGCCCGCCGCGGTCAGCACCAACACCTGGTCGCACGCGTTGACATCGGCGAGGGACGCGCGATTCGAGATCGCGACCACGATGGCGCATCCGATGTCGGCCTGGTGCCGCAGGATCGCCATGAGCTGACGTTGTTGGGCCGGATCCAGTCCGGCGGTCGGTTCGTCGACCACGAGCAGGCTAGGCCGGGTGACGAGCTCGACCGCCAGCGCGGCGCACCGACGCAGCTCGGGTGTGAGTTTTCGGATTCTGGTGTCGCGGTGCGACGCCAGCTCGAGTTCGTCGAGAACCTGGCTGACCACGCGGTCGCGTTGCTCGGGCAAGGTGTCGGGGGGCAGCCGAAGTTCGGCCGCATATTCCACGGTCTGCGCGACCGTGAGCTGCCTGTGCAGACGATCATCGCGCGGGACCACCCCGATGCGAGTCCGCATGGACTTCGGCTCTGTGTGGACGTCGTGTTCGTCCACGGTGACGCGCCCGGAGCTGGGTGCTCTGGTGCCGGCCAGCAGCGCGAGCAGCGCGGAATTCCGCGCGGCCGACGGCCCGATGACCGCGGTCATGGAACCGGGACGCGCCCTGAATGAGATGCCCGACAGGGTCTCGTGCCCGTCGATCGTCAACCCCAGCTGATAGGCCGTCATCCCGGTGGTTCGTGACGCGGTCTGCAGCGGCAGGCGATAGGTGGAGTCGGGTTCCGCGGTGCGTAACGACGGCCGCTGTGCGCGGAGCTTGCTGGTCACCATCCGCTCGATCAGGCTTGGGCCCTTGTGCGGGTCCTGTTCCGCGGCGGGCGGACCCATGGGCGCAATCGGTGGCGGGGCCGCGGGCGCCGCGGGCGGGGGGACCGCACCGGGCGGCGGTGGCGGCGGGCTGGGCTGGAAAGGCTGCTGGGCGGCCGGCGGCGGCGCGGCGACGGGCATGCGCTGGGTGGCGCTCTGGGTGGGTATCCGCGGGTCGGGCGCGTTCGGAGCACCCGGCGGGCTTGGTGGAAACGGAGGCGCCTGCGGTGTGTGCCGCGGGGGATACGCCGGGCCGCCGGGCGGGGGAGGTCCGGGTGGTGTGGCCGCGGGCGCGGTTTGAAAGACCAGCCGCGGACCGTGCTGGGGATCCCCGATGGCGATCCCCAATCCGTCCCGGATCTCGAGGCTGGCCAGGCGGGATCCGCCGGCGAAGATGCCGCGGCGACTCAGATCGATAGCCACCCACTGGGTTCCGGTGAACCGCAGGATCACGTCGACTCGGGGCGCTGGCGGCGACTGCGGGGGATCGTCGAGCCGCTCCAGCGGAATGTCGCAACCCGGGCCGTAGCCCACGATCACGTCACGACCCGGGCTGAAGACATACCTCGTCGGCCCGGCCCACACGGTCAGCGAGGCCGGATGTGCCGAAGCCTCGGTCGGCATGGCCGCCACCTTTCATCACCGGTCAGCTGGATTGGTCTCGCGCTTCAGGACTGCCACACCTTCAGGCGCCGGTCGCCGCGCTCGCTTAACTGTCTACCCTCGTCCTAGCTCCACCGTGGTGCGCCGGCCCGCGAGGGAGGTGCCGCGCGAGGCGTTGTCGAGCAGTCCGCGCAGCACGTCGACCGCTTGCACCAGCACCTGGCGGTCCGCGGGGTCGAGCAGAGCCAATTGCGGTTCGATCGCTGCGGCGCGGTCGGCCCGAACCGCGTTGAGCGTGCGCCTGCCCTCGGCCGTGATGCGGATCCGGACCGCGCGCGCGTCGCCCGGGTCGACCATCCGGGTGACCAGGCCCGCCTCCTCGAGGCGACGCACCTGCGTCGTCATCGTCGGTTGCGAACAGTGGTCGACGCCGGCCAGGTCACCGATTCGGGCTTCGCCGTGAGCTTCGATGGTGGCCAGCAGCCTGGCCTGCGCCGCAGGCAGTGGCATGTGGATGCGTTGGGTGGCCATGCGGTTGAGCCGCGCGACGACGGCGAGCAGATCGGCTCCCAGCCCCTGCGCTCCCTCGAGCTTTGCGGCATCGACGACGTTGTCCATGCATCCATGGTTGCATAGCTTTGCTAAGCGAGGCCAAAACGGCGACCCATGTCGCGTCGTGCGCAGATCACACGATGTATTGGCGGGGCATAGCGCTGCGGCCTGGCAGAATCGTTGAAGTGAAAACCCCACCCCCGGTCCGTTTGCGTGATCGGGGTGGACCCCTACAACCGACCGAGTTGGCACAGGCCTCGGTCATGGGTGCTCTGTGCGCGGTGATCGCCATCATCGCCACGGTGATCCCGTTCGCTCAGGGCTTGGCGCTGCTGGGCACGGTGCCCATGGCGCTGTTGGCCTACCGCTACCGGCTTCGAGTGCTCCTCGCCGCGACGGTCGCTGCCGGCATGATCACTTTTCTCATCTCCGGCCTCGGTAGCTTGGCGGCCGTCCTCAACTGCGTCTATATCGGCGGGTTGACCGGGCTGGTCAAACGCAAGGGCCGGGGCGCACCGACAGTGGTTGTCACGTCGTTTGTCGCCGGAGCCGTCGTCGGCGGCGTAACCGTCGGAATGCTGACAGTGCTAACTCGACTGCGGCACCTCATTTTTCAAGTCATGACCGCGAATGTCGATGGCGTCAAGGCATTCTTGGTGCGAGTACACCTGCAGGGAGTCGCCGCCGGTGTGCAGCGGGGCTTTACCTGGGGGCTGCATTACTGGCCGTGGTTGATGCTCGGCTATCTCACCTACGGGGTGATGATCTCGTCGTTGATCGGGTGGTGGGTACTTTCGCGGCTGTTGGAGCGCATGCACAACATTCCCGACGTGCACAAGCTGGACACCCCTGACAGCGCTGGATTGTCGGATGCCGCGATCGGTCCTGTGCCTGTGCGGTTGGTCGACGTGCGGTTCCGTTACCCCGGCGCGAGCCAAGACGCCTTGCGCGAGATGAGCCTGGACCTCCGGGTCGGCGAGCATGTCGCCGTCGTCGGCGCGAACGGTTCGGGGAAAACGACCTTGACGCTGATTCTGGCGGGCCGGGAACCGACGTCGGGCGCCGTGTATCGCCCTGGCGCAGTGGGTTTGGGGAGAGTCGGTGGCACGTCGCTCGTGCTTCAGCACCCCCAGACCCAGATTCTGGGCACCAGAGTGGCAGACGATGTGGTGTGGGGCCTGCCACCGGGCACCAAAGTCGACGTGAACCAGTTGCTGAGCGAGGTCGGCCTCGAGCGGCTCGCCGAGCGCGACACCGGCAGCCTGTCCGGCGGCGAGTTGCAGCGGCTGGCGCTGGCCGCCGCACTCGCCCGGGAGCCCTCGCTGTTGATCGCCGACGAGTTCACCAGCATGATCGACCAGCCGGGCCGCGAACTCTTGTTAGATGTCCTGTCGGGTCTACCCGAGCGGCACCGCACGGCCCTGGTGCACATCACGCACTTCGACAATGAGGCCGCATCGGCCGACCGCACGATCAATCTCAGCGAGTCATCCGATAACAGCGGCATGGTCGAGATCGCGCCAGCGCCGGTGCCGACCGGCGCCGCCACCCCCGGTTCCAACAAACCGGTCCTCGAGGTGGTGGGGGTCGGACACGAATACCACAGCGGTACGCCGTGGGCGAAGACGGCGTTGCGCGATATCAACTTCACGGTGGAGCAAGGTGATGGGCTGCTCATCCACGGCGGCAACGGCTCTGGCAAGTCGACTCTGGCGTGGATCATGGCCGGGCTGACTGTGCCCACCGAGGGCGTCTGCCTCATCGACGGCGAACCCACGCATCGGCACGTCGGCGCGGTGGCTTTGTCGTTCCAGGCCGCCAGGCTGCAGTTGATGCGCAGCCACGTCGACCGGGAACTGGCTTCAGTCGCGGGCTTTTCGCACCGCGACCACGATCGCGTGGCCGCCGCGCTGATCGCTGTCGGACTGGACCCGGCACTCGCCCAGCGGCGCATCGATCAGCTCAGTGGTGGACAAATGCGCCGCGTGGTGCTGGCCGGACTGCTGGCGTGTTCGCCCCGGGTCTTGATTCTCGACGAACCGTTGGCAGGGCTGGATGCCAGCAGCCAGCGCGGTCTTTTGCGAGTGCTTGCGAATTTGCGCCGTACCCGCGGCGTGACGTTAGTGGTCATTTCGCACGACTTCGTCGGGCTTGACGAGGTTTGTCCGCGCACTATCCGGTTGCGCGACGGTGCGCTGGAAACGGTGTCTACCACTGCCGCGGCGGGAGGCCTAGCGTGACGACAACCTCGACCGCGGCGACCAATGTGAATCGGCGGCGTTCCCCATCGGTCGTCCTGCTGGTCCCCGTTCCCGGACGATCGGCCATTCACGACCTGTGGGCCGGCACCAAGTTGCTGGTTGTGTTTGGCGTTTCGGTGCTTCTGACGTTTTACCCGGGATGGACGACGATCGCGTTGGTGGCGGCCCTGCTGGCGGCGGCGGTCTGGATTGCACGAATCCCGCGTGGTGCGCTGCCGCCGATTCCGCGGTGGCTGTGGGCCCTTCTCGCGTTGGGCTTTGTGACCGCGGCGCTGGCCGGCGGCAGCCCCACGGTGCCGATGGGCGGCGTGCTCATCGGGCTCGGTGGAGCGCTGCAATTCCTCAGGATCACCGCCCTGTCGATCGTGCTGCTGGGCCTCGGGGCGATGGTGTCGTGGACCACGAACGTTGCCGAAATCGCGCCTGCGGTAGCGACGTTGGGTCGTCCGCTGAGAGTGCTGCGCATTCCGGTTGACGAATGGGCGGTGGCCCTGGCTCTCGCGCTGCGCGCCTTCCCGATGCTGATCGACGAATTTCATGTGCTCTACGCCGCGCGGTTGTTGCGGCCCAACCGAATACCCTCAGGTCGCAGGGCACGGTTAAGGCAGCAGCGCCGGGGCGTGATCGACCTGATGGCCGCAGCGGTCGTCGTGACCCTGCGTCGGGCTGACGAGATGGGCGACGCTATCACCGCCCGCGGCGGCATCGGTCAGCTGTCCGCCAGCCCGGCACGGCCGAAACTGGCCGACTGGTTGACACTCGCCATCACCGTTGCCGTCTGCGTCGCCGCGGTAGTGATCGAGACGGTGCTTCCGCAAGTGGGCTGATCGCTGATTGCGTCATTTGGTGAAAGCGCCCCACGGTCCGACGCAGTTGCGGCAGGCTGCTTCATAATCAGCTGATCCGGCCACAGGAGGGGCGCTTGCCAGCCACGTCGATCAGCCTGAAAGAACAGATGCTGCGGCGGCGCCCGGTGGTGGGTGCGCACGCCGCGCACGGGGCCGCGGATCACCTCAAGCGCGGCATCGGAACGTTTCAGCTGACCATGTTCGGGGTTGGCTCGACGGTCGGCACCGGCATCTTCTTCGTCATGTCGCAGGCGGTCCCCGAAGCGGGGCCGGGCGTGATCGTCTCCTTCCTTCTCGCTGGTATCGCCGCTGGGCTCGCGGCCCTCTGTTACGCCGAATTGGCCTCGGCGGTGCCGGTTTCCGGGTCGTCGTATTCGTATGCGTACACCACGCTGGGAGAGGTCGTGGCCGTGGGCGTGGCGGCCTGCCTGCTACTGGAATACGGGGTGGCGACCGCGGCGGTCGCGGTCAACTGGAGCGGCTATCTGAATAAATTGCTGAGCAATGTCCTGGGATTCCAGCTGCCGCAAGCCCTGTCGGCCGCGCCGTGGGACACCCAACCCGGATACGTGAACGTGCCTGCGGTCCTGCTGATCGCCATGTGCGCGTTGTTGCTCATCCGCGGCGCCAGCGAATCGGCCAAGGTCAACGCGATCATGGTGATGATCAAACTCGGCGTATTGGTCGTGTTCGCCGTCGTCGCCTTCACGGCGTTCGACGCGAGCCATCTCCGTGACTTCGCGCCCTTCGGCGTTTCCGGTATCGGTTCGGCCGCCGGCACCATTTTCTTCTCCTACATCGGCCTCGACGCCGTGTCCACCGCGGGCGACGAGGTGAACAACCCGCAGAAAACCATGCCGCGCGCGCTGATCGGCGCGCTGCTGACCGTCACCGGCGCCTACGTCCTCGTCGCGGTCGCCGCACTGGGCACCCAGCCGTGGCAGGACTTCGCCGGCCAGCAGGAAGCCGGGCTGGCCACGATTCTTGACAACGTCACCCACGGCGGTTGGGCCGGCACGATTCTGGCTGCGGGAGCGGTCATTTCGATCTTCAGCGTCACGTTGGTCACCATGTACGGCCTCACCCGCATCCTGTTCGCGATGGGCCGTGACGGGCTACTGCCCGCCAGGTTCGCGACGGTGAACGCACGCACCATGACCCCGGTGACCAACACGGTGATCGTCGCCATCGTGGCCTCGACCCTGGCCGCCTTCATCCCGCTGCAGAAGCTCGCCGACATGGTGTCGATCGGCACGCTCACCGCGTTCGTCGTCGTATCCGTCGGAGTAATCATCTTGCGGGTGCGCGAGCCTGATCTGCCACGAGGATTCAAGGTCCCGGCTTATCCCGTCACACCGATTCTTTCGGTGGCGGCCTGCGGCTACATCCTCGCCAGCCTGCACTGGTACACCTGGGTCGCATTCACCGGCTGGGTGGTGCTGGCGTTGATTTTTTATTTCGTGTGGGGTCGCCACCACAGCGCGCTCAACGACGAGGTGGTCGAGTCCTCATCGGACGATGTCCGGTAACCAGAACTCACTGGCGCGCCGCGGCGGCGTTGGCCGCCGCCTGAGCCCGCTGCAATATCGCCGCGACATCGCCGCGGCCCAAGAACATTTCGTCGAAGTACGGTTGCAACGCGTCGTTGCCGGCGGCGAAGCCTGCCCCTCCGGGGGCGGGGATGCGCGGACCGTTCAGCACGGCGAAGAAGGGCGTGACGTCGACACCCCGGGTGGCCCAATACCGGAAGTAGACAGGCTGGGCGGTGGGCACCGCGGGGATTGCCGCGCCGTAGCGCCCCAGGTATTCGTTGCCCTGTTTACTGCCCATCCAGGCCAACACCTGGCGCACGGCGTCGGGGTGCTTCGTCGCCGCATTGCCCGCCGCCGCAATGCCATTGGTGACGCTGACCCGTCCCGCGGGGCCGGCGGGCATCATCGCCACACCCCAATGGAAGCGGGCATCGCGCGCGACCGGCGCCAGGTTGTAGGTGCCGGATTGAAAGAGAGCCATTCTGCCGGCCAAAAACTGATTGCGGGAAAAGTCGCCGTTGTCGTTGGTGTCGGCGGCGGGTGGCGCGACGTGGTCGCGGTTGATCAGGTCGACCAGATACCGGAAGGCCGTCACTGCGGCGGGGTTGTCGAAGGCGAAAGAGTCGCCCCGCTGGAACACGCCGCCGGCCGAACCGATGTAGTTCAGGTAGATGCCCTGGGGATCGTTGGCCGCGTTGTAGGCCCACCGTCGCACCCGCCTCGCGTCGAAATATGGTGTGTCGCCTCGGTTTCCATCGGCGTCGACGGTGAGCCGGCTCAGCAGTGGACGCAAAGTGTCACCGTCGCCGGGGCTCCACCGCAGGGTATTCAGCTGGGCCGGATCGACGCCCGCGGCGGCGAGAAGATCTGCGTTGTAGTACAACGCGATTCCAGCGTCGGTCAGCTGCGGCACGCCCCACAGCGTGCCGTTTCGAGTGAACTGCTCGACTACCGGCCGCTCCCACTCCGAATCGGCCTTGGACCCAAGCACTTCGCCGATGTTCAGGAGCCGGCCACTGTCGGCATACGCCGCGAGGTAGGCGTTGGACAGCCAGAAAATGTCGTCGGCGCTGCCACCGGCCACATCGGTGCGCAGGGTGTTGAAGTAGGTCGAGTACGCCACCAGGTTCAGGTGTACCTCGATGCCGGGATGGGCGCGGTTGAAGGCCTCGAAGGATTGTCGATAGGCCGCACCGAGCTGGTCGCCCCAGACGCGGACCGTGACGACAGTCTTGCCACCATGCGGCTGCGCGGAGTAATCCAGCAGCACCGCCATCGCGGCCAGCAGCACCGCCACCAGCGCGATCGATCCCGCGACCAGTGTGGAAAAGCGCGGCCGCATCACCGTGCGCACCCAGATTGCCATGGGGGTCGTGAATTCGCGGAACGAACAGCCACGGCGGCAATCTCGCCGCATCGGCGCCTCACTTGAGTCCCGATACGACGATTGAGGCGACGATATGGCGCTGGAAGACCACGAACAGTACGATCAGCGGGGCCATCGCGACCGTGGTTGCCGCCATCACCAACGTCCATTGGGAATTGAACCGCGACTGCAGGTCGGCGGTCGCGACGGTGAGCACGCGCCACTTGTGGCCGCTGGTGATCACCAACGGCCACATGAAGTTGTTCCACTGCGAAACCACGGTGATCAACGCCAGTGCTGCCAGGACAGCGCGACTGGACGGAATCACCACGTGCACAATCACGTCCAAGGTTTTCGCGCCGTCCAGTCGAGCGGCGTTGATCAGATCGTTCGGGATGATCCGAAAGTGCTCACGCAGCAAGAAGATCGCGTACGGCGAGCCGAACATGAACGGCAGCACCAAGGCCCAAAACGTGTTGCGCAGACCGAGCTGAGCCATCATGAGATACATCGGCACCACCGTGACCGTCCCCGGCACCATCAGCGTCGCGATGTACACCCAGAACAGCGCGTCACGGCCGGGGAACTGCAAACGGGCGAAGGCATATGCGGCCAGCACCGAAAAGGTCAACTGGCCCACCAGAATCACCGCCGTCATCAAGGCGGTCACCGCCGCCGCGCGGCCGAACCCCGCCCCGCCCAGGTTGGCGAAATTCGACAGCGTGGGTGGCCGCGGCAGCTGCAACGGGCTGCCCGTGACGAACTGGTGTGCAGAGGTGAACGACGTCATCAGTCCAAGCGCGAACGGCGCCAAGGTGATCAACGCGCCCAGCGACAGTCCGGCATAAATCACCGCATTGGACGTGATCCGGCTAGGTGAGGTCATAGCTGATCCGTCTCCGGAAATACAGATGCTGTACCAGGGTGACGCCGATCAGGATCACGAACAGCACCACCGCCATCGCCGACGCGCGGCCGATGGCCGCCGAACCGAAAGCCTCGGCGTAGATGCGATGGGCCACCAGGTCGGTGCTGCCGGCCGGTCCGCCGCCGGTGAGCGCGTACACCATGTCGAAAACCTGTGCCGTGCTGACGATCCCGGTCACTAACACGAAGAAGGTCGTCGGTCGCAGCATGGGCATGGTGATGCGCCAGAACCGCTGCCATGCGGTGGCGCCGTCGGTGCGTGCGGCGGCGTGGACGTCCTCGGGAATCGCCAGCAGGCCCGCCAGAAACGACAACGAGACGTAGCCGACGTTGGTCCACACCACCACGGCCGATACCAGCGGCAGCGCAAAGCTGGGATCCGACAGCCATTCGATGCTGTGCCCCAGCACAGTGCTGACGGCGCCGTCCGTGGGAGCCAGGATCCAGCGCCATAGCACCGCGATGGCCAGCGGCGCGCAAATCCACGGGAGCACGAACAGGGTGCGAAACAGATTGGTGCCGCGAAGCTGCCGCGCCAGCATGGTCGCGGCCAGCAGTCCCAAGACGGTCTGCGCCGGCACCACGATCGCCACGAAGATGACCGTGACGATCAGGGAGTTGCCGAATCCGGCGTCGGTCAGGACCGAGCGCCAGTTGGACAGGCCGACGAAGTGCAGCGGGCCGAGGAGATCCCAGCGGCACAGGCTCAGCCAAAGCACGACCAGGATGGGCAGCAGCAAAAAGGCGAGCACGCCGAACAGGCTGGGCGCCAGCAGCGCGTAGCCCAGCGCGGTAGATCGAGGGTGAATCCCGCGTACCGCGCTGGCCATGGGGTAATTAAAGCGGGCGCTGGCGGGGTTTGGGCTGACCGGTCGTTACGGTGGAAGCGTGACACCGAACCGGGGGATCGATGCCGACTTCCTGGAGCTGCCGCGCCACGATTTGGCCGAAGCCGCGCTCTCGGCGGCCACAGCGGCCGGGGCGACGCACGCCGACCTGCGGGTTCATCGCATCATCACCGAGATCATCCAGCTGCGCGACGGCGAGCTGGAGACCGCGGTGATCAATCGCGAGGTGGGCCTGGCGGTGCGATTGATCGTCGACGGCACCTGGGGATTCGCCTCGCACGCGGAGCTGGTGCCGTCGGTGGCCGCCGAGACGGCTCGGCGCGCAGTGCACGTCGCGACCACGCTGGCGACGCTGAGCAGCGAGTGCGTCGAGCTGGCGCCCGAACCGGTCTACGCGGACGCGGCCTGGGTGTCGGACTACCGAATCGATCCGTTCGACATCTCGACGACCGACAAGATCGCCGTGCTGGAGGACTACTCCGGTCGGCTGCTGAGCGCCGACGGCGTCAACCACGTGTCGGCGGTGCTGACCGCCGTCAAGGAGCAGACGTTTTACGCCGACACCTTCGGATCCTCGATCACCCAGCAGCGGGTGCGGGTATTGCCCTCGCTGGAGGCGGTGACCGTCGACCCCGCGGCCGGCAGCTTCGATTCGATGCGGACGCTGGTGCCGCCGATGGGGCGGGGCTGGGAGGCCGTGGCCGGCGACGAGGTGTGGAACTGGAGCGACGAGCTGGCGCAGCTGCCGTCATTGCTGGCCGAAAAAATCAAGGCGCCCAGCGTTATTCCAGGGCGCAAAGACCTGGTGATCGACCCGACCAACCTGTGGCTGACGATTCATGAATCAATCGGGCACGCAACCGAATACGATCGTGCGATCGGCTACGAGGCCGCCTACGCGGGAACGTCGTTCGCCACGCCGGACAAGCTGGGCACCATGCGGTACGGGTCGCCGGTGATGAACGTGACGGCGGATCGCACCGTCCAATTCGGCTTGGCCACCATCGGTTACGACGATGAAGGCGTGGCCGCGCAAAGCTGGGATCTGGTGCGTGACGGGATCTTCACCGGCTACCAGCTTGACCGGGTGTTCGCCCAGCGGCTGGGCCGGCCGCGCTCCAATGGATGCTCGTACGCCGACTCGCCGCATCATGTGCCGATCCAGCGGATGGCCAACGTGTCGCTGCAGCCCGCCCCCGACGACATCAGCACCGACGACTTGATCGGCCGGGTCGAGGACGGCATCTACATCGTCGGTGACAAGTCATGGTCAATCGACATGCAGCGCTACAACTTCCAGTTCACCGGCCAGCGTTTCTTCGCGATCCGTGACGGCCGGCTGGACGGTCAGTTGCGTGACGTCGCGTATCAGGCCACCACGACCGAGTTCTGGAATTCGATGGAGGCGGTGGGGGGCCCGTCGACCTGGCGCCTGGGTGGCGCGTTCAACTGCGGCAAGGCTCAGCCGGGCCAGATCGCGGCGGTCAGCCACGGCTGCCCGTCGGCACTGTTCCGCGGCGTCAACGTGCTCAATACCCGCACCGAGGGCGGCCGATGATCCGCGCCGGCGACGATGCAGAGTGGAGCGATGCTGAGGAGCGGCGCCGATGATCACTGCGCAGCATGTCGTCAACATCGTGCTCGATGAGGCGGCCAAGCTCGGCCGCGCCGACGAGACCATGGTGCTGGTCACCGATAAGGTCGAAGCGACACTGCGGTGGGCGGGCAATTCGATGACTACCAACGGGGTTTCGGTCAGCCGCAGCGTGACGGTGATTTCGGTGGTGCGGCGCGGGTCCACTGCGCGCATCGGCACGGTCGTGTCCGCCGAGGCCGATCCACGAGTGCTGCCCGGGCTGGTTGCGGCATCGCAGGAGGCGGCTAGCGCCGCGCCAGAGGCTGGCGATGCCGCGCCGCTGCTCGCCGATACCGGCGTGCCCGTCGATTGGGACGCGCCGGTGCCGGGCACCGGGCCCCTGGTTTTCTCCGACGTCGCCGACTCGCTGAGCCGTGGCTTCCGCGGCGATGACCGACTTTATGGCTTTGCCCACCATAGTGTTTCGACGACATTCCTGGCGTCGTCGACCGGATTGCGCCGACGTTTCACCCAGCCCACCGGTGCGGTGGAGATCAACGCCAAACGCGGCGATGCCAGCGCCTGGGCTGGCGTCGGAACACCTGACTTCGTCGATGTGCCAACGGATTCGCTGCTCGAGCAGCTCTCGATGCGACTGGGCTGGGCGCAGCGCAGTGTCGAGTTACCGGCGGGCCGCTACGAAACGATCATGCCGCCGTCGACGGTGGCCGACATGATGATCTACATGGCCTGGTCGATGGCGGGCCGCGGCGCCCAGGAGGGCCGGACCGCGTTCTCGGCGCCCGGCGGCGGAACCCGGGTGGGGGAGCGGCTCACCGACCTGCCGCTGACGCTTTTTTCCGATCCCATGGCTCCCGGCCTCGCCTGCACGCCGTTCGTCGCGGTCAGCAGTTCCTCGGAGACGGTGTCGGTGTTCGACAACGGGGCGGAGATCAACCAGGTGGACTGGATCCGCGACGGGGTGATCAACGCGCTGGCTTATCCGCGGGCCACGGCCGCCAAATACGATGCCGACGTTGCAATCGCTGCCGACAATCTCGTGATGACCGGGGGAACGGCCAGTCAGGACGACATGATCGCGGCCACCGAGCGCGGCCTGCTGCTGACCACGCTGTGGTACATCCGCGTCGTCGACCCCACCACGCTGTTGTTCACCGGGCTGACCCGCGACGGCGTCTACCTCATCGAGGACGGCAAGGTGACCGCTGCGGTCAACAACTTCCGGT
The DNA here is from genome assembly GCF_059813315.1 of Mycobacterium sp. NGS11. NCBI lineage: Bacteria > Bacillati > Actinomycetota > Actinomycetes > Mycobacteriales > Mycobacteriaceae > Mycobacterium > Mycobacterium sp. NGS11. The sequence continues at coordinate 170,495 of NZ_JCALEJ010000002.1, forward strand.
TCAACGAGAGTCCGCTCGACCTCCTGCGACGGGCCACCGAGGCCGGCGTCAGCGAGAAGACCCTGCCGCGCGAATGGGGCGATTGGGCCACCCGGGCGGCCATGCCGTCGCTGCGGATACCCGATTTCCACATGTCATCGGTGAGCCAGGCCCAGTAATTCTTTGCCGCCCGGCAGCGCACGTTCTAGCGTGTGACGAATGGCGGCTCCGGTTTCTGTTCGCGAAGACCAGCTCACCCGGTTGGTGTCGTTATGCCCCGGTGATGGTCGCACCGCGGCGCTGGTTCGGCGGGTGTGCGCACAGACGATGTCGCTGTCGCCGTTGCCCGCGAGCGTCGAGGTGGGCGAGCCGCAATCGGAAGCCGAGGCCGCCGTCACCGTGTTCGCCGAACAATTCAGCGCCGACGTCTCGTCGGTGACCGCCGAGCAGCGGACGCGGTTGTGGAAGCAGCTAGGGGACCGCACCTTTGGCGTCGTCGTGCAGATGTACCTCGCCGACTTCATTCCCCGGGTACGGGCCGGGCTGGAAGCGCTCGGGGTCGGTGCGCAGTATCTGGGCTGGGTTGCCGAACCGATCAGCTGGGATCACACCACCGAACCGGCGGATCCGGTGTTCAACGACTTTTTAATCGCGGTGGCGCGAATGCGTGCGCTCGACCCCGTGACCTCCGAGCTGGTTCGGCTGCGCGGGGCGGCGCAGCACAATTGCCGCTTGTGCAACTCGCTTCGCGAGGGCGGCGCGCTTGATGCCGGCGGTTCGGAAAAGCTGTACGAGGAGATCGAGCGCTTCGAGTCGTCGAGTTTGCTCGACGACCGCGCTAAAGCAGCGCTGCGCTATGCCGATGCGTTAATTTGGACCCCTGCGCACCTCGCCGCCGATGATGTCGCCGAGGTGCGCTCCCGGTTCTCCGAGGCCGAAGCCGTGGAACTCACCTTCGACATCATGCGCAATGCCAGCAACAAAATAGCCGTGTCGTTGGGCGCTGACGCGCCGCGCGTCGAGAACGGCACAGAACGGTACTTGCTCGACGCCGACGGCCAGACGGTGTTCAGCTGACATTTGCGGATGCGGGCTGGGCGGAGCCGAGCTTTAAGGCTCTTAGCTGTCGGCGCCCCTGACGCCGAGCAGCAGCCGTTTGTCGCGCTTCCGGCGCGGCTTGGCGGCCAGGCCCGCGGTCAGACATCCCGGGCCGAGGGCACCAAATGTTAACCATCCATACACTGACTCGCAAGTGTCCGTTTCCGCTGTATGCGGGGGCCATTCGCTACTTTTAGCCCGGTCGCCGACACTGAAACGACACCGAAAAGTGGCGGTAACCAGATGGCAGCGTGGCCCGAGCACGATTGCCACCGACCGTGCGTCATTGGCCGGCGGTCGTAGGGCTTGTTCAGCTTGGGGTTGCGCCGGAAGCGACTGCGTTCTCGCGCAGAGGGAGGTTCGGAAATGACCAGCACCCGTACACGTTCGCGCGTTCGAGTGTCGTCGGTGTGGGCTGCCGGTGTTGCGTTGGGCGCCTCGATGCTCGGCGGGGCTGTGCTGTCCGCTCCGTTAGCCTCGGCTACCTGCAATTTGAGTCCGGCCGACGATCAGTACATCAAACTGTTGGCGCAGAACAAGATGGTGCACAACGCCGACTACAGCGATTGCCATGAGGCCGCCGAGGGCCGTTGGTTCGCCGATCAGGTGCGGGCCAACCCCAATCCATTCGGCGAGGGCCAGGAGCTGATCAACATGATCACCCGCACCACGCCGATGACCCAGGAGCAGGCGGAGTGGGAGGTCGAGTCGGCCATTTACGTCTACGCGCCCGAACTGATTCCCAAGATCAAAGATCAAGCGGCGAAAGCAAACTGGCCGGCCGAGTCTTAGGCATCCCAGCGTCGTTGCGGCGCAATGGTTTTGTGTTTCAGAACGTCAGCGGCCGTGAGGGCTTTGCTCTCCGGCCGCTTTCGTTTGTCAGCATTGGCTAACTCAGGACTGCCATGATGCACCGTTGATCAACGGCGTCAGCAAGCCGTGTGGCACTGCTGCTTTTGGGCTTCATATCGTTGCCGCATTGAGCCCGAAGAATTTCTCGCACAGTAAGTTTTGGCTGATTGCTGTTCACCCGTTGTTCGTAGGAATCGTCGTTTGCCGCGCTGATCGGCGGTGGTATCCGCTCTCTGCCGCGAGAGAAAAAGTAGCAAATTTCCACGACAAGGGGGTCCGCAGAAGTGACAACGACACGATTGCGCGTGCAGGTGCTGACGGTGGGGGCCGCCGGTTTTGCGCTGGGGGCCGCGATGTTCGGTGGCGCTGCGGTGTCAGCGCCGCGGGCTGCGGCGGCCTGTAATTTGAGTCCGGCAGACGATCAGTACATCAAACTGTTGGCGCAGAACAAGATGGTGCACAACGCCGACTACAGCGATTGCCACGAGGCCGCCGAGGGCCGCTGGTTCGCCGATCAGGTTCGGGCCAACCCCAATCCGTTCGGTGAGGGCCAAGAGCTGATCAACATGATCACCAGAACCACCCCCATGACCCAGGCGCAGGCGGAGTGGGAGGTCGAGTCGGCGATTTTCGTCTACGCGCCAGAGCTGATTCCCAAGATCAAGGCTCAAGCCGGGCAGGCAGGGCCGGCTCCCTCATAGCCGCGCGGGATATGAGGCGGGTCGCCCGCTGGGCGCCTCAGTCCTTAAGGATGTGCCGCCGCCCGACGGACGTTGGTTCCGGTCTTCCGCTACGGTTTCCTACGGAACTACTCCGTCGGGGGCGGTAGCTCAGTTGGTTAGAGCCGCGGACTCATAATCCGTTGGTCGCGGGTTCGAGCCCCGCCCGCCCCACCGAAAAGGTGTATGACCTCGGGTGATGCGTGACACTTCGTCTTCGGCTGATAGGTGACAGTGTTTTGGCTGATGCTTGACAGTTACTTCGGCTGATCCTTGACACTCCCTAGACGAGTGAGTTAACCGTCGCCGAGCAGGTTGGCGGTAATCAGCGATGCGTTGTCGGTGTCGCAGGGGACCGGTCGCACCGGTCGGTGGGTTGTCAGCATAAGTGCCCCGCGGTGTTGGAGTTGCGGCGCTCGCAACCCCACTGGCTCAACTTCTTCGTTCTGCCGCCCAAAGTCACTGAGTGGAATTGACTTTGGTCAACACCAGCGCCGCTTCGTTGTACGGAAACAGGCGGTAGAAGACACCAGATGGCCCCGTGACGAGCGTTGCGGCCGCAGCCTTACTTAGGAGGCGGGGGTTGGCTAGCGCGGTACTCTTGCCGCGCTTGTGCAGCACTGCCTGTCCACCGGCGAATACATTCTTCAACCAGTCCGACTTCAGCCCATACCCGATGAGAAAGACGAAGCCTTCGCGGATGGGAAAAACTAACAGCGGCGTTCGATAACGCCTGCCTGATTTGCGTCCGACATGTTCGAGTGTGCACAGGCCTGGAAGCCACGGCGCGATCGACCGAGCTGCTGGATTGGTGACTTGGCTGTTGAAGTCTGCGACCGCCCTTGGCACCCGCATCATTCCCCCTCGTTCACGACCAACCTGGTGATGTGCCGACTCACGCGGACGCAGGAACGAGGGCGCTGATGTCCTCGCCTTGAAGAAGCCGCACCGTCAGATTCAGGTCGAAATAGTCGGTCCAGCGAGTGATTCTCCCATCGTCATCGACGACGAAGGTCCCCATCACTGGGATGGCCGGCTTGCTTCCGTCGGGAGCCTGAATATAGTCCAGGCGTTCGGTGAGCACCACGCAACCATCGCTCGCGAGGTTGACGATTTCGAAGGCGTAGGCGTCCGGAAACATCGCGAACTGGGCGGCCATGTTCTCTACGATGGCGTCCGGTCCAGTGAAGGCGGGCATTCCCACGTTCTGATAAACGGCGCCTTCGGCGAGGAGAGGACGCAACGCTTCGGCGTCCCGCTGCTCCATCAAGGTACAAAAGTTGCGAACTACGTCGGCTGGTGACGACATGAGTGAATCCCTTCACGGCGTTGAGGTGGCTGACACTGTTTCGGCTGAGACGTGACGGACATTTCGGTTGGTCCTTCACACTTCCTGAGAGTCAGTGATCGTGAATGATCACCCCGCGGATGTTGCGGCCGGCGAGCATGTCGTCGTAGGCCTCATTGATGTCGTCGAGCTTGTACTCGGTGGTGACGGCTTCGTCGAGCAACAGCTTGCCGCTTCGATAGAGGCTGATCAGTCGAGGGATGTCGGCCCGCGGGTTGGCTTCGCCGTACAGGCTGCCCAGCAGGCGTTTCTGGAACAGCGTGAACAACGTCAGCGGCAGCGTCGGCGTCACATCGGACATCGATGCCAGGGCGGTGGCCACCACGGCACCGCCCTTCCGCACCGCGTTGAGCGCGTCGTTGATCATCGCGCCTTCGAGCACGCCTGGCGTGAGGATGGCCGAGTCGGCCATGACTCCGCGCGTAATCTCGCCAACTAACTGCGTTGCTTCCTCCATCGAGGCGGCAAAGTGAGTGGCCCCGAACTGAAACGCTTTGTCGCGCTTGCTCGGCTCGATATCAACCACGACGATTTGCTCCGCCCCTGCCAGCCGCGCGCCCTGAATGGCGCCGCTGCCGATCCCGCCACAACCGACAACAACGACCACGTCGCCGGGACTGACGTTCGCGGTATTGACGGCCGAACCCCAGCCGGTGGTGACGCCGCAGCCGAGCAGACACACGCGCGACAACGGCACATCCTTGTCGATCTTGACGACGGAGGCCTCCGACAACACGCCCCACTGCGCAAAACTACCGACGCCGGAAAGTGCTCCGATGCCCTGGCCGCGGGCTCGGCGCCGGAAGGTACCGTCGGCCTGGACCCCCGCCAGGATGATCGCCCCGTAATCGCAAAGGTTCTGACGGCCCGTGGCGCACCAGCGGCAGCGACCGCACGCCGGCAGGAACGACGTGACCACATGGTCGCCCACCGCTAGATCGCGCACTCCCGGACCAACCTCTTGGACGATGCCCGCCCCTTCGTGTCCACCTATCAAGGGAAAACTCACCCCGAACATGTCGCCGGTGCGGATGTGGTGGTCGGAATGGCAAAGGCCGGTGGCTTCGAACTGGACGAGTAGCTCGCCTTCCTGTGGCGGATCGAGTTCGATCTCTTCCACCGACCACCGCTCGTTCAGCCCCCACAGAACTGCACCATTGCTCTTCATGGCGACTCCTTGATGATATGTATGGCACGCTCGGGGCAGTTCGCGATGGCATTGTGCGCCCGGTCTTCCCATCCGGGAGGAATATTTTCGACGGTGACGAATGCGATTCCGTCGTCGTCGATATCGAAGATCTCCGGATATGTTGCGTAACAACGGCTGTGGCCTTGACACATTTCCGCGTCGACACGAAGCTTCACCGTTCAGTCCAATCCGCCCGGTCGGTTCCCGATGACGCCGTGCTCTGTCAGCGCCGCTATCGATGCGGCGTCGAGGCCGAGTAGGTCGCCGAGGATGCTCGCGTTGTGCTGCCCTAAGGTCGGCGCTGCTGACCGATACCACGTCTCAACGCTGCGGTACTTGAAGGGAATCGCCGGCACGTGATGCCGTCCCACGATGGGATGGTCCAGGCTTTCGAAGAAGCCCCGTGCGGCAAGCTGAGGGTGCATCGAACCCACCCTGGCGTCTGCCAAATCCGCAGCCGGAACACCATATTCAACGAGCAACTCTGCCGCGGCCGCGGAATCCTGGTTGCCGGCCCATTGCTCGAGATGCTTATCGATCACATCGTGTGCCCGCAACCGCCCATCGTGGGTGTCCAACGTGGGGTCACTCGCCCAATCCGGTTCACACAGAGCCGACTTCAGTCGTCGCCACTGCTCATCCGTGGCGACCGAAATCGCCAGCCACCGCTCGGTCCCCTCGCATTGATAGAGCCCTTGTGGGGCGGCGTCGCGGCTCCGATTTCCCAGTCGCGATATCAGGTTCCCGTAGGCGGTGGATTCGACAACCTGCTCGGCGGCTGCGTTGAGCGCGGCCTCAACCATTGAGACTTCGATGAACGAGCCGCGGCCCGTTTGATCCCGTTGGCGGAGGCCGGTGAGCATGGCGAATGCGGAGTGCATTCCTGCCAGTGGGTCACACGGGCCGCGGGGGATTCGCGGCTGGTCGTACTCGTGGCCGGTCACCCAAGCCATTCCGGTCATCTGTTCCATCGTTTGCGCGAAACCCACGTTGTTGCGCCATGGTCCGTCGAGTCCGAACGCAGGCATCCGGACCATCACGATTCGGGGGTTCTGCTCACTGACGGCCTCCCACGTGATGGCGAAATTGTCGAAGACGCGGGGCGAGAAGTTCTCGACCAGAACGTCCGAACATCTGACGAGTCCGAACAACAGTTCCCGCCCGTCGGGAGAGGACAGGTCGAGGGTGAGCCCCCGCTTATTGGCGTTGGTCGCCAGGTACATCCCCGACCGCTCCCACCACTGAGCTTGATCGGCGAACGCTGCGGCCGCCATCCGTGCGCCATCAGGATGGTCCGTCGACTCCAGGTGAATGACCTCAGCGCCGAGCGCGGCGAGAATGTGGGTGGAGGAGGGGCCCGCCCACCACGCTGTCGCGTCGAGAATCCGTACCCCTTCCAAAGGAAGTCGCGGTGCACGGTCGGCGGCGGTCGCAATCCTGCTGTGGGTGGGCGCTTTTGCCATTTCGCCGAGGAAAGGAGCACCGGCTGTTGGGGCGGGTCGTCGGCCATTGATCTGGTAGGGCGCCAACGGGTGGGTGAAGCTGCCGTCGGCATACGTGCCCCACACACCGCGCGCCGCGAACTGAGGGTGGTCCAACACGGTCTGGCCATTGTTTACCGGTGAGACCGGGATCCGCAGATCGGAGGCCAACGCGACGATCTCCTCTGTGGAATGTTGCGTCGTCCATTCCCGCACAATCTGATTCCACTCCTCCCGCCGTTCCCACCGCGTCGTGGCGAGGGCCCACGCCGGGTCATCGTCGAGCAGGTCCAGTCGGCCGATCATCGCCAGGAACGACTCGAATTGTTGGCGGGTATTGGTGTTAAAGCCCACCCATCCGTCCGCGGTCGGTTCGATGGAAGGGGTTTCCACCTGTCGGGCCGGCACGGGCAAAGGGGGACGACCGGCCAACTCGTGGTAGAGGTCGGCGAATCCGCTGGCGCTGAGGTGGCACGTCTCCAGCAACGAGCAGTCGATGATTTCACCAGCACCGCCGAGTTGAACCCGCCGCAATGCGCCAAGCGCCCCAACGGCGGCGTAGCTGGCCATGACCCATTCGAATACTCGACCACCCGCTTGAATGGGTGGTTGGTCCGGACGGCCTCGCAACGCCAGGGTTCCGCTCTCGGCCTGGATCGTGAACTCCGTCGAGGGTCGGTCTCGGTAGGGTCCGGTCAATCCGTACGGAGTCAATGCCACGATCACCAGGTGTGGCGCGCGCCGTAGGAGGGCCTCGCGGTCGAGTGCCCCAGGGCCGAGAGAATCGACGAACACATCGGCGGAAACGATCAGCGCCTCTAGGTCGGTCAGCGAAGTGCCAAGGACTGAACGCTTGCCGGCGTTCAAGAATTTGAACAGCGCGCCGGCGTCGCTTTGCGCGCCAAACGTTCTGCGGCGGAACGGATCCCCGCCTGGATCCTCTATCTTAATGACCTCTGCTCCGAGGTCGGCGAACAACTTGGTGCAGTACGGGCCCGAAATTTCCGTCGCCCACTCGACGACACGAACCCCACGCAGAGCGGTCATCGTGCTGCTTTCCGCGTCAATGTCGGCTGAAGTGAGTTAGCCACCCGGATAAGTGCACACACGCCACTTCCTGTCTTCACGCTCGTGCCGATCGAGCAGGGTGTTCTGCGTCCGCATGGCTGCGGCTTGGTTGGCAACGACGCTAGCGACGGGAAAGCTGACGTGTCAAGTGTGACTCGATAACACTGGCCGCGGTTGAGTCGTTGGGGCTTTCAGTCGGCCGCACGCACCTTGGGGGACCGTTGGACCCGCCCGCTGCGTTTGGCGGGCGGCTTCGTAGTCGACGTGCTTACCCCTTTGGCGAGGATTTGCGATCCCAGTTCGATCTGCGCGCGGATATCTGACTCGGCCGTACCAAACCAGCGCGGTCCGAGGCTCGTTGTGAAGATGATGAAATTGGCCAGCAGCTCGGCGAACAGGTCGGCGTCCACGTCGGCGCGGATCTGCCCCGCGGCCTGGTAGTGGCGAACGCCTTCCGCGATCACGGCAGTACGGCGTGCGTGATTGGGTTGCAGCACCCGCAGCGAGAAGTCGGGATCTGACAACGCCCGACCGGAGATGTCCCAGCCGGGAACGCCGCTGTCCCGGTCATCGATCCTTAATCTCGCAAAGAAAAGCCGCTCGATATAGTCCTCGAAGCGCGTAGGCAGGTCCGCCACGACTTGCTCTTCTGCCTCACTGACCAGGTCCGCGATCTGGCGAGAAACGACTTGCTCGAAGATGCCTCGCTTGTCTACGAAGTAGTGGAACAGCATCGCTTCCGAGCAGTCCGCGCGACGGGCGATCTCCTTCGTCGCCGCGGCCGCGTATCCCGCTTCGGCAAACACCTCAGCGGCGGCTTCAAGGAGGGCTCGTTGTTTGCCGTCCTTGTCGCGAACCCGCCGCCGCGCGCCTGTGGTCATCACACATACTTTAGCGAGCAGCCGCCGGCTGAGGGAAAGCCTGCACGTGTGCCGCCCCTTCGCGCGCACTGCGCGGGCGCGTCGATCCTAACCGCTTTCAGGTAGTTATCGAGTGCGACTTGACTCCCCGGGGTCGACGATTTACTGTGCTGCCAAAGCAGATTTCGGCGTGTGCGAGAAATCCGAGGGCCGGTGCAGATGGCACGTGGACGGCACGATTGCGGCGTGCGTGGAATGTGGCCGGCCCCTCGGTGGTGGCTGTCTGGCCGGGCTGACCGCTGGCGGTGTCTCGAGATCGGCGGGGGCGGAAAGGACTACTCATGGTGAGCAAATCACCGGAGGAACACGCCCGGAACCTCGACCTTCGTCACGAGGATTTCAACGATCAAGAATTCCTCTACGAGGTCTACTCGGTGATGCGGGAGAACGGGCCGTTCAGTCACCAGGACGTGCCATTCCTGGGCCCCACGCCGGGGGGCGCGTGGGTCGCCACCCGCTACGACGACTGTTATGAGATCTTGCGTGATTGGCGCAGCTTCTCCAGCAAGCCCATGGGGCTGCAGGGCAACCCGATGTCGTTCGGCGACATCGTGATCACCCTGGATCCGCCACGGCAGCAACAACTTCGCAAGGTCCTCAACCCCTATTTTTCGCCGGGCCGGATGAAGGAGCTGGAACCCCAGGTGCGTGCGGTCACCGATGGGTTGATCGACAACTTCATCGAACTGGGCCGCGGCGATCTCGCCGACATCGCATGGCAGCAACCTGGGATCGTGTTCTTCCGGTATGTACTCGGCATGCCCGTCGAGGACGTGCCGCTCTACATCGAGACGGCCGACCTCGCGATCAATGGTGAGAGCGAAGAGGTCCGAAACGGTTCGATGACTAATCTGTACCTCCGCGTACGCGAGGAGATCGACAAGCGTCGTAGTGAACCGCCGCGTGACGACCTGATCGACGTCCTACTCGCCGCCGAGATCGACGGCGAGAAATTGAGCTTCGACGACGTTGTCGCCAATGTGATGCTGCTGGTGCAAGCGGGGCTCGAAACGACCTCTAGTGCAATGTCGTTCGCCTTCTTCTATCTGGGCACCCATTCCGCGGACCGCGACCGACTCGTACGCGAAGCCGGGTTGATGCCCGCGGCGATAGAGGAATTCATCCGGTTCGCCGGTTCGGTCCACGGACTGCATCGCTCAGTCGCCGAAGAGGTTGAACTAAGCGACCACAAATTCTGTCCCGGTGAGACGGTCGTCGTGAACTATGCGGCCGCCAACCGCGACGCGCGCGAGTTCGACGAGCCGAACAAGTGCATTCTCGACCGGCAGACAAACCGCCACCTCGGGTTCGGAGCCGGAGTCCATCGCTGTCTGGGCTCCAATCTCGCCCGGCTCGAGTTTCGGGTGGGCGTCGAACAGACCCTGAATCGGATACCCGACTACGCCATCCCCACTGGGGCAAAAGTCGATTTTCACGGGAATTCGGTCACCCGGGGCTACCGCGCCCTGCCCGTCGTCTTCACGCCGGGTGCCCGCATCGGCCGGTAAAAGGCGGCAGGCGACCGCCGAGATCGTCTCGCAGCCAACGTAATAGCGGAATCAGGGAGGAACCGTGGACAAGCAAGATCTTCAATGGATGATCTCCGTCGATGACCACATCATCGAGCCACCAAACCTATGGGTCGACCGCGCGTCGGCCGCCGACCGCGATCGAGTGCCACATGTCGAGCGCATCGACGGCGTCGATACGTGGGTCTACGAGCAAGCGCGCGCGTCGGTGCTGGGCATCTTGGTTGCGGCTCACCAAAGGCCGGCCGAGTATTCCCCGCTGCCAGTGAATTACGACGATATGCCCCGCGCATACTTCGACCCGGTGGCCCGCATCCCTGACATGGACGAGGATCATGTGATCGCGGGACTGAACTTTCCGTTTTTCCCCCGGTTCTGTGGTCAGATGTTCGCCCACCTCGGTGACCGCGACCTGGGTCTCAAGTGCGTTCGGGCGTACAACGACTTCGTCATAGATGAGTGGTGCGCGGCGGCGCCCGGTCGCTACATCCCGATGGTCATCGTCCCGTTGTGGGATACCCGACTCGCAGTCGAGGAGACACTGCGGTGCGCCGGCAAGGGCGCCAAAGCCATCGCCTTCTCGGAAAACTTGCACCCGCTGGGATTTCCGTCCATCCACTCGGGAGCATGGGACGATTTCTTCGCAGTGGTAAACGAGACGAAAATGCCGCTGTGCACACACATCGGCTCGTCGTCGGTTAGTCCCACTACGTCGCCTGACGCACCTTTCGGGGTTCAGGCGGTCAACATCAACCTCAATCTCGCGAACTCAACCACGGATTGGTTGTTCTCGGGAAAGCTGCAGAAGTACCCCGACCTGAAGATCGTGCTGGCCGAGGGCGGCATCGGCTGGATCCCCTACCTCATCGAGCGTGCAGAACATGTCGCCACCGACTACCAGTACCTGCGCGCCAACAACTGGGCGGTTGATCCGGCCACGATGCGCTTGACCCCGGTGCCCACCGACCCCGAGATTTTTCCGGAGTCACCGCGCCAGCTCTTCCGCGACCACATGTACGGCTGCTTCATCGAGGACGACTTCGGGGCGGCGAATCTCGACTCCATCGGCGTCGACAATGTGATGATCGAAACGGATTATCCGCACACCGACAGCCTGTGGCCCAACTCCCTTCAGGCCGCTCACAAGGCACTCGACGGCCGGTCCGACCTCGACAAGTACAAGGTGCTGCAAGGTAATGCTCGGCGGGTCTTCGACTTTGAGCCCGCCCCGTATCCGACGCTGACGTAGTCAACGGCTCGTTTGATGCGGGAGTACCAGAGCTTCATCGACGGTAAGTGGTTGAGCGACAACGCCATCGGCACCATCGATGTTATCGATCCGTCCAATGAAGAGTTGATCGGCCGAGTCGTCGACGCTGGACCAAAGCAGGCGGCCATGGCGATCGAGGCCGCCAGGCGGGCTTTCGACGAAGGTCCATGGCCATGGATGTCCGTGCGGGAACGGGCGAAGATCATCAAGCGATTCGCTGAGATCCTCGATGAGCGCAAAGCGGAGCTTCGGGAGCTAGTCGTCGCCGAGATCGGCTCGACCGGCTTCATCACGGACCTGATTCAGGTTGGCGGTGCCATCGAGGCCGCCCACTACTACGGCGAGTTCGTCGAACATGATGTGACGTGGGTGGAGACACCGGGCGGCCCCGTGGTTTCGCCGACCGGCCTGGGCGGCGTGACGGTGGTCCGCGAACCGGTCGGGGTGGTCGGCGTCATCACGCCGTTCAACTTTCCTTTCTCGATCAACATTCAGAAGTGTCTTGCCGCGTTGGCCGTCGGTTGCACTGTGGTGCTCAAGCCCCACCCATGGACTCCGATGAACGCCCTGGAGTTGGCCAAGGTGGGCGAGCAAGCTGGCCTTCCGCCCGGTGTGTTCAATGTGGTTGCGGGCGGTGCGGACGTGGGAGAGGAGCTGTGTACCCACAAAGGCGTTGACATGATTGGGTTCACCGGTTCGACGGCGACCGGGCGGCGCATCCGGGAGCTTTCGGCGGCAACGATGAAACGCGCGCAGCTGGAATTAGGCGGCAAGAGTGCGCACATCGTCCTCGACGATGTCACCGAAAGTGACGTTGCCGGAATAGGTTTCGGGCAAGTGCTCATGCATGCCGGACAAGCATGCACCGTCACGTCGCGACTTCTGTTGCCCGAGCACCTGCTCGAAGCGTATGTCGAGGGCCTCAAAGCCATGGCTCCGATGATCACGGTCGGCGACCCGCGTGATCCCGCCACTGTCGTCGGGCCGCTGATCAGGGATCAGCAGCGTCAACGAGTTGAAGCCTTCGTTCAGGCCGGGGTGCAGGAAGGCGCGCGGCTAGTGGCCGGCGGCAAACGTCCCGACCATCTGGAACGCGGCTTCTATTACGAGCCAACGGTATTCGTCGACTGCCGCAGCGACATGCGTTTATGTCAGGAGGAGGTGTTCGGGCCTGTACTGGCGGTGGTGACCTACAGCTCCGAAGACGAGGCCATCCGCGTTGCGAACGACTCGATCTACGGTCTGGCGGGTCTGGTGATGACCCGCAATGCGGCAAGGGGATTCAACGTCGCCAGGCAGATCCGAACCGGCACCATCATGGTGCAGACTGTCGCACCCGGTGTCGATCTAGGAGCCAATCCGGGTGGTGGGCAGGGCCCCGGCTGGTCTCTACCGGCGCGCGGCATGTTCAACGGCGGGGGGCCGTTCGGCGGCGTCAAGCAAAGCGGACTCGGCCGAGAGCAGGGGCGCTGGGGCTTTGAGGAATACACCGAGTTGAAATCGATCACAATGATGTAGCGCAGCACTGCGCCTTCGACGACGCGGCGTGGGTCCGCGTAGGGACTCCGGGCTGGAAAGGTCGCGTATGGAACTGCTGAAGGATGTCCGCGTCCTCGAAGTGTCACTGTTCTCGGCGGATGCGCTGGGCGGGCATCTGGCTGACCTGGGCGCAGAGGTGATCAAGGTGGAGCCGCCTGGCGGCGGCGGTTTCCGCGGTGCGGCGGTTTCCGGCGGCGAACTGCAGGACTCGCACTGGAATCGCGGCAAAAAGAGTGTGGCGATAAACCTGAAAACGCCTGAGGGTCAACACGCGTTTCGCCGCCTGGCCGCGACATCGGCGGTGGTGATCGACGGACTACGCTACGGAACCGCGCACCGGCTCGGTTTCAGCTACGACGACATCGCCGCAGTCAACCCGACAGTTGTGTACTGCGTGCTCAACGGCATGGGCAGCTATGGGCCCTACACCCGATTAGCCACACACGGGCTTTCCTTCGACTGTTTCGCCGGCTTAAGCCCGCCGATCATCGATGCGGATGGAACGCCACGCCTTTCGGGGGCGGCGACAGGGACGACAGGCGTTCTGGCGGGACCGCTGTATGCAGCGATGGGCGTACTCGCCGCGCTGCACGCCGCCGGGCGCGATGGCAAGCCGCAGTACGTCGAAGTAGCGCAGGTCGATGCTGCGATCAACTGGAACTTTCAACACCTCACAGCGCTGGCGAACGGTCAACCCACCTACGGTGAGGGAATCCGCGCTTCGCTTCGTTACCAGTACTACGAAACGAACGACCGCAACTACGTGGTGTTCAACGCGCTGGAGGACAAGTTCTGGCTGAGGTTCTGCGAGTCACTCGAGAGGATGGATCTCTATGAACCGGGGCGCCGGAAGCCGGGGGAGGATGTCGAAGCAGAGGCCCGGCTGCGCGAGGAGTTAACGGCAATTTTTGCGAGCCGCACGCGCAGGGAATGGACCGACTTTTTTATCGCGACCGATATCGCTGGTGCGCCAGCGTTTTTGGGAGCAGACCTGTTCGACGACGACCACGCGAAGGCTCGCCGACTCGTCTACGAGCAGGCTCAGCCGGACGGGACGTCGCAGCAATTGATTGGCACCTGCATCAAGACAAAACCCGACGAACGATTTGCACCGCCAGCAGCGCCGCGCGTTGGGCAGCATACGGAAGAGTTACTCAGCGCCCTGGCGGGCTACGACGCGGCCGAAATGGAGCGCCTTCGTTCGTCGGGTGCAATCTGAACACCGGCGCCTCCCTCGCTCACGGTTCATATATGAGGAGGTTCGGTGGGCGCCGGTTCATTCCAAGGCGTTTCGGCGTCTGTGGCGACCGTTGGAGCCGCTCATCCCCACCAGAACGACGTGGCGATCGCCACGTAGAGCGCGACGAGCACTGCTCCCTCAAACCAGGTCGACTCGCCGTCGAAGGTCACCAGCACCGCGACCAGCGCCGACATGACCATCGACGCCAACAGCAGTGGCGAGAACACCAGATCGAAACCGGGCTGGCCGAGCCATACCGCCGCCAGGCAGACGATCGGGGCGATGGTGAGTGCGATCTGGACCGGCGACTGGAGTACCACCTGAACCGCGTAGTCCATCTGGTTCTTGGCCGCCAGCTGAATGCCGACGAAATTCTCCACCGCGTTGCCGGCAATGGCCACGATCACCAGACCGGCGAACACCTCGTTGATGCCCGCGGCATGCATCGCTGGCTCTAGGGCGGCGACGAACCATTCCGATACAAAGGCCGCACCGATACCGGCGACGGCCAGCATGCCGATGGCCATCGCCAACGGCCACTCGCCGTGTGCCGTCGCGACGCTGGCAGCTTCGGCCGAATCGGGGCTGGCCACAATGGGAGAGGTCGCTCTCGAGGGTTTATCACCAGCTTGCAGCGCCGAATCGGCGGCCCGCTTTCCGAGCGTGGCGGGCAGCGAGAGTGCGAACAGCGCGAGCATGACGATGGAGACGACGACCGACACCGCCCGTTCGTGGTGTTGCGCCGGGGTGTGTATCGCAGCGGTCAGCGAGGGGACGGCCAAGATGAACACCGCGAGGGTGAACATCAGTCCGAGGGTGCGTCCGTCGTCGGCGGCGAAGCGCTGGCGGCCGTGCTTGATGCCGCCGGCCACGAATGCCAGCCCGAGCACCAGCAGGGCGTTGGACAGAATCGAGCCGACGATGGTGGCCTTCACCACGCCGGAAAGGCCTGCCTTGAGTGCGAACAGGATGACGAACAACTCGGGCAGGTTTCCCAGCGCCGTCTGCAGTATCCCAGTGGCGTTGGGCCCGAGCCGGTCTCCGACCGCCTCCACCGAACGGCCGACCAGAGATGCCAGTGTGGCCAACGCCAGTGCGGAGATCGCGAACGTCAGCAATGAATTCGCGTGGGTGAAGTTGAGAACCCCGGCTGCCATGGACGCGATCACGGTGATGGTGATCATGATGCGGTCGCGCCGGGTCAGCAGCGGTAGCCGTTCGGGATGGGTGGTCGTCACGCGCCTCTCCTCTGATCGCGCTGAAGTTTTCCACACCGAATGGTTCGCGCCGAAACCGCGCTGGTGCCGCTGCGGCGACCTCGACTTACCCCCGCCCTGTTTCGCCGAAGGCCCCCGGCGCGTCTTCTGCGGGGTTTTCGACCAAACAGACTGTTCGAAGAGCGGAAGCGGTGCCAAACTTCGGTGGTGTCCGTCGAGCTGCCGCCTCTTGTACTCCTGCATGGCGGAACCTGGTCTGGCGATCAATGGCGGGACATTGCGCCGCTGCTGTCCACCCACCACGACGTATACACACCGTCAGCCCTCGGTCATCGCGGCGGGCCGGTTGTGCAGCGGCGACCCGTCACGATCTGGGACGTGATCGATGAGTCAGAACGCTATCTCGACAAACACGGATTGGACCGCCCACATTTAGCGGGCCACTCGATGGGTGGCTTCACGGCGCTCGAATTGGCGCGCCGTGGCCGGGCCGCATCCGTCTGTGCATTTTCACCGGGTGGATTGTGGTCAGACGATCTGCGGGCCCAGGTCGCGAAGAGGGTGCGACGGCAGATAGCGATGGGCCGCTTGATGGGTCCCCTTAACCGGCTTCTGATGAAATCGCCGGGTATGCGCCGACGCTCATTGACCGATTTGACGCTGCACGGAGATCGACTCAGCTACGAGCGAACCATCGAAATCAACGAAGCGTCCTTTGCATGCACCATCACTGACGACATCTTCAACAACGCTGACGAGAAGGTCGCACCGATGGACCCCCTGCCGTGCCCAATCACCATCGCCTGGGCCGAAAACGACAGGATTCTTCCACTCGAGCTGTGCGAACCCATCGTCCGCGACTGCCTGCCCCGCGCGACTTTCACCATCTTGCCCGGCCTCGGGCACACTCCGACGGTCGATGATCCCGAGCTGGTCGCGAGCACCATCCTCGCCGTCACGTGCGCCGCAAAGGCGTAGCCATCGAGGTTGCCTTGAGCATTCGCCTGGCCTGAAGCCGTCGACGGGATCTGTTGTGCGACAACTGACCACCGCCGCAGTCACGATTGGGCACCGCCGCGATCGCGATCCGTCCGTTTCGAGACGCCGTCGTCATCACTGGACCGACAGCTTGAGAATCCGAAAGTGCAGGCCGTCGTTCAGGTACACGTTGCCCTTGCCGTCGACGGCCGCACTGGCAGGATCCTTGATGTTGTTGAACGGCAACACGATTGGAGCGAGAGCAACGTGCACGTTGTCAGCGACTTCCATCGTTACGCCGGCAGGGTGATTCATCAACTTTCCGAACGGCAGAACAATTTGGGGCGCATAGCTTCTGGGATGGGACGGTTGCGTAGTGCTTATAGGCGTCGCGGCGGTCGGCGCGCCGGGGTCGCCGCTGGCACATCCCGCCGCGGCAATCCCGATCCCGCGGTTAGGGCGATTAGGCGAGCCGGTTGTCTCATTTCAGAACTTCCTACCGCTGCCCCGGGTAGGGCACCGCGCTGACGACGCCACCGCCGTTGACGGTCTCGCCGAGCAGCACCGTCGAGGTTCCGGCCGAGGGGTTGTAGTCGATAAGTGACTGGCCGCCTCCACACCCGGCCCTGGCTTGAAGGTCGAGGTCGCCCCCGTTGACGCCGACCACCACGACGCTGCGGCTCTTCACGCCGGGCACCGAGACCTGCGACGTTGTGCCGTCGTCGTTGAGCTTGGCGACGAACACGACGCCGCACGCCCCCGTGGCCTGCAGGAACGTCCCCGCCGGGAGCCGCCACGCGTTCAGGTCACCGTAGTCGGGCCCGTGCCCGTCGTTGGGCGCGGTCAGAGCCGTCGGTGTCCCGCCGTCGATAGGCACCAACCACAGCTGCGACCCGGTGGAGGTACCGCAATGGGCGAGGGCAACACCGGTGTCCCACCAGCGCACAGGCCTGCAGTCCTTCTGCCCCGCGATCGGCAGGGTGTTGCCGGCAACCCCGTCGTTGCCCATCAAAGCCAGGCCGGAGTGTGTGCCCAGCACCAGCTGCGTGCCATCGGGGGTCGAGAGGTACCCGTCAACGTCTTGGCCCAGCGGGTACGTCAGCTGGTGGTTACCCGCGAGGTCGACGCGTTCGAGCGATGCAGGCCCCGACAGGTCCGACCTGTCCAGCAGGATCGCCTTGCCGTCCGGGCGTGTGTAGCGAGGGGACGCGTGGCTACCGTCGATGGCGAACGTTGTTCTCTCGCCGCTGCGCAGGTCGACCTCTGTGACGGTGTTGTGGCCCTTCTGCTCGCTGAGGACCAGGGCGCGTGTCCCGTCGCCCGACCAGTCGACCAACCTCGAACGCGAACCCTGGCCCGGCGGCGGGAAGGTGGTGATCGGGTAACGGCCACCCGCAGGATCGACGAGGTACAGCGTCGTGGTGGCCGTCTCCCAGGTTGGTGACCCGGGGGGAGGCGCTTCACCGGGATGCAAGCCCGGAACCGGGCTCCACACCGCGAGCATCCAACCCGGGCCAACTTGCGACCAGGAAACGGTCGTCAGCGGAGCCTCGACGCCGTGGGCCGCCATCGCTGGCGGGCTATCGGGCTCGGTGTGTGCGGTCGGCGGCGGGGCGATTGCCGCCGCGAACGTAGCAATGGCCAGCGGGAGCGTCGCCAGCCCAATCCGTCGCCGGAAACCCGTGCGCGGACTGACGTTACGAAGGTCGCGGTCTCCCGGGTGTGCGCGATGCGTTGGGTTGAGCATTTCGTGTCCTTCGAAAAACATGGCCGGACCTGGGCTCCGGCGTGGCTGGCTATGTGCTGGGGGCTGCGTTGCCCGGTCACGTAGAGGCTGCGCCGCATGCCTTGCGTGTTTCTTGCGCCGGGCTTGTGCCGGCCGGGCGACCCGCATCCGACGGCTTCCTCAGCAAACGGGTGCGTGGGCGGGCCGTGAGCGAGATACTGCGTCGGTACCCGAAGCAATCAAGGGGATGGTGGTGGACTCGCGCGTCGGTATGACGTTCGGTAAGTACAACCTCACGCGCCTGCTCGGCAAGGGCGGGGGCGGGGCGGTCTATGAGGCCTTTGACACGGGCAAACAGCGAACCGTTGCGGTGAAGATCCTGGCCGACGAGCTTTCAACCAACCCCACGTTTCGCACACGATTTCAGCGGGAGTCGCAGGCGGCGGCAATTCTGCAGGAACCACATGTCATTCCGATCCACGACTGGGGCGAGATCGACGGCAGTCTGTACATCGAAATGCGGCTGGTGCAGGGGCAGACCCTTCAGGAATTGATCGCGAACGGTCCGCTGACGCCCGCACGCGCGGTGGCCATCATCAGTCAGGTCGCCGCCGCACTGGATGCCGCACACGGCGAGGGATTGATCCATCGAGACATCAAGCCGCAGAACATCATCGTCACCGCCGCCGACTTTGTATATCTCGTCGACTTCGGAATAGCCGAGGGCCGAGGCGATCCTCGGCTGACGACGGTGGGAACTCAGATCGGCACGTTGAATTACATGGCGCCCGAACGATTTCGCAACGAAGTGGCCACACCCGCGGTCGACGTCTACTCGCTGGCGTGCGTGTTGTACGAGTCGCTCACCGCAGACGCCCCGTTTGCCGGAGACAGCCTCGAGCATGTGGTCGCCGCCCACCTAGCTCTGCCACCCCCGCGACCCAGCGCGACCAATCCGCGAATTCCCGCCGCGCTCGACGACGTCGTCGCCCGCGGCATGGCCAAACATCCCGACGACCGGTACGGATCGGCGGGCGCCCTCGCCCGTGCGGCCCAACGCGCGTTGGGGAGCGGTGGCGAAACCACCGGTCCCACAGCGGCACCGGATGAAGCATGGAATTACTTCGACGGCACCCGGCCGCTCGCCGCGGGAGCCCGATCGGGCCGCACTGCCGCGGAGCCTCGCAGCCAAGGCAGGCGCCGGTGGGTGCTGCCGAGCGTGATCGCGATATCGGCGGCTCTGGTGCTGGCCGGCATCGGTTTGGACATCGGCCTGTTCACCAACGGGCCGAGCGCCCAGCGGGAGACCCCCGCGCGTGCTTCGCTGCCTCCGCTGGTGACCGGCCCCGACCTGAGCGCCCTGCACCAGTCCTGCGATCAGGGCTTTTCGTTGCAGAATGCCACGGGTTTCGGCACCCACGCCGGCCGCGGGACCCCCGAAACCTCATGCCTTTTCGCCAACAGCGTTTTGACCACCTACTGGGCGGAATACGGCAACGCCAGCCCGCTACCCCGGGCCGTCTCGGCGCCGGGTGCCGTCGACTGCACAACGGTGTCCGGTGCGCTGTGCAACGGCTCCAACTTTCTCATGCACTGCCAGCAGCAACCGGGGGACAGCTGGATCACCTGCGTCGGCGGGAGCAGCGCGCGTGTGTACCTGTGGTGAGGGAATGGCGAACGGATTGCGATCGCTATGACGCTCAGCGCGTTGCGGTTTGGGCTCTTGGGGCCGTTACAGATGAGCGCCGACGGTACCGACCTACCGTTGGGCGCGGCGAAACAGCGAGCGGTGCTGGCCTTGCTGTTGATCAACCGCAACCGCACCGTTGCGGTTGATTCGTTGATCGAGGCTGCGTGGCAACAAGGCCCGCCGCCCGAAGCACGAGCGAGCCTGCATGCGCATGTGTCCAGGATCCGCCGATTGATCAGCGGTGCGGGCGCCGACCCCGCCGCGATCCTGGCCAGCATCCAGCCGGGCTATCGGCTTAGCGTGGCCGAAAAGGATTGCGATTTAGGCCGTTTCACGACCGAAAGCAAAGCAGGAATTGAGGCGGCGGCCGCC
The DNA here is from genome assembly GCF_059813315.1 of Mycobacterium sp. NGS11. Classification (NCBI taxonomy): domain Bacteria; kingdom Bacillati; phylum Actinomycetota; class Actinomycetes; order Mycobacteriales; family Mycobacteriaceae; genus Mycobacterium; species Mycobacterium sp. NGS11. The sequence continues at coordinate 190,710 of NZ_JCALEJ010000002.1, forward strand.
GGACGGTTCGAACAGGCCAGTGGTCACTTGTCGGCCGCGCTGGCCGAATGGCGCGGACCGGTGCTCGAGGATCTGCGTGACTTCCCGTTCGTGGACGCCTTCGACGCCGCTCTGATGGAGGACAAGTTGGTGGCACTCACCGCGCGGGCGGAGGCCGAAATGGCTTGCGGTCGAGCCCGTTCGATTATCGGTGAGCTCGAATCCCTGGCGACCGAGCATCCATACCGAGAGCCGCTGTGGGCGCAACTGATCACCGCCTACTATCTGACGGAACGCCAATACGACGCGCTTGATACCTACGCGCGGCTCAAGGCTGCGCTCGCAGACGATTTGGGCATTGACCCCGGCCCCACATTGCAGCGTCTTCATCAACGGATCCTTCGCCAAGAGCCGCTAAACGTCGAACAGGCTGCGCGCGCAACAGCCAAACGCGCTGCGGTGACTCGTCGGCGCTCCGCCGAGCCTGCGCACGACTCCGACGTCGCACACCTGCGCGACACCGAAGGAAGACGTTATCCGCTGCGAGGAACAGTAACCAGGATCGGCCGCCTCCCCGAGAATGACATCGTTCTCGACGATGACACCGTCAGTCGCTACCACGCGGTGATTGTCGACACCGGAAATACTTTCGTGCTTACCGATCTCCGGTCAGCCAACGGTGTCGACGTCGGGGAGCAGCGGATTCGCGCCAGCGCGACGCTGGCCGATGGCGACCAGATCTGCATCTGCGGCCACGGATTCACCTTCGAGATCGCGCGGTAGTCGACTATCGCAATTTTCGTGGCCATCCGTTGCGCCGGTACTGCCCGCCAAAGTCAGGGCAGCTTCTCGCGGCGGTCCGGCTCAATCCGGGTGTTCTGCCGGATCAGCGATCGTGCCTGATGCAGGTGTTTGGCCGCCCACCTGCGATACGTGCGTCGAGCCCACGACAGCCGCTCCTGCGAACGCTCGGTACGGCGCACCAGTTCGAGTTCGACATGGTCGAGCTCGCCCGCCCCGATCTCAACTCGCTCCCGACCGTGGATGAACTCCAACACCAGCGCATCGGGATCCAGCAGTTCGCGCTCCCAGGCCTCGTGGTCATCGACGTCCGCGATTCCCATCGCATCGGCCGCGTTGCGCAGCACCTCGCCGAGTTCGCCGTCCAGCAGTTGACGAAACGCGTCGGCGCCCTGCCGCGGATTGGCAATCATCCACGAGTGGTACGCGTCGGGCACCCGGTATAGCGTGGCGTCGGCCTCGTTGGCGATGTCGCGAGCGTGCGGGAAAGGCACAATCATGTCTTTTTCGGCGTGGACAACCATCGTGGGCATCCCCTCGTCGCGCATGGTGTGCAGCATCGGCGTGTAATCACCCGACTCGATGATGGCCTTGATCGTCCGGACGGCTCCAATGGGATAACGCAGGTTCGGCACCGCTACCGCCGCAAGCACGCGAAAGTACCCGAGCTGCTCCGCGGCCGAGAGCTGCGTCGGGTCGCCCAGCGTGTCGCGAACGGCGGTGTAGGCCGCACCCAACGCCTTCGTGGGCGACTTCACCAGTTCCGGGATGGTCGTGTCGAACCGCCCGCCGGCCGCCGGGTCGAACAGCACGGCGGCGAGTACCCGCTCGGGCGCCCGCGCGGCCAGCTGGATTGTCATTCGCCCACCCATCGAATGGCCGACGAACACTGCTTGCCCGATGCCGAGCGCGTCCAACGTCCGTAATACCGAATCGGCGCGATCGCTGAAGCCGCAGGCGTCGCCGGGCAGTCGCCCGGTGTCGCCGTGCCCGGCGGCATCGACGGCGACGACCAGAAATCCCATACCGGCGATGCGGCTGAGCATCCGTAGATATGCCTTACGACTCAGCAGAAGTCCGTGCATGAACAGCAACGGCACTCCGCGGCCGCCGACTGAAAGCCCGATCCGGCGCCCGTCATCGAGTTCCACGACGTGATGACTCAGGCGGATGCGGCTTGATGATGTCTGCGTCATGGCCACGGCGGAGTTCCCGGCCGGCCGGGCGTTGAAACGGCGTCTCGAGGCGTCGGTCCCGGTGTCGACCAGCACGCCTCGCGCTTGCGGGCGCCGCGGCAGGGGTACTCGGCTGAACAAGATGACGCAAATGTCCCATCGAAGCACGGACGACATCGACCCTTGCGTGCGCGTTTACGGGGCGCGGGTCCACAATCTGCGGGGTGTCGACGTGGTAGCGCCGCGTGACGCGCTGGTCGCGTTCACCGGGATCTCCGGTTCCGGCAAATCGTCGTTGGCCTTCGGGACCATCTATGCCGAGGCGCAGCGCCGTTACTTCGAATCGGTCGCTCCGTACGCCCGTCGCCTGCTGTTGCCGACCGGCGCGCCAAAGGTAGACGACATCACCGGTCTCCCGCCCGCGGTAGCGCTGCAGCAGCGCCGTGGTTCGGCGACGTCGCGGTCGACGGTCGGCACCGTGACCACCTTGTCCAACCTGCTGAGGATGCTGTTCTCCCGCGCCGGGACCTATCCCCGAGGCGCCACGGAACGACTGGACTCCGATGCGTTCTCGCCGAACACCGCGGTCGGTGCGTGCCCGGAATGCCATGGGCTGGGACGGATTCATCGGGTGACCGAAGAGACACTGGTGCCGGACCCCTCGCTGACCATTCGTGAAGGTGCGGTGGCCGCATGGCCGGGCGCTTGGCAGGGCCAGAACCTCCGCGACATCCTCGTCACGCTGGGCTACGACATCGACAAGCCATGGCGGAAACTGCCTAAGCGGCAACGCAATTGGATCCTGTTCACCGATGAGCAGCCAACGGTCGAGATCGATCCCAGCCAGCATCCCGTGCAGGCCGACTATTACTACAACGGCACGTTCTCCAGCGCCGAACGCCACGTCCGCCACACCTTGGCCAACTCGCATAGCGCGATGATGCGTCGTCGCGTACTGCAATTCGTCGACAGCGTCGAGTGCCCCGTATGCGACGGTTCCGGGCTGCGGCCCGAGGCGCTGAGGGTGACTTTCGCCGGCCGCACCATCGCCGACTACACGGCGATGCCGCTGGCCGAGCTTGCTGACGCGTTGCGCCCGACGGCTTCTCGGACCGATGCCGCCGCCGCTTACGAGTCAACGCAATCCGGTGAGCTGACAGAAGTGGCGACCATGATCGCCGCCGACCTGGTCGCACGCCTGCAGGTACTCATCAATCTTGGCCTCGGTTATCTCACTCTTAGTCGCCGCACTCCGACGGTGTCGCCCGGCGAACTGCAGCGGTTGCGGCTGGCCACTCAGCTGCGTGCCGGCCTGTTCGGCGTGCTTTATGTGCTCGACGAGCCGTCGGCCGGACTGCACCCCGCCGACGCCGAACCGCTACTCGAGGTGCTCGATCGCCTTCGGCGCGCGGGCAATTCGCTCTTCGTGGTGGAGCACGAGATGGACGTGGTGCGCCGTGCCGACTGGATCGTCGACGTCGGGCCCGGGGCGGGGGAGCTTGGCGGCGGCGTGCTCTACAGCGGGCCGGTGCCGGGTCTGGCCGACGTCGAAGGGTCGGTCACCCGCCGGTACCTATTCGACGGGGCCAGGCCGCAGTCGCGCGAAGCCCGCACCCAGTCGGGGCAGCTGCGGCTGCGCGGGATCTGCTTCCACAATTTGACAGACCTCGACGTGGACCTACCGCTCGGTGTGTACACCGCGGTCACCGGAGTGTCCGGTTCGGGCAAGTCGACGCTCGTCGTCAAGGTCCTCGGCGATGTCGTGAAAAGCCATCTCGGCACGGGACGGGTTGTGGAGCCGACCGAATCCGATGACGACGAAACGGACAACGGGATCATCGATCTCGATCACGACGCGAGCGTCGGAGTGACGGCCGAGGGGACCGAAAATATCAACCGGTTGGTATCGGTCGACCAGCGCCCGATCGGACGCACCCCGCGGTCGACGCTGGCGACCTACACCGGCTTGTTCGACGCCGTCCGCCGCGAATTCGCCGCGACTCCAAAGGCGCGTCGCCGCGGTTGGACAGCGGGCAGGTTTTCCTTCAATGTGGCCGAGGGCCGCTGCCCGACCTGTCAGGGGGAGGGGTTTGTCTCGGTCGAATTGTTGTTCCTGCCAGGCACATACGCAACCTGCCCGGCCTGTCACGGAGCGCGTTACTCCGACGAGACGCTCGAGGTGCGCTACCGCGACCGTACGATCGCCGACGTGCTCGCGATGACCGTCGACGAGGCTTCGGAATTTTTTGCCGACGTCGCCAACGCAGCGCGGAGCCTGACGACGTTGCAAGAGGTCGGGCTGGGGTATCTCCGTCTGGGACAACCCGCGACCGAGCTGTCGGGTGGCGAGGCGCAGCGAATCAAGCTCGCCTCCGAACTGCAGCGGCCCCGGCGAGGGCACACCCTCTACGTCCTCGACGAGCCGACCACCGGGCTGCACCCTGCCGATGTGGACCTGCTCGATCGTCAACTGCACCGCCTGGTCGATGCGGGCAATACCGTCGTGGTGGCCGAACACGACATGCGGATGGTCGCCGGTGCGGACTGGGTGATCGACCTGGGACCGGGAGCCGGCAGCGACGGCGGTCGGGTCGTTGCGGTGGGGCCGCCGAAGAAGGTGGCGCGTGCGAAATACAGTCGTACGGCGCCCTATCTGGCGAAAGCGGTTGGTGCTGTTCGAGACTCGGTGAGTCCGAGTCACATCCGCGAATAGCGGCTCAGGGCGAAGCTGTACAGGCCGTAGGCGGCAAATCCGCATCCTGCCAGAAGGATCAGCCCTGTGCCGAACGGGGCCTCACGTAACGTCTTCACCGCGCCGTCCAGACCCGTCGCCTTCGATGGGTCGGCGCGGATGGAGGCGACGACGACCAGGAGGCCGGCCCCGGCCAACACCGTGCCTTCGGCGACGTACCCACAAAAGCCTAACGCGGTGATCGCGCGCCCCGGCGAAACGGTGAGATCATTGCAGAACCGCCGTGATGCTCCCTTCCAGGCGAAGTAACCACCGATTATGACGATCACCAGGCCGACCGCGACGAGGACCACTTTGCCCTGCGCAGACTGCATCAACCGCGCGCTGAGCCCGGCGTTTTGCACTGCGCTCGATTTGCGCCTCCCCAGTGCGAACTGCATCGCGGTGACTGCGACCGCCGTATACACAATGGCGAGGCCAAAGGCCTTGAGCCGGTTGATCGGTCGAAAATCTCGGGGATCACGCCGACGTTCGGCCGGGTGGAGGCCGACAACGGTCTCCGCAAGCCGCCATAGCGTCAGGGGAACCAGCGCTACCGCGACTGCCCACAGCGCGATGAAACCGCCAGTGGTGTCGGCGATAGTTCTCAAGGCACCGGTCTGATCAGCATCGGCCTTGCCTCCTAGCGCAACGCGGACGACGAGGTAAGCGATCAACAGGTGCATCAGCCCACTGATGACATACCCGACGCGCGCCGCAATCTGTGGGGCCCGCTCAGATGTAGCGCGTCGCACGACATCAGTGGGATTGATCCCCCCGCCCTTGTCGCTGGCGCTCCCCGGCAGCTCATTCCGGGCTTCATTCGCGCCGCTCATCAGCGTGTCCTTATCTTTGGATGCCAGTGATGCGCCGAGTGGCGACTACCCCTTTTCCTGCTGAGCCACGCGCGCGCTGGTCCTTAAGCTTCCAGGCCCCGTCGTCACAGCTTGGTCAGATTGCCAATCGTTTGAAACTCAGAGTCTTGGTAGGGTCGCCCGTCGGGTTGAATCAAGTCCTGAAACCAGAGCTGCGGAACCGCCGTGTACGGGTGGTCCCAGGAGTCCCACGGAAAGTAGGTTTGGGTCTTACCGGCCACCAGCCCCCAGTTGATCGCACCGACGTTGTGCCGCTTGGCGACTGGCAGAACGCCGTCCACGGTGCTGCCCGCTGTCCGAGCGAGGTACTCGGTGCAAAGGATGGGGCGTCCCATCGGGGACAGTTCGGCGATCCGGTCCTCGAAGCCCGCCGGTTTGTCGTAAGAGTGGAAGGTGATCACGTCGGAGTTGTTCAGTTGAATGTTTGCGATTTCGCTTCGCCTCGAAGGATCTCCCCACACTCCGTCCCACACGGCACTGGTCAATGGTTGACTCGGATCAACCGAACGTGCCCACCCGAACACCAGCGAGAGCATGTCGGCCACGCGGTCCAGCTTGTCTGTTCGCTCTACCTTTCGGTACACACGGGCGGGATTGTCGGGCTCGTTCCATAGGTCCCATCCCAAAACACGCTCATCAGTGCGGAATTGGTTCAAGACGCCCGTGACATAGTCTCGCAGGGTGCGACGGTAGTCGAGGTCATCGAGCCGCTCCGCGCCAGGGCTTTGTACCCAGCCGGAGTTGTGAATTCCTGGTTTGGGTGCGCGCTGCGGTCCGGCTTTCGGGAACGGATCCCAACACGAGTCGAAGAAGACAAACAGTGGTTTGATCCTGTGGCGGGCCGCTATGGCCACAAACTCCGCCAGACGTTTTTGGAAGCCTCGCGCGTCCTGCGCCCACAGCTGATCGTGGAGGAAGACTCGCGCAGCGTTGAGCCCATGTGTCTGGGCCCAGCCGAGCTCGATATCGATGCGCCGGGGGTCGAAGGTGTCGGACTGAAACATCTCGAGCTGGTTGATGGCGTTCGAGGTGATGTAGTTGGCGCCGACGAGCCATCCCTGCGCCTGGTACCAGCGATTGGCCCGGTCCGACGACCATGGAGTTTGGACTGCGGCGGCGCGCGGCGTCGGGGTGAGCGTAGTGCCCGCCGCGACTAGCAGCGGTATCTTCAGCACCGTTCGACGCCTCACGTAGTGACGATAGGAGATCCGTTTCGGCGCTGTTGTGAAAACTGCTTAAGTCTGTGTCAGCGGCGGCTGGTCGAGCTCGTCGAACCTTGCGATCGCGGTGTCGAGGTCTTGCTCGTCGAAGACTTCGGAGCGGCTGAGAAGGTCACCTTCGACCGTGTAGATGTCGATCATCCGCCATTCGGCGTCGAAACCCTCATCCGAAATTCCTCTGACTGTTTGGGTGACGACGGCCCCGCGTTCGCTCAGCCGGTGCACGGTCTCGATGTAGATGCTGATGCTCGGAATGAGGTCCCACACGGCGCGAAGAGATGCGCCCAAATCAACCGTTTCGCTCGTTACGAGTGATCGACGGTCGAGCATGACCCAGTCGGGCGTTGTGGCAGGAAGTTCGTGCCGGTTGAACCCGGCATATGTTCGCGCGATCACCGACCATGTGTGAGCGTGGTCCGCAGCTTCCCCGGCGAGGTAGCGCGCTTCCAGTTCTTGGAAGGCGGCGTCGATGTCGTCAGGATCGAAGCTCACGCTGTAGTCAATTAGGCCGTCGTGGCCTACTTCCACTATCTGCAACATCTCGACGGCGGTTGGTAGATCCCCATAATCGGTGTCGCGGTAACAGACGCGTGCCAACATTAGGCGAGATCCCCTGATGGCAAGCGGCTCCGCCGTCATCTGCACATTGTCAGGCGCGGTCTGGAACAACGCCTGCACGGACTTTCGCTGTTGGGCCGCGCCCTCGAAATCATCGCGGAGGCCTATTCGGCGGTCTTCATACCGTATGTCAGTAGCGCCTAGGGCAAGGTAACCCTCCATATCGCGGCGGTTGAACATTTCGGCCAACCGTGCCCAAGTCCGGGATGCAGCGTTGTCAATCGGCACTGGCCGACCGAGCTCGTCGAACTTCGCAAGCGCGGCATGGAGATCTGCATCGTCGAAGATCTCAAAGCGGCTGATCTTGTCGCCTTCGAACGTGAAAATGCTTACGTTTCGCCAGTCGGCATCGAAGCCTTCGTGTGAGCTGCCCCGCGCCCTGTGGATGACGACCGCTCCTATGTTGCTCAACCGATGAACGGCTTCGACTTGGAAGGCAAGGTCCGGCGTTAGGTCCCAGGCGGCGCCGATGTAGGCGAACGCGTCACCGGGCGCAAATGCCAATAACCGCCGGTGATCCAAGTTCACCAAGTTCGGTGTCGTTGCGGGTATTTCGCGTTGGTTGAGCGCGTCGTATGACTGCTTGACGAGCGACCACGTGGCGGCGTGGGTGGCGGCTTCACCAGCGAGGTAGCGAGCGTCGAGCTCGTCGATGGCGGCGTCGATGTTGTCGGGGTCGAACATGACGTGCGTCGCGATCCGCTCGTCGGTGTCGAGCTCGACGACGCTAAGCATTTCAACGCGGAAATCTCCCTCCTCTTCGTTGGGGTTCGGTGCAGAGATACGGGTCAGGGCGAGGCGCTCTCCGCGAATCGCAATGGCGGTCGACGTTACGTCTGTTAAGGCATCGGCTAGAGCTCGGATATTTGCGATTACGACATCGCGCCCTTCCCAGACACCGATGTTCACGACGCGGCGGCGATCGCCTACGACGCTATCGACGGCCAGTATCTCGGCCGCCGCAGCCCAATTGCGCGCCCGCGTGTGGGCGAAGAAGCGGGCATTCGCCCGACTCGCCGCGTTCTGTGGACGACGCGTTTCCGGGCTCAGCTCGTCGAAACGGGCGAGGGCGGCATCAAGATCTGCCTCGTCGAACATCTCGAACCGACAGACCATGTCGCCGTCGAAAGCAAAAAGGGCAATCTCGCGCAACTCGAAATCGAAGCCCTCACGTGAGGTCCCAGTGACTACCTCTGTGACGACCGCCCCGAGGCTGCTAAGCCGGTGCACGGCTTCGAGATGACCCTTGACGTTTGGGGCGACGTCATAGGTGGCGCGTATGTAGGGGACCGCGTCGCCAGGAGCGAACGCTCTAATCCGGCGATGATCAAGGTTCACTATGTCCTTCGTCGCCGGAGGGACTTCGTGTCGATTGTAGGCGGCTTGGACCTGCGTCATAGCCGTCCACGTTTGTGCGTGGGTGGACGCTTCACCGGCGACGTAGCGAGCGTCGAGTTCATCGAAGGCGGCATCGATGTCATCGAGGTCGAACGTGACGACCACCGAGATCCGCTCAGTGTCGTCGATCTCGACGACCTGTAGGACGTCATGGAACTGGAAGGCCTCGGGTCGAGCGTCGTTGCGCGGGTGGACTAAGCGTAGGACGAGGCGCTTTCCGCGGGTGGCGATGACGGTCGACGAAATTTTCGCGGCGCCGATATCGGCGACGGCTTGCATGTTCGCGATTTCGGCATGGCGACCGCGCCGGACACCGGCGTTGGTCACTACTCGACGATCGTCGTCGAGTACGTCGTCAACCATCGTTTCGGCCATGGCTTCCCAGTCGCGGGCAGCGTAGGACCGTTCAAAGCGCTCGACCACTTGGCTCGCTGCGTTTTGGAGCCGTGGTGCTCGCGGGTGGAGCTCATCAAATCGGGCGAGCGCGGCGTCAAGATCTGCCTCGCCAAAGATTTCGTAACGGTTGATTCGGTCGTCGTCGAGCGTAAGAACTTCAATCATCCGCCACTCTGCGTCAAAGCCCTCAGGTGTGGTTCCTTCTAGCGTGTGGGTGACGACCGCTCCGTGTTCGCTTAGGCGATGCACCGCATCGATGCAGGACCTGATGTTCGGCGTGAGGTCCCACGCGGAGCGAGCCAGTGTGGCCAAATCGGCCGCCTCGATTCTCTGCGCCGGTCGATGATCGACGAGCACCGAATCCGGTGTCATAGCAGGGAGTTCGTGTCGGCTCATGCTGGTATACGCCCCTGCGATGATCGACCACGTGTGCGCGTGGGCGGACGCTTCGCCGGCGACGTAGCGCGTGTCGAGTTCATCGAAGGCGGCGTCAATGTCGTCATTATCGAATAGCACCGCAATCACAATGCGCTCGTCGGCGTCGGTCCCGACCACGCGGAGTACCGGGTTGAAGAACGCCCCAGGCTGCTGGTCGGGGTCGGATAACTGGACACGATGCAGCGCGAGACGCTCCCCGCGGGTAGCGATGACAGTCGGCGTGACATCCGTGATCCCGAGTTCGGCAGTCACGCGCAGATTTTCCAGCTCGGCGTCGCGGCCGCGGCGGATCCCATGGCCGACGAGACGACGTCCGTCCTCGTCGACGATGTCGTGGGCTATTGTCTCGGCCACTGCGGTCCAATTGCGAGCCATGAAGTGCTTCCACATGCGCGCGTAGGTTCGGCTTGCCGCGTTTTCCAAACGCGTCGTCGGCGGGTGCAATTCCTCAAAGCGTGCAAGCGCCAGATCGAGGTCTGCCTCGTCGAAGACTTCAGCGCGGCTGAGCAAACCACCTTCGACTATCTGAACTTCGATCATTCGGAACTCGGCGTCAACGCCGTCGTTCGACGTTCCCTTGTGCGCCTGGGTGTAGACGCCTCCGAATTCATCCAGCCGATGCACCGCCTCGACGTAGACGCGGTAGTCCGAAAAGAGGTCGAAAACTGCACGAATAGATGCGGCCAGATCGGCCCCTTCGATCGATACGAGCGGGCGATGATCGACGTAACCGGGATTGGATGTCATGGCGGGAAGTTCGTGCCGATTGACCGCGGCCTGGATACCCGTAATCACCGACCACGTCTTCGCGTATGGTGCCGCCTCGCCGGCGACGTAGCGGGCTTCCAGCTCAGCGAACGCCGCGTCGAAGTCGTCGAGCTCCAATGCGATGCGTGCCGCGATCCGCCCACGGGCGTCGATCTCAACGATCCCGAGCACCTCGGCAACAACCGCCTCGGACTGCTCGTCGCGGATAGAGAAGCAATCACGACTGAGGGCAAGGTGCTCGCCACGTGTCGCGATAACCGTTGATGTGACTGACGAAAGCCCAAAGTCGGCTGACGCCCGCATGCCTGCGATCGTGGCATCTCGACCGTGTCGTGCCCCCGCGTTTACCACTCGACGGCGATCGTCGTTGAAAATGTCCTCGGCGAGCACCTCCGACAAGGCGTCCCAGTCGCGGGCGACCCAATGCGTCAAACAGCTTTCGAACACTTGGCTTGCCGTGTTTTCGAGCCGCCGCGCCTGCGGGTGAAGTTCGTCGAACCTCGCGAGCGCGATGTCGCGCGGTGCATGCGGTTGCAGTTCCTCGAAGCGGGTGAGCGCGGCATCGAGGGCTGCTTCATCGAATATTTCACAGCGCTTCCATCGGTCGCCTTCGACAGTCATGATCTCGTTCATCCGCCACTCGACGGTGAACCCTTCTGGCGAGGTCCCATGCGCCCTCAAGGTGACCACGGCTCCGTCATTGGATAGCCGATGCACAGCCTCGACGTAGATGCCGAAGTCTGGCGTGACCTCCCAAACGGCGTTCAAAGCTGCGGGCAGATCACTGCCCTCGAAAGTGGGGAGCCGCCGATGATCGACGGCCACCCAGTCCGGTGTCGTCGGCGGTACTTCACGCCGGATGAGCCCGGTGAACCACTGCGTGATGATCGACCACGTCTGTGCGCACGGTGCGGCTTCACCGGCGAGGTAGCGCGCGTCGAGCTCCTTGAAGGCGGCGTCCATGTCATCGAGGTCGAACAAGATGCGGGCGGCGACCCGGTTGTCGGCGTTGATTTCGACCAAACAGAGCGCCTCGTTGCGGAACGACTCTGGCCCTTGGTCTTCAACCGGAAGAAGGACATGAGAAAGGGCCAGCTGCTCACCACGTGTTGCTACCGCCGTAGCCGTGATGAACTCAACCCCGACGTCCGCGATCGCCCGCATGTCCGCGATTTCGGCATCTCGACCGTGACGGATGCCGGCGTTCACCACTGGACGGCGATCCTCTGAACAGATGTCGTCGGCCACCAGCTCCGCCAGGGCAATCCAGTCGCGGGCAGCGAAGTTCGTGAAGACCCGCTCAAGCACTTGGCTTGCCGCGTTATGCAGGCGAGGAAGATGCGGATGCAACTCCTCAAAGCGGGCGAGCGCCGCGTCAAGGTCAGCCTCGTCGAAGATTTCGCAACGGTCGATGCGGTCGCCTTCGACAGTTAAAAGTTGGATCTGTCGCCATTCGGCGTCAAAGCCTCGTGATGAAGTGCCATGCTGCACATGGGTGATGACGGCTCCGAGCTTGCTGAGCTGATGCACCGCTTCGACGTGAATGTGAAGCTCTGGGGTTACGTCCCAGATGGCACGGATAGACGCGAGCATGGTGCTGGACGCGAACGGTGTGCCTCGCCGGCGGTCTACGGTGATCCAGTCTGTCGCAGGGAGTTCGCGCCGATTAAACGCGGCATAGATACCTGCTATGACCGACCATGTGTCCGCGTGCGCGGTCGCTTCGCCTGCGAGGTAGCGGGTTTCGAGTTCGCCGACGGCGGATTCGAAGTCGTCGAGGTCGAACGCGCTGCGCGCTGTGATTCGCTCGTCGGCGGTGATTTCTACAAGGTTCAGAAACTCGATATGGAATGCGCCTGGTTGGTGGTCTTCACTCGAGACACACGTCCGGCAGAGGACAAGTCGTTCGCCTCGGGTCGCGATGACCGTCGCAGTACTCGTTGTGGCGCCGATATCGGCGAAGGCCCGCATGTTCGCAATTTCGATATCTCGACCGCGCCTGATCTCGGCGCTTACGACCCGTCGGTGGTCGTCGACAGATGTTTCGGCGGTCAGCAGCTCGGCCATGGCATCCCAGTCGCGCGCGGCGAAGTGCCTTCGGAACCGCTCGTACGCTTGACTTGCCGCGTTTTCCAGCCGCGGTGCCGATCGGTTAAGTTCCTCGAAGCGGGCGAGCGCGGCCTCGAGGTTCGCCTCATCGAATACCTCAACGCGGCTAAGCATTTCGCTTTCCACCGTTACAACGACGATCACCCGCCACTCCGCGTCGAAGCCCTCATGCGAAATCTCATGCGATGCGCTGGTGATAACCGCTCCCAAATTATTCAGCCGATGCACTGCTTCGATGGAGTTGCTGAGGTTACCTGTGAGGTCCCACGCGACATCGAGTAATGCGGGCATGTCGCCAGACGCGAACGAGGTTCCTCGACGGTGGTCGATGTTCACCCAATCTGGCGTCGTCGGAGGGAGCTCGTGACGATTAAGCGCGGCTTCGGCCCGCGTGATGACCGCCCATATCTGTGCGTGCGGAGCCGCTTCGCCCGCCAGATAGCGGGCGTCGAGTTCGGCGATGGCGGAGTCGAAGTCGTCGAGGTCGAACACGACACTCCCGGCGATCCGATTGTCGGTATCGGTCTCGACGATGTTCAGGGCGTCATTTTGAATCGCGTCGGGGTCATGGCCCGACACCCGAACACGTATGAGTGCGAGGTGCTCACCGCGGACCGCCGGGGCGCCGACAACCGTCATCGCAAAGCCGACGCCAATGGTCGCCTGAGTATCTTTTATGTTCGCATCTCGACCATGCAAGATTCCGGCGTTGACCACCCGACGGCGATCGTCGACGCAGACGTTCTCGGCCGATATTTGTGCCACGGATTGCCAGTCGTCGGCCGCAATGTAGGCGAAAAGGCGCTCCCAGACACGCGTTGCTGCGTTTTCCAGCCGCGGCGCCGGTCTGCTCAGCTGTTCGAATCTCGAGTTCGCGGCATCGACGTCTGATTCGTCGAATACTTCGCAGCGGTCGAACGAGTCGCCATCAATGGTGAGAAGCATGACCTCTCGCCACTCAGCCTCAAAGCCCTCCCGCGAAGTCCAACGTCCGTTGTGAGTGACGACCGCTCCGAGATCACTCAGCCTGTGCACGGCCTCGACATAGAAATGAATGTTTTGGTCGAGCTCCCACCCAGCATGGAGATAAGCGATCATGTTGCCAGGCGCGGAAGCTGCCCCGCGCCGATGGTCTTTGTCCTCGAAATCGACAGTCGTGACAGGGAGTTCGCGTCGGTTGATCGCCGCGTATGCGCTCAAGATGGCAGACCATGTCCGCGAGTAATGTGCCGCTTCTCCCGCGAGGTAGCGTGCATCGAGCTCCTCGACAGCGGCCTCGAAGTCGTCGAGGTCGAATGTGATCACTACCGCGATCCGTTCGTCCGAATCGATCTGGACGACTTGCAAGACATCGTTTTGGATCGCAGCGGGATCGTGTCCCGCAGCGCGAACACGCGCCAAAGCCAGACGGTCGCCGCGGATGGCCCTGACATCTACGACCGTTATGGTGAAGCCGATGTCGGCCGCCGCCCGCATTTCCCCGACTCCAGCGTCGCGACCGTGTCGGAGTCCGCCGTTCACCACTCGACGACGATCATCAATCAACTCATCCTCGGCCACCATCGCGATAATCGCCGCCCAATCGCGGACTTCGAAGTACTGCCACATGCGCTCGTAGGTTCGGGTTGCTGAGTTTTCGAGCCTAGGCATCGGTCGGCTGAGTTCGTCGAACTTGGCAATCGCGACGTCGAGATCTGCATCATCGAACAGCTCGCACCGGTCGATGCTGTCGCCTTCGACCATCAGGAGGAAAACCTCGCGCCACTCGGCATCAAAACCGTGTTGCGAGCTGCCAATCATCGCATTAGTTACCACTGCTCCGCGACTAGTCAGCCGATGCACCGTCTCAATATGGATGCGAGATTGCGGCGCTACATCCCAGGTGGCGTGGATGTATGAAATCATTTCGCCGGGTGCGAACGATCTTGCTTGCCGGTGATCGATGTTCACCCAGTCTGGCGTCGTCGGTGGAAGTTCGTGTCGGCTTATGGCGGCGTACGCCTCGGTAATCGTCGACCACGTGTGCCGGTACGCGGCCGCTTCGCCGGCGAGATAGCGCGCATCAATTTCTGCGATCGCGGCGTCGAAGTCGTCGAGGTCGAAATGGGTCCTGGCAAGTATGATTCCGTCGCAGTCGACCTCAATAATTGACAGTGCCTCAACGATCACCCTGTCGGCACCGGTTGCCTCCGGCCGAGCGTCGTGCCCCTCGAACCGTAAGCGGCTCAGGCACAGGCGATCTCCTCGCACAGCCAGGGGCGTTGGAATGATACTGGTTGCGCCGAGGGCGGCGATCGCCCGGATACTTGCGACCTCTGTTGCGCGGTCGTTGCTCGTTTGGCGAAATCCTCGGCGGCGGTCGTCAATGCGGATATCTTCGGCGAACAGTGCTGTCATCTCATCCCAGGACCGACTAGCGAAGCACGCTATAGCCCGATCATCGGCTCGACTAGCGCCGTTCTCGAGCCGCCGCTTTGGTTGTTCCTGCTCGAATCGGGCGTGGATGGCGTCGAGTTCGGCGATCGCGGCGTCGATGTCATCGACATCGAACCACATCTGCAACGCGATTCGCCCGTCCTCATCGAGGCCGTATAGCTGGAGAATTTCATCGCGCGGCGCCCCAGGACTGACGTCGGCACTGCTTATCACCAATCGAGCTAAAGCCAGGCGCTCGCCTCGCACGGCGACAACGACTTGGTTGAACCGTAGGTCGTCCGTCTGGATAGCGCGTCTGCTTTGATGCGCCCAATCGGCCGAGGGCAGGTCGCTCTGCCTGAAGCCGACGATCTTCCGGCGACTCTCCACGAGACCGTCGGGTGCATAGAGCTCCTCGACCACGTCCCAGGCCTCGCTATGAAGGGCAGCTATCACGCGTTGGCCCACGCGTACGCACGCATTCTCGAGCTGGACAACCGGAGCATCGGCCGGAGCCGGACTCACTGGAACGGTCGGCATCTCACGCTGGCCGAGAACGAGACGCGCCTTTTCGACAAGCGCGGCGGCTCCCTTTCGTTCCCACAGACTCACCGCTTGCTCGACGGCGGCTCGCGCCGCCGAGACGTCACCGGCGGCGGCCAAAACCGTTGCCAGCGCCAGACATGCGTCGCCGTGGTCGACCAACGCGTCGGTGCGCTCGGCCAGACTGACAGCGGCCTCGGCCATCTTGCGTGCCTCAACGTGATTGTTGCCGCGGGAGAGCAGCTGCGCCCGCAGGGTGCGCCATGCGATCGAGGGCTTGAGCGCGTGGCCGGCGAGACGCTCACTTTCCGTGCACAACTCGGCGGCCTCGGCGTCTCGGTCGAGCAGGAGACACGCGCGACCGAGCAGGGCGGCCGTCTCGGCGGTGTCGGCGTCCAGGCCCATGCGGCGAAAACCGTTGTAGGCCTTACGCAGCGGGGGCTCGGCAGCAGCAGGATCGTCGACGACCAACTCGACAATGCCGGCGAACTGCTCGACTTCTAAAAGCGCATGGCGCAGACCGAGGTCGGTGACGGTGCGCCGGGCCGAGTCGATCATCCGTCGTGCCGCGGCGCCGCGGCCACGGAAGGCCTCCAACACCGCCTGGCATCGCGTCGAGGTCGCCTCGACCGCAGGCGAATCGGTTGTTATCCGCAGTAGCCGCACCACGTCAAGACACCGACCGCCTGCACGCGGAACAGGATTGGGACCCCACAATGCGGCGAGCGGAGCGCCCGCCAGCACCGCGTTGACCCGCCGGTGTTCACGCGCGCGGCGCGCCGCGGTGAGAGCTTCGTCCAGGGCGATTTCGCAATCGGCGATTCGCCCGAGCCGCGCCAGACACGCGGCGCGCACGGTGTGCGCTTTGGCTTCTCCCGCGGCATCGTCCAATCCGGCCAGCTTTTCCGCGGCCGCGCCTAGCGCGGCTTCGACCTCGTCCAATCGCTCTGGGTGAATCAGCATCGACAGCTCGCCGTCGAAACACGTCGCCCATGCAGCCAGTCGGGCCGAATCGATTGTCGCTGCCTGTAATTGCGCGACAGCCCCCGCCGCCGATGTCACATCGCCTGCGGCCAGCAGAGCCTCGCAGCGCGCGACCAATAATTCCGCGGCCTGGTCGTTGCGGTCGGGTAGTTCGTCGTCGAGCTCCTCGAGTGCATGCAGTGCCCTGTCGTAGAGTTCCGCGGCACCTTCGTAGCCGAGTCGTGCCATCGCCTGGTCGGCGGCGCGCCGGCAGTACTCGACGGCCTTGGCCGCGTTTCCCGCCCATGCGCATTCGAAGTAGTGGTGCGCCAATTCGGCCAACAGCTCGTCGTCGGCCCCGGGCTCGGTCTCCAGCGTCGCGGCGATGCGCTGGTGCAACCGCATGCGGCGCACCGACGCCAGCTCGGCGAGCAGCGACCGTCGCACGATGGCATGGTTGAACCGGTATCGACCGCCGGGCTCCTCGATGACGATGCCGGCCTTGCAGGCCTCGTCGAAAGCGTCAACGAGATCCTGCTCGACCACCCGCTCCACAAGGTCCACGGCGAACCGGCTGCCGACGACGGCGGCCGCGGCAAGTGCCTTGTTGGTCTCTGCCGAAAGCCGAGAGAGTCGGCGGCTCACGGTTTCCCGGACCCCTTGCGGCAAGGTAGTCGGATCCCAGACCCCGCCACTTTCATCGACATGGCGTAGCGCCTCGATGAGGAAGAACGGGTTGCCACCGGTGACCGACGCCAATGCCCGCGCGAGCTCTTCGTCGTCGTAGCCGGCCTCGGTGACGTACGCGGTCACGTCCCCCTCGTCAAGACCACTGAGCTGCAGGCGATTAGCGGTGCCGGAATCGGCGCTGCGATGAAGGTCGGCGAGCATGGCCGCCAACGGATGCGAGCGGTCGAGGTCGGTGCTGCGGTACGTCCCGACGATCTGTACGCGTGCCTGGTCGCCGAAGCGCAGGAGATGACGCAGCAAGAGCAGCGTGGGTTTGGCGGCCCAGTGCAGGTCGTCGAGAACAACGACGACGGGTGCGCTCGCGGAAGCGACCGCCAGCAGCGCCACGACCGCGTCGAAAAGTGCGTAGCGCTCGGTGTCCGGATCGGCGGCGGTTGGCGCGGTCAGATCAGGTAGGACATCGGTAAGCCCGGGAACCAATGCGAGTAGTGCTTCAACACCGCGCAATCCGCGCAGCCGTGTGGCGCCGATGCACGGCACGAGCGAACGCAGTGCCTCCGCGAAGGGTTGGTACGGCGCCCCGAGATCCTCGTCGCAGCGGCCGTAAAGCACAACCGCGCCTTGCTGATAGGCCCGCCCCGACCACTCGCCCGCCAGACGCGTCTTACCCACGCCGGGTTCGCCGGCGATCAGAACCGCGTGCATCCCGCCTTCGAGCGCGGTCTCCCAAACGGACACAAGGCTTTCGAGTTCATCGTTGCGCCCGACAAACGGACCGGGACCAATCAGTACCGCGGGAAGGCCGGGCCGCTCGACGGGTGCATCGGCCGTCTGTTCCGCAGAACTGTCCTCGGTGGTTTGCAAGCGAAGCTCGAAGACGTGCTCTGGGCGTGCCAAGTTTTTGAGCTGACGCATTCCCAAGTCGGCGAATACGACATCGTCGGGCAGTGAGTCGATAACGAGTTCGGCGGTCGCGCCGGAGCAGAGAATCTGGCCACCCACCGCCAGCGAACGCAGGCGCGCAGCGCGGTTGACTGCCCGACCGAAGTAGTCGCCGTCGCGAAGCTCGACCTCGCCGGTATGCAGCGCGATGCGAATGCGCATGGGTTCGCGCAGCGCCCATGGTTCTTTAGCAATCGCATCCTGTAGCTCCAGCGCTGCCGTGGCCGCCGCCGACGGCCGATCGAAGACCGAGAAGGTGGCGTCGCCCTCGCCGCGGGTCTTGATCAGCCTTCCGCCGCGGGATGTGACGACTTGTTCGGCAAGCTCGTCGTGGCGCGCGAGCGCGAGCGCCATGGCTTCGGCATCGGCCTCCCAGGCGGCGGTCGAGCCCTCGATGTCGGTGAGCAGAAAGGTCACGGCGCGTGTCACCGTCGTAAGCTGTTGTCCTACCGGGACTTCCAGCGATGCGTCCTGCGCTACGATCGCGGCTTCCAGCCGCCGAAGCTCCGGCCCCGGGTCGACGCCCAGCTCGTCGGCCAGCAGTGAGCGTGCTCGTTGGTAAGCGGCCAGCGCTTCGCCCTGCCTGCCGGCGCGGTAGAGGGCGAGCATCAGCTGGCCCCAACGCCTTTCGCGGAGGGGCGCGTCGGACACCGCCGCCTCGAGCTCGCCGATGATCTCCGCGGCCCGCCCGGTCGCCAATAGGGCATCGGCGCGATCCTCGACCAGCGCGGCGTGGCCCTCTATCCAGCGGGTCTTCTCGGATACTCCGCGGCGGGTATCGGGCAGCTCGGGGATTCCGCGCCAGAGGGTCAGCGCCTCGTCGAAGCGGGCTACCGCTTGGATGCTGTCGCCGGCGGCTGCGGCATCACGGCCCATCTTGGTGGCCAGCTTGTAGCGCGAAGCATCGCTATCGGATTGTGTGAGGACCCAGCCGGTTCCCGCGGTCAAGACGAAGCCGTCATCCAGCGCGCGCCGCAGCGACGAGATGTGAGTCTGGAGCGCCTTGGCGGCGGTGCGCGGGGGATCGTCGCCCCACAGGAGCTCGAGCAGGGTTTCGGCCGACACGATCGAAGAACCGTGGAGCCCGAGCATGGTCAGGATCGCGCGGGGTTTGGCGCCCGGGATTGCGACCGGGGCGCCGTCCCGCCGCACCTGGAGAGGTCCCAAAACCCCCAGTTCCACCGCATGAAGCGTACTCACGTTCCGATAGTCACGGAGGGGAATCAACACACGGTCAAGGCCGAGTAAAGGCGTTTGCCGCCGGTGAACGGCAACCCTTTAGTCCGCGCGGGCGCTACTGAGCGCTTGAGGCATCGTCGGCCCGCCGCTGACCGCTCTGCCGGTGCTCAGATTATTTGGACGACCGCTTGTTCGAAGTACTGGTTATACGCGAGGTAGACAGGCTTTTTCCCGGTTCGTTCCAGGAACTCCTGGAATGCCTTGAATTCGTGTTCCGCGGCTTCGGGGTAATTGTAGAATTCGTCGAAAACTATTACCGTGCCCGACACAATATTTTCGACGAGCTGATCGAAGATTTCCTTTGCGGAGGTATAGATATCGCAATCAACGTGTAGAAACGCGATGGGCGAAGATTTCAGGATCTCAGATTTGAACTGTGGAAGGGTGTCGCGAAACATGCCTTTCACCAGGCTCACATTGTGCAGAACCGGTGGCATCCACCCCTCGGTGTTGACCCGAAAAGTACCTTGGGGGACGGTGAGATCGGTGCGAGCCCATTCTTCCGGAAGCCCGTCAAAGGAA
This sequence comes from Mycobacterium sp. NGS11, assembly GCF_059813315.1. Lineage (NCBI taxonomy): Bacteria > Bacillati > Actinomycetota > Actinomycetes > Mycobacteriales > Mycobacteriaceae > Mycobacterium > Mycobacterium sp. NGS11. The sequence continues at coordinate 210,532 of NZ_JCALEJ010000002.1, forward strand.
TCGAACCCCCAGATGCGTTGCTCTGGATTGAGCGCGGCAATGAAATTGATGGTCCTTCCGGTGCACACCCCCATCTCCAAGTACGCGCCGCGCAGCGTGACGGCATCAGAACCGAACTTGAGCACGGCCGCATCGGTGTCCAAAGCCTTTGCATCGGCAAAGTATTCCGTCACCATTGCCCGAGCCGTCGGCGAATCTCGATAGTCCTTGTCCATCGGGTAAAAGTTGAGAACTTGGTGCCCTTTGTGCCACTCGTCGCTCGCCGACGGCATCTTCACCAAGCGGTCCCAGTCGAACCCGTTGGTGTGCGTCAGTTCTGGGGTCATCTGCGGTGTCGCGTTGCGTCGAGTGGCCGTGAGGGCGGACCGGACACGCCAACATCAACCGACAGGAATGACGCCGGGACGGACGGAAATTTCATGCGCTCAGCCTCCTCGCCGGATGACACAGCACGATTAGTCGGCAGCGTAGAGGGTTGGCGCGTAATTGACGATGGATTGCGGGGATTGCGCGCCCGGCGCCGGAGCGCACCCGTCGCGTTATGACTGAAGTGTCACCTGTGACTGGCGTGACCGATGAGTTATTGCCTAGGCCCGCCATCGCGGCACCCCTCGCCGCGCGGGCGTCAACGTGACGCAGTCTTGCGGCGACATTGTACGGAAACACCAAGAATTAAGATTCCGCCGCGACCGCGCGCACAGTACTGTTTATGTGCCAGCGTCTCCGTGAGGGAGAGGGATCGTGGGATCGCAGAAAGTCGTCGGTAGTCGGCCGGATCGGCTTCCATTGGTCGCACGGTCATCCGCGGTGCCCGCGACAATCCTCCAACTAGGCACTCGGTATCCGGGGGCCGCGGTGTTGCTGGCGGTGCCGCTGGCGGTCGCCGGCATCTGGGGGATGGTCACTTGCCCTTCCTTGGCCCTGCCGCTGGTGTTGCTGGCCGGCGTGGCCTTGGTGTTATTTGATTTCCTGGCCGGGCCGTACCGGGCGGTTGAGCAGAAGGCGCGGGTCGCGGCCGGCCCGCAGAAGCGCAACCTTCAGCCGCGCGCCAGCCAACTCACCACCCAGACCAAGCCCAAACCGTCGCGACGGGAGTTGAAAGCCGAAGCGCGGGCGCAGAAAGAAGTGGCGCGGGCGCAGAAAGAAGCCGCGGCGGCCGAGGCGTTCGCCGACGAAGCCGAGGCTGAAGCGCAAGCACAAGTTGCTGCCGCGGAGGCGCTGGCCGCCGAGGCCGAGGCTGATGCGCAGGCACAAGCCGCGGCTGCCGAGGCGCTAGCTGCCGAAGCCGAGGCGGTGGCTCAGGCAGAAGCCGCGGCGGCCCAAGCGCTGGCCGCCGAAGCCGAGGCGGTGGCGGCCGAGGCGCGGGCGCGGGCAGACGCGGCCGCGGCCGAAGCCTTGGCGGCTGAAGCCGAAGCGCTGGCCGCGGAGGCCGAAGCGCTGGCCGCCGAAGCGCGCGCGCAGGAAGAGGCCGCGGCTGCCGAAGCGCTGGCCGCCGAACCCGAAGCGGTGGCCGCCGAGGCCCGGGCGCAGGCAGAGGCCGCCGAAGCGCAAGCGCTGGCCGCCGAGGCGCGGGTGCGAGAGCGGGCGCACGCCGAAGCCGCGGCGGCCGAAGCGCTGGCCGCCGAGGCGCGCAAGCGCGCAGAGGCCGCGGAAGCCGAAGCGCTGGCCGCCGAAGCGCGCAAGCAGGCCAAAGCCGCCGAAGCTTTGGCGCTGGCCGCCGAAGCTCGCAAGCAGGCCAAAGCCGCCGAACCGGAAGCGTTGGCCGCCGAGGCGCGGGCGCAGGCGGAAGCCGAAGAAATCGAAGCGCTGGCCGCCGAGGCGCGGGTGCGAGAGCGGGCGCGCGCAGAAGCCGCCGAAGCCGAAGCTCGCGCCATCGAGGCGCGGAAGCAGGCGGAGGCGGCGGAAGCCGAGGCCTTGGCCGCCGCGGCGCGGAAGCGGGCTGAAGCTGCCGAAACTCAGGCCCAGGCCGCCGAAGCGCGGGAACGGGCAAAATTGGCCGAAGCCGAAGCGCTGGCCGCCGAGGCGCGGGCGCGCGCTGAAGCCGCCGAAACCCAGGCGCTGGCCGCGGAGGCGCGGGCACGCGAGCGGGCGCGCGCGGAAGCCGCCGACGCCGAAGCGGTGGCCGCCGAGGGGCGGGCGCGCGCGGAAGCCGCCGAAACCCGAGCTCGGGCGGCCGAGATCTGGGCGGGAGCGCAAGCCGCCGAGGCGCAAGCGGTGGCCGCCGAGGCGCGGGCGCGCGCAATCCGGCTGCGCCTCGAGGCTGAAGCCAAGGCGAAACGGCAACGCGACAAACCGTAAGCGGACAATCCGCCGTGTCGTTCCACGGCATCTGGGTATCCCAGCGGGCGTATGTCTACAGCACGAACACAACCGGATCAGCGCGAAATCGATAGCGTCCGGGGGACCGTCGATGCCATCTCCCAGGCATTCGCAGCCAAGATCGTCGGGCAGCGCGAGCTACGGGAGTCGCTGCTGATCGGCCTGCTCGCCGGCGGCCACATCCTGCTCGAAAGCGTTCCGGGTTTGGCCAAGACCACCGCCGCGAAGGTGCTTGCCGAGTCGATTCGGGGCCGCTTTCAGCGCATTCAGTGCACGCCCGACCTGCTGCCCAGCGACATCATCGGCACTCAAATCTACGACTCGGCGACCAACTCTTTCGTCACCCAACTAGGACCGGTGCACGCCAACATCGTGCTGCTCGACGAGATCAACCGATCGAGCGCCAAGACACAGAGCGCAATGCTCGAGGCGATGGAGGAGCGGCAGACCACGATCGCCGGACAAGTTCACCCCCTTGCGGATCCATTTCTGGTCATCGCCACTCAGAATCCCGTCGACCAGGAAGGCACCTACCCGCTTTCCGAGGCGCAGACCGATCGCTTCCTGCTCAAGGAAATCGTGCGCTACCCCTCCGCGCAGGAAGAGGTAGAGGTCGTGGCGCGGATCGACGCCGGTATCTACGACAAGGCACGGCCCACTGCGCCGGTGGTCAGCCTTGAGGACGTGGTGCGCGTCCAGGAGGTGGTGCGCCACGTTCACATGGACCGTGCGCTGATGCTCTACGCCAGTCAACTGGTCGACGTGACGCGCCACCCCGCACGGGCGTTGCCCACGCAGATCGCGCGGCTGGTCGAGTACGGCGCCAGCCCACGTGCCACCATCGCGTTCTGCAAGGCGGCCCGGGCGCAGGCGGTGCTGGCCGGGCGTGCGCACGTGCTGCCCGAGGACATCGCCAAGCTCGCACACCGGGTGCTGCGGCACCGGCTCATCCTCGGCTTCGAAGCGGCCAGTGCCGACATCACCGCCGAGGTCGTGGTCGATGCCGCGCTACGGGCTGTCCGGGTTCCCTGAGGCGCCGAAAGGCCAATCGTGGGTAAGCACCTGAACCGGGCAAAGGCGCACTTCGGCACCGACACCCGCGGTCTGCTAGAAGGCGGCCGCTACGCGCTATTGCATACGCGCAGCATGGAATTCGACGATCTTCGCCCCTACGTTCCCGGCGACGACGTGCGAGACATCGACTGGAAGGCTTCCGCCCGTTCTGGCGGCGTGCTCATCAAACGATTCGTGTCCGAAAAGCATCACAAGATCCTGCTTGTCGCCGACGCCGGCCGCAACATGTCGGCGCTGGCCCCGAGCGGAGAGTGCAAACGCGATGTCGCCGCGCACGTTATGGGCGCGGTGGGGTTGATCGGATTACGACGGTCCGACCAGATCGGCATGGTCTACGGCGACCGTCGCGGCTGCGTGAACATTCCGCAGCGGCGCGGCGAGTCGCACATCGAGGGCCTGCTGCACCGCTGGTACCAGCACACCACGGCCCGTGCCGGCCGTAGCGAGGTCACCGCCCAACTCGACTACGTCGCAACGCATTACCGACATACCATGCTCATCATCGTGGTGTCCGACGAGCCAGACGTCGACGATCGGCTGGGCGAAGTGCTCACCAGGCTGGCGGGGCGCCACGACATCATGTGGGCGATGGTGTCGGACATGCCTGCGGTGGGTCCCGACGACCTCGACGGGTACGACGTGAACACCGGTCGTTTCGTCCTGAACGGAGCCGACCTCGGCCCACGGGTCGTCACCGCGTACCGCCGCGCCGAGCAGAAGCGCCGCGAGCGCCTCGATGCGTTCCTGACCGCTCACGCCATCGCGCACGCGACGATCGGCGGCAGTACGGACATCCGGCGTGAGCTCGTTCGCCTGACCGAGGTGGCCGCCCGTGCCGGATGACCTGCTGCGCCATGTGTTCGGTCCGCAGCCGTACTCGTCATACTGGCTGTGGTTGGCCATCCTATTGGTTCTGGCTGTGATCGGTTGGTACGTAGGCGTTTTCGTGTGGACGCTGCCATCACATCGGTTGCGGCGCATCCCGGCCGTACGGCGAATGCACGCCCGGCTGATCCGCAACCGATTCGCCCGCTGCGTGCAGCGCATCGCCGGCGAGCACGAGGTCGGGCGACTGTCGGCTCCGGCGGCGTGCGCCGCAATCAGCCGGACGGTGCGCAGTTTTCTGCATCAAGCGACCGGCACGCGCGCCCAGTACCTTCAGATCGGTGCGATGGTCGACGGGGACTTGGCCCCGGCCGCGGCGCTGCTCACCCGGCTCGGTGACGCGCAATTCAACGCCGAGTCGCGCGTCGATGTCGCCGACGTGAGTAGCCGGGCGCAGGAGCTGATCCGCTCGTGGACTTGAAGTGGTGGCCAGTAGCTGCCATCGGAGCGGCCTGCTTGGTCGTGATTGTCGCGCTGGCGGCGTTGCTTCCGATGACCGCCGCTCGGAGACGGCTGCGACCATTGGCCAACGTCGCACGGCTTACCCGGCTGCCCGAGTACGCGAAAGTCGCTCGGCTGCGCTCGCTCTCGACGATTGTGACGTTGGTCGTGCTGACGGTCATGTTCGGCGCCGCGACCTGGGCCGCGGCCCGTCCCACCGTGGCGAGCAAGGATTTCGACGCTGCTCACCCCGAGGACATCATGCTGTGCGTCGGGCAGCCGGCGACCGATGCGACGACGACTGAGCTGCTCGACTACTTCGCGCGACAAGCCCTCGCGTCCCCGCAACGCCAACGCATCGGCCTGACATCGGCCAACCGCCGTTTGGTGCCGCTGACGCGCGACCATCAGTATGCAGCCGAGCGGTTCGGCGACTATACCGGCGCCCATGAGACGCAGTCGGCATCGTTCGCCCCGCCGGTGTCCTACACCGACTACGCCGCAAGCGTCAACGACGTTCTCGCGCTGTGCCTCTCGGGGTTTCCGTCCGACGAGCAGCACAGCAGTGACCGGCGCTCGGTCATCTATCTCGGTCCGTCGGATCTTCGCGCCGCCGGGGAGCAGCGTGCCGCTTTGTTCACCGATGGCAGTGTCCGAGCCCTGGCCGAGCGCGCCGGGGCCCAAGTGAATGTGATCGACACCGCCCCGTCACCCGCGAGCGGCGCGCTGGTCGCGCTTAGCGAGCGGACCGGTGGCCGGTACGCCGTGCCGACCACGAAGTCAGTTGCGGCGATTCTCAACGAGATTCGCGCCCACACACCGTCGGCGCGCCGCGCCGACGGCACCATCCTCACAGCGGACCTCCGCGATGCGCCGGTGGTACCACTGGTGATCGCCTTAGTGTCGGCGGCAGTGCTGTCGGTGGCCCTGTTGGTGTTGCGCCGATGACATTTCAGCCCGTGCTGCCCTGGCCGATCCTGGCTGTCGTTGCTGCTGCACTATTGCTGGCGCGCCTGGTGGCGCCGCGCCAGGCGCTCCTGTCGGCCGGACGCCGAAAGCGGGCCGCGCTGCGGTGGACCGGGGTGACGTTCGCGGTGCTGCTGCTCATCGCTGCGACCACTCGTCCGGCACTTCTCGATGACGGAAACCGCCAGGGCGCAACGGCCGTCGCCGGAGCGAACCTCAACGTGTTTCTCGTCGTCGATCAGTCGGCCAATTCGAGCGTCGAGGACTATGGCAATGGTCAACCGCGGATCGCGGGCATGCGCGACGACATCGCGGCGTTGATCAAGCAGTACCCGGCGGCCCGGTACGCCCTGGTCGGCTTCGCCTCAAAGGCCTCACTGAATTGGCCGCTATCTCAAGATGTTTGGAGCCTGCGCCCAACCATCGCCGCGCTCGGCTCCCAGCCGGTCAGTCCCGACGCCAACGCGGGAGCGGCGGACAATGTGCTGCGATACCAGCTGATCGAGGCGACACAGCAATACCCGAGTTCGCGGAACGCGGTGTTCTACCTCGGATCGGGTGCGCCGGGATCGCGCGCGCCGCAGGGCGACTTCAACGTCATGCGGGGGTCGGTGGCCGGCGGAGCGGTGCTGGGCTACGGCCGCTCCGACGCGATCGATGAGGGCGAGTTGCACAGAATCGCAGCACAACTCGGCGTTCCGTACGTACACCGCGATCTCGGACAGCCCCTGCAACCGAACCTGCCCGACACACCGCATAGCCGGGCGGACGCCCTGAACCGGACCGAGCTGTACTGGCTACCCGCGCTGCTTGCCGCCGGGCTGCTGCTCGCCGAGATCTACCTGTCCGTCCGCGAGTTTCGTCGTGGCCGCATCGCGCGACGGGACTTGGCGTCATGACGCCCGGGCCGGCGCGACTGCGGCTGCGACGACGGCTCCTGGCCTACTCGGCCCCCGTCGTCGCCATCGCGCTGCTGGTCGCGATGAAGCTGTTTTCGGTTGTGTTACTCGGTAATTCGGCAGGCCACGCCTTCACCAGAGGCGACGCAAGCGCGGTACGGGCCGATGCGGCGATCCTCGGAGTCGCCAATGTGGTGGAACCGGCGCGAGCGCCGTTCGCCGAAGGCACAGCCGCCGTGCTCGACCGCCGACTAGAGGATGCGGACGCCCACTTCACCGACGCGGTGGCGCGCAGCGGCACCGTCGGCTCCTGTCCGGCGCGGGTCAACCTCGAATTGGTCCGCGAGACCCAGGGCGACCGGGCGGCAGCGGCAGGGGACCGCGCACGCGCCGACGAACGCTACGCGAGTGCGTTGGCGGTCGTCGGTGCCGCGCCGCGAGGGTGCTTCGCCGCCAACACCGACCCGGACCCGCAGCGGCACCTGATCCGCGATGACGCCGCAAACCGCTTGGCGGCCAAGAGGACTGCGATGGCTGCTACGCCGCCTGCGCCACCGCCTCCGCCACCACCGCCACCGGCCGCGCTGCCTCCACCGCCACCGCCCCTCGCTGTCATCACGGGCGACGGCCGGGAAGTGCCTCCACGCCGGCTCGATCCCACGGGCGGCGATCCGCTCGACAAGCTGCAACAGGTGCTGCAGGACGCCGCAGGCGCCGCACCCCCGGGCGACTCGCCCTAAGGGTCTGTCAAGCTTTTGATGTGAACGACCTTCTCGGGCCGCCGTGCCCGTGCGGCAGCGACAGAAGCTATCGCGCCTGTTACGGGCCGCTTCACCACGGCGAGACACAGGCCCAGACGGCCGAGGAATTGATGCGATCGCGGTACTCGGCCTTCGCCTACGGTCATTCGGATTACCTGTTTCGCACGTGGCACCCGCGAACCCGCCCGGCGGATGTGACCGCCGACCCGGACATCGCCTGGACCGGCTTGCGGGTGATCGCCACGCAGGCCGGCGGGCCAGACGATGATTGCGGAGAAGTGGAATTCACCGCCGACTACGAGTCCGGGGGCCGCGCGGGCCGCCTGCATGAGCGCAGTCGCTTCGAGCGCCGCGCCGGTCGATGGTTCTACCTCGACGCCGCCGCGGAAGATCTGTAGCCGCCTTTCGCGTCGAGAGCCTGGAGCGAGTGACGGGATTTGAACCCGTGTATACGGCTTTGCAGGCCGCTGCCTAGCCGCTCAGCCACACCCGCACAACTCGTAACCATGCCAGCGCACGTCGGCGTAGCCCAGAGTTTCCCTCGGCGCGATCATTTCGTGCACCGGCGGCGGTCACCGCGCTGCTAGCCGATTAGAGGCCGATGTAGACCGCTTTGGTGTTGAAGTAGGCCTCGATACCCTTGCGGCCGCGCTCGCCGCCCCACCCCGACTGCTTGTGACCGCTGATCGGCATCGACGGGTCCGCCGCAAGCGAGGAGTTCACCCAAATCTGGCCCGCGCGAAGCTCGTTGACGACGCGGTGCGCGCGGGACAGGTTCTCGGTCCAGATGGAGCCGGCGAGCCCGTAGTGCGTGTCGTTCGCGGCGGCGATCACCTCGTCCTCGTCGTCGAAGGGGATCACGCAGCCGACCGGGCCGAAGATCTCCTCCTTGATGAGCCGCATGTCCGGCGTGGTGTTGGTGATAATCGTCGCCTCATAGAAGTAGCCCTTGCGGTCCATCGGCTTACCCCCGGTGATCACCTGCGCTCCACCGGCCACGCCGTCGTTGACAATGCCTTCGACGCGCTTGCGCTGCTTGTCGCTGATCAGCGGTCCCAGAACGGAATCGGGGTCATCGCTGCCGCCCATCGGCAGCATCTGCGCGAATCCGGCGAGGCCGTCGACCACCTTGTCGTAGATGCCGCGCTGGACATACATCCGCGAGGTGCAGGAGCAGTTCTGGCCGGAGCCGGCGAGCAGGCCCATGCCGGCCCCCATGATCGCCTTGTCGAGGTTGGCGTCGTCGAACATGATCAGCGGTGACTTGCCGCCGAGCTCGAGCGTCAGTCGCTTGAGGTTACCCGCGGCCGCCTTCACGATCAGCCGCCCGACCTCCGTCGACCCGGTGAAAGAGATCTTGTCGACGTCCGGATGCGCGGTGAGCGCGGCACCCGTGGTCTCGCCGTAGCCGGTGATGACATTCAGGACACCGTCGGGCAGACCGGCCTCGCGGAAGATCTCTTCCAACTTCAGCGCGGTGAGCGGCGTCTCCTCGGCGGGCTTGAGAACCGCGCTGCACCCCGCCGCGAGCGCGGGCGCAACCTTGAGCATCGCGACGAAAAATGGCCCGTTCCAAGGGATGATGAGGCCGACGACGCCGACCGGCTCGAGCTGGGTGAAGGTGTGGTAGGTCTCCCAGGTGCCGAGCAGGCCGTCGGACACAAGATTGGCCGACTCGCCATGAATCTTGCCGACCCAACCGGCGTAGTACTTCAGCATGTCCACCGACACCGGGATGATGTGGCCGGCGGCCGTCAGGTTCATACCGTTGTCTTGGGCCTCGAGCGCGGCCAGTTCGTCTTTGCGTTCCTCGATAATGCGCGCGGCGCGGAAGAGGACGTTCGCGCGGTGCGACGCCGGCGCCTTGCGCCACACGCCCGACTCGAAGGTCTCGCGTGCCCGGGCCACCGCCGCGTCGACGGCCGCCTGGTCCGAATCGGGGACCTCCGCGATCTGCTCCTCGTTCGACGGGTTGAAGACCGCAATGGTGTTACTCAATGTCCCTCAGGGCCCTTCACTCGAAAATCGCTGTCGCCGCGCGACAGAGGTTACGCGCTTAACCAGAGGGTGTCCAGTGTGTGCGGGGATCATGCCGAATGGAAGACGCAGGCGGATTCTGCTGGTCACCGCGGTGCTGTTAAGGAATGCTCAATCCGCTGGCCGGGGCGTTCAAGCTACGCCCGCGCCGCCTCGGATTGGCGGCTAGATTACGCATATGCGGGTTTTTCGCCTGTTCGGCGTCGTCCTGACAATTCTCACAGCGGTGCTGCTTTGGGCAAGCCCCGCCGGCGCGCAGCCGCCTTCCAAGCTCACCGACCACATCACCGACAACACCGGGGTGTTGTCGGGTTCCGACCGGGCAGCGGTCAGCGATGCCCTCGACCGCCTCAACCGCGACCGCCACATCCAACTGTGGGTGGTCTACGTCGACAACTTCTCCAGGTTCAAGCCCGACAACTGGGCCGACCGAACCCGCAGTGCAAGTGGGATGGGCGACCACGACGCGCTGCTGGCGGTGGCCACGAATACAAAGTCGTACGCGTTCGACGTGCCGCCGCAGATCCTCACCGCCGCCGAGTCGAACAAACTGCGTACTACCCAGATTGAACCGGTACTGGGCGCTAAAGACTGGAGCGGCGCCGCGGTCGCCGCGGCCGACGGGTTGGACAAGTCGGCGAGCTCGTCCAAGCCGGCAAGTTCGTCGAAACCGCTCTGGCCGCTGATCGCGATCGGCGTTGTCGTGGTGGTGCTTATCCTCGTGTTCCTCTTGCTATTGGTGCTATGGCGCGCACGCCGGCGTCGGCGCGCCGGCGCCGCCCGGAGTGGCGGGCAGGTGGACATTGGCGCCGGCGATCATCCGGCGCAGCAGGCGTTGTCCACCGCGGACGCGAGGGTGCGTCAAATCTCCGATTACGTCGCCAGATATCGCTCCAACATCGGCTCCGAGGCCCAGGCGCGGCTCGACGAGGCGAAACGGCATTTGGCAGCGGCACACGGCACGGCAGCGGGGAACGGCTCTGACGCAATCGCGTATGCCAACCGGGCATCGGCCTTAGCCGCTCAGGCACAAACGTTGGCCAACGCTGACGTCCTCGAAGCGCACCGCACGCCACGACGACGAGGGAGTACTTCTACCCGGTGATCGGCGGGATCAACTCGGACTGCACCCCGCGAGCGCTTTCGGAAGTCAGTCTGCGCGCGGGGCGACGCAGGGCCTCGATGGTGCCGTCTGTGTGCGCGATAACGCCACCGCCGGTAGGAATTCCGAGGCCGGCGACCGATTCGTCAAGCGTCTGAATCGCTCGCGTCAGCCGCGCCCACCCGGCTCGCTCGTCGTGCGCGTCGACAATCAGGGGAACGAGATCGAACACATCGAGCAACTCCGTCCCCTCTGTGTCGGGTGTTTCAACGATGCCATAACGCCCGAGCTGAACCGCTCCGGCCGAAATGCCAACCAGTACAGCACCTTTGGCGTACCGGTCCAGGATCACGCCTTTCATGCCGGTTTCCTCGAACGTAGTCCAGCCGAGCCGCACATCGCCGCCCGCGAGGACGATCAACTGGGCATGATCGAGGAACGCGCGATCGTCCGGGCCAAACGACGAGTCGATCATGCGGCGATCGCTGATTCCCACGGCATCCACTGCCGCTTCGAAGATTTCGTAGAACTCGCAACGATCGCCGTTGGAGGCGCCGATGTACGCCGCGGTCAGCGGTGCGTTCCGGGCCAATCCATCGAGGGCGCACTCAAGCAGCAGCCTGTCGTCACGTTTCCAAAACAGCAGCTGGCTGTCCGCCAGCAGAAAGAGCGGTTGGGGTTGGGGCGCCGTCACTTTGCCTGGTTTTCGCCGGTGAGCTCGTCGAACCTCGCGAGTGCTGCATCGAGGTCCGCCGCGTCGAAGACCTCGATGCAGTTGAGCCTGTCGCCACCAACCGTCAAAATGCTGACCTCTTGCCACTCGGCTTCGAAACCGTCGGGCGACCTTCCGGTCGCCGCGTGAGTGACGACGGCGCCGCGCTGGCTCAACCGATGCGCCGCAACTATGCGGATGGTGAGGTCGGGCGTTTGGTCCAGCGCGCTGCGGAGGAATTTCATCAGCTCCCCGGGCGCCATCGCCGCCCCGCGGCGGTGGTCGATGTCAACGAAGTCTGTTGTCGTCGTTGGAAGTTCGCCCCGGTTGAGTGCGGCATAACTCTCGACGACGGCTGACCACGTGCGGGCCTGGGCGGCTGCTTCACCGGCTAGGTAGCGGGTTTCGAGTTCGTCAAAGGCGGCGTCAATGTCCTCGACATCGAAGGCGACCTGCGCCGCAATACGTGCCTCGCCGTCGATTTCGGCGAGGACGAGCATGCCGACGCTGAACTCCCCTTGCCGCACATCGCGGTTGGGCGAACAGATGCGAGTCAGGGCGAGGCGCTCTCCCCGGGTCGCGATGACCGCCCACGTTGCGGGCGCCGCGTCGGCAAGGGCTCGTAGGTTGGCGAGTACGGCGTCGCGACCGTCCCAGAACCCGGAACTCGTCACGCGACGACGATCGTCGACGAAACTGTCGTCGGTCAGTATCCGGGCTAAAGCCACCCAATTGCGGTCGCGGAAGTAGACATAGTAGAGGTCAAGTACCCGGCTTGCCGCGTTTTCGGTTTGCCGCGGCGTCTGCGCTTCCAGTTGATCAAAGCGCGCCAGCGCGGCATCGAGGTCTGCCTCGTCGAACACCTCAATGCGGTTGATCAGGTCGCCTTCCAGAGTCAGAAGGGTAGCCTCGTGCCACTCGGCGTCGAAGCCGTCCGGCGAAGTCCCATGCGTCGACTGTGTGACGACCGCTCCGAGATTGCTCAGCCGATGTATCGCATCGACGTAGATCTTGGCTTGCGGCATCACTTGCCAGGTGGCGTGAATGTACGGAACCAGATCGCCCGGCGAAAACGCTCGCCCTCGCCGGTGGTCCAGATTCACCCAATCCGGTGTCGTCGAGGGGAGCTGGTGTTCATTGAACCCGGTGAAAGAGCGCAACAGCGTCGACCACGTATGCCTATGAGCGGCCGCTTCTCCTGCCAGGTAACGTGTTTCGAGCTCTTCGACCGCGGCGTCGATGTCTTCTGGGTCGAATGCAACGAGGGCCGTGATCCGCGCTTCGCCTGAGATCTCGACTACTTGTAGGTAATCGACGTAGAACGCTTCGGACTCTGCGTGGCTGCGTGAGTACCTGGCACGAGTGAGGGCAAGGCGCGTCCCGCGGATGGCAACGGCGACCGATTTCGCATGTGTGACCTCGACGGCGGCGACGGCACGCAGGTCTTCGACTAGAGCCTCCTGACCGCGCCGGACCCCGTCCCCTACCACGCGTCGGCGGTCGTCGCTGAATAGATCCTCGGAAAGAATCTCGGTCATTGCGGCCCAGTCGCATCCCTCGTAGTACGCCAACAGGTGCTCGTATACGCGCGTGGCCGCGTTTTCCAGCCGCTGCGCCGGCCGGCTGAGTTCCTCGAACCGCGCGAGCGCGGCGTCGAGATCTGCCTCATCGAAGACCTCGACACGGGTGTAGAGGTCGCCTTCGAGTATGCCGATAACGATTGCCCGCCACTCAGCGTCGAAGCCCTCCTGCGAAGTTCCATGCGCAGCCTGTGTGATGACCGCCCCTTTGTCGGTCAGCCGGTGCACCGCCTCGATGTAGACGCTGATGTCGGGCATGAGGTCCCACAAGCTAGGAAGGTATCCGGCCAGGCCCTCTGACTCGGTCGTCAAGACCGCTCGATGGTCGATGAGGACCGATTCCGGTGTCATGCCTGGAAGTTCGTGTCGATTGACCCTGGAATAGCCCCGAGTGATTACCGTCCAAGTGCGCAGGTATGCGGCAGCCTCGCCGGAGAGGTAGCGCGCGTCGAGTTCCGCTAAGGCAGCGTCGATGTCGTCGGTGTCGAATATGACCATCGCAACGATCCGCTCGCCGGCGTCGATCTCAACGACGCCGAGCCACTCGGCGCCGACCTCGCCGAGCATGTCGCGGTTGAAGGCACGCGCATGGACGAGGGCAAGGCGCTCTCCGCGGGTCGCAAAGAGGCTCAGCGATATGGTCTTTGCGCCGACCTCTACGGCGGCTCGCAGGTCCGCGATGTGCAGATCTCGACCCCGACGAACTCCTGCGTTCACTACACGACGGCGATCGTCTACGACAAGGTCGTCGGCCAGTAGCTCTGCCATGGCGCCCCAGTCTGGGGCCGAGAAATAAGCTTGGTATCGGTCGAGTATTGGGCTTGCCGAGTTTTCCAGCTGTCGCGCCTGCGGTTGCAGTTCCTCAAAGCGGGCAAGCGCGGCGTCGACGTCTGCCTCTTCGTACATCTCGCAGCGGCTGACGAGGTCGCCATCGACTATGAATAGGGCGGTCTCTCGCCAAACGGCATCGAAGCCGTCTTGTGAGGTCCCGTGCCCCGAATACGAGACGACCGCACCGTGACTCGTCAGCCGATGCACAAAATCGATGCGAATTTTGATGTCAGGCGCGACGTCGAAGGTGGCACGGATGTAAGGCGCTAATTCGCCCACCGCAAAAGAGATGCCGCGTCGATGGTCAACATTCACCCAATCCCGCGTTGTCGAAGGTACCTCGTGCCGGTTGAGTGCGGCGTAGCCAGCAGCAATCGCCGACCATGTGCGAGAGTAGGCGGCCGCCTCACCGGCGAGGTAGCGAGCGTCGAGTTCTTCGAAGGCGGCGTCGATGTCATCGACATCGAACACTATGGACGCCGTGACTCGATTGTCGTCGTTGGTTTCCCCGATGCCGAGCGCCGCAGCCTGGAATGCCTCGGGCTCCTGCTCCTGGCTCGCGAAGGCGAAACGAAACAGTGCGAGATGCGCTCCGCGGGTCGCAACCACGGTTGCCCTAACATCGCTCATCCAGACGTCGCTGGTGGCAAGCCAATTCGCCATCTCGGCGTCACGGCCTTGTCGCGTCCCGGCGTTCAAGACTCGACGGCGATCTTCTGAGAAGAAGTCGTCGGCGAGTAGTTCCGCCATGGCATTCCAGTCGCGGCTCGAAAAGTGCGCCAGGAATTGCTCGATCACCCGGGTTGTGACGTTGGACAGGCGCGATGCCGGCCGGCTGAGCTCGTCGAATCGCGCGTTCGCGGCGTCTAAATCGTTCTCGTCAAACACTTCACAGCGACTTAGCCGGTCGCCATCGACGATGAGAAGCATCATCATGCGCCATTCGACGTCTAGGCCGTCGGGCGAGGATCCGTGTGGACAATTGGTGATCAACGCTCCAAAACGGCTCAGTCTATGTACTTGTTCGATGTGCACGTGAAAATTTGGGGTGAGATCGAAGATGCTGTGAACGGCCGATGTCATGTCGTCCGCGGCGAATAGGGTGCCTCGCCGATGGTCGATGGTCACCCAGTCCTCTGGGGGAAATTCATGCCGGTTGAACGTCGCGTGCACGCCTGCCACCGCCGCCCACGTATCCGCATAAGTGGCTGCTTCGCCTGCCATGTAACGGATCTCGAGTTCGTTGAAGGCGGCGTCGATGTCGTCGGGGTCGAAAAGAACCCGCGCAGTCATCCGATTATCGGCGTCGACCTCGGTGATGCCGAGCATCTCGGTCTGGAATGCGTCCGGCCGCTGGTCTCGTCCCGAGAGGCGGATACGCACTAGGGCGAGGCACTGTCCGCGGATGGCGATTGCGGTCGACGTACTCTTCGTGGTCCCGAGGTCGGCGGTCGCCCGCATGTCCGTGATTTTGGCGTCCCGACCGTGTCGGATTCCGGCGTTCACCACGCGGCGGCGATCGTCGGCACAAATGTCGTCGGCCAATATTTCGCGCATCGCGGCCCAGTCGCGGGCCGCGAAGCATGTCTGGAAGCGCTCGTCCACGCGGCTGGCGGCGTTTTCCAGCCGCCGCGGCAGCGGGTGCAGTTCCTCGAACCTGACGATCGCGGCGTCGAGGTCGGCGTCGTCGAAAACTTCCAGGCGGTCGATCAGGTCACCCTCAACAGTAAGCAGGCTGACTACTCGCCACTCGGCATGAAAGCCATCATCCGAGGTTTCGTGCGTCACCGAGGTAACCACAGCGCCAAGGTCGTTAAGCCGATGCACTGCCTCGACGAAACTTCTTAGGCCATGCGTGGCGTCCCAATTAGCAATTAACACCGACGTTTCACCTGGCGCAAAGGACACTCCTCGCCGGTGATCGATGTTCGACCAATCAGCTGTCGTCAGCGGGTGCTCGTGCCGATTGAGTACGGCGTACGCCTCGCTAATCACCGCCCAAGTATGGGCATGATCGGCGGCTTCGCCTGAAATATAGCGAGTTTCGAATTCCGCGATAGCGCTGTCGAAATCGTCAACGTCGAACACGACGCGTGCCACGATCCGCTCGTCCGCGTCGATCTCGACAACCTCGAGGGCATCGGTATGGAAGCCCTCGGGACGCTGGTCGCGGCCCCACGTCCGGATTCGGCTGAAGACGAGGCGCTGACCGCGGATAGCGATGACATCCGAGGTTGCGTTGGTAACGCCGATCGCCACAAGCGCCCGAGCCTCGGCAAGCATGGCTTCGCGGCCGTGCCGCAATCCCATGCCGACGACGCGCCGACGATCGTCGTGCGAAACGTCGTCGGCCAGTCCTTGTGCGAGAGCTGGCCAGTCGCGGGCCGCGAACCTCTCCTGGATGCGTTTGTTCGCGCGGCTTGCCGCATTTTCCAGTTGCGGCGCCGGTCGGGTCAGCTGCTCGAACCTCGCGATCGCGTCGTCGAGAACCGATTCGTCGAAAACTTCAGTGCGGTTGATCATGTCGCCATCGACCGTGAACACGGCGATCCCACGCCACTCTGCGAGCAAGCCCTGCTGCGAAGTTTCATGCGCCGCATAGGTGATGACCGCCCCGACGTCGCTCACCCAATGCACTTGCTCGACGTAGACGGTGATGTCCTGCTCGGAGTCCCATCCCGCGCGGATGTATGCGTTCACATCGCCGGGCCCGAACGCGGTTTCCCGTCGGTGGTCGACATTCACGCAGTCCGGCGTAGTCGACGGCAACTCGTGCCGGTTGAGCGCGGTGTAACTGCGTGCAACGGCGCACCACGTGCGCGCGTGGACGGCCCCTTCGCCGGCGAGGTATTGAGCTTCGAGCTCGGCGATGGCGGCGTCGAAGTCTTCGACGTCATACGAGACGACACTCGCGATCCGGTCATCGGCGTCGATCCCGACGACGTTGAGGGCATCGTCTTGGGCCACGTCGGGGTCGCGGCCGGTGGCGCGAGTCCGTGCGAGGACCAGGCGGTCTCCACGAATCGCTATGGCGCTCACCATTGAAAGCGTGAATCCGACTCCTGCCGCCGCCTGCAGGTCCCTGATTACTTCGTTCCGCCCATGTTGAGTTTCGGCGCTCACTATTCGTCGGTGATCGACTCCGACGTAGTCGTCACTCACCATTTCAGCCATGGCGTCCCAGTCGCGAGTCGCGAAATGAGACCAGACGCGGTCGAATACGCGCGCCGCCGCGTTTTCCATTCGCGGTGCCGGTGCGTCGAGCTGTTCGAATCTCGCGAGCGCGGTGGCGAGGTCGGCCTCGTCGAACATCTCGCAGCGGTTGACCATGTCGCCCTGGACCGTCGAAAGGGCAAGGTGTCGCCATTCGGCGTCGAGGCCCTCATGCGAAAATCCATGCGACGCAGCGCTGCAGACCGCTCCGAGATCGGTCAACCGGTGTACAACCGCGACGTACGGTTGGATCTCTTGCCCGATGTCCCACCCGGCACGGATGTATGCGGGTAGCTCACCGGGTGCAAACGCGGTGGTCCGCCGTTGATCCATAGTCACGCAATCGGTTGTCAGCGCGGGGAATTCGTGCCGCCTGATCGAGGCGTAAGTTCCGGCGATCACCGACCACGTGTGAGCGTGCGGCGCCGCTTCGCCGGTGAGATACCGGGCATCGAGTTCGGCGACGGCGGCGTCGAAGTCGTCGAGGTCGAACGCGGCCATCGCCGCGATCCGGTCGTCGGCGTCGAGTTCGACGATCTGGAGGAAGTCGACGCGGAATGTCTCCGATTCCAAGGCGCTTCGCGCGTAGCGGGCACGAGTGAGGGCCAAACGCTCCCCACGGGTTGCAACGGTCTCCGAACGCGCATCCGTCACATCGATGTCGGCGGCCGACCGGTAGTCTTCGATCGCGGCATCCGGGCCGCGTCGGATCCCGGAACCTACCACCGAACGACGATCGTCGCCGCAGTAGTCGTCGGTGAGGAGCTCGGTTATCGCGTCCCAGTCGCGGGCTTTGAAATTCGCGTGCAGGCGCTCGTATGCCCGCGTCGCAGCATTATCCAGCCTCCGCACATGCTCGTGCTCGAGTCGAGCGTAGGCCGCGTCGAGTTCGGCCATCGCGGCGTCCATGTCATCGACGTCGAACCACACCTGTCGCACGACTTGGCCATTCTCGTCGATGGCGTATAGCTGGAGCAGCTCGTCGTGCGGCGCTCCGGGACTCTCGTCGACAGTGCTCGTCATCAAACGAGACAGAGCCAGCCGCTCGCCTCGCGCAGCGACCATGACATAGTCGATGCGCGTGGC
The DNA here is from genome assembly GCF_059813315.1 of Mycobacterium sp. NGS11. Lineage (NCBI taxonomy): Bacteria > Bacillati > Actinomycetota > Actinomycetes > Mycobacteriales > Mycobacteriaceae > Mycobacterium > Mycobacterium sp. NGS11. Next base: position 228,438 of record NZ_JCALEJ010000002.1, read on the forward strand.
GCCCGCTTCCAGCTCACGCCTCACCTCACGTCGCCCCGCGTCCGATGGGTGGTCAACGCCGACGATCTTCCGCCGATTCTCGATCGAGACATTCGGGGCGAACAACCGCTCGAACTCATCCCAGTCCTTGCGATGAACGGCGGCCATCACGCGTTCGCCCACTCGCACGCATTCGCTGTCCAATTCGACAACAGGCACTTCGGGAGGAGCCGGGGTGGGCGGCTGAGCTGGCTCGCCGAGAACTTGCCGCGCCACGTCCGCAAGCGCCGCAGCGCCTTTTCGCTCATACAGATCGACCGCCCGCTCGGCGGCGATGCGCGCTCCCGCGATGTCGCCGGCGGCGCCCAGAACGGTCGCCAGCGTCAGGCATGCGTCGCCGTGATCGACCAGGGCGTCGGTGCGTTCGGCCAGATTGACCGCCTCCTCGGCGACCCGTCGAGCCGCGTCAAAATCATTGTCTCGCGCCAGTAGATGCGCCCGAAGCGTCCGCCATGCGATCGACGCCTTCAGCGCGTGGCCGGCGAGACGCTCACTCTCCGAGCATAATTCACGAGCCTCGTCATCTCGACCGAGCGCAAGGCAGCCCCGGCCCAGCAGCGCTGCGGTCTCGGCGGTATCGGCGTCCAGGCCCATGCGGCGAAAGCCGTTGTAGGCCTTGCGCAGATGGGACTCCGCGGCGGCGGCATCATTGCCGATGAGTTCGACGATGCCGGCGAACTGCTCAACTTCCAGCAACGCGTGGCGCAGGCCGAGCTCGGTCAGTGTTCGCCGGGCCGAGTCGATCATCCGCCGGGCCGCCGCCGTGCGGCCGCGGAACGCCTCCAACACCGCCTGGCATCGCGTCGAGGTGGCCTCGACGGCGGGGGAGTCGGTCGTGATGCGAAGCAGCCGCACCACGTCAAGACACCTTCCGCCCGCGCGCGGAACAGGATTGGGGCCCCACAGCGCCGCGAGCGGCGCGCCCGCCAAAACCGCGTTCACCCGGCGGTGTTCGCGCGCCCGACGCGCCGCGGTGAGGGCGTCGTCCAGAGCGATCTCGCAGTCGCCGATTCGCCCGAGACGCGCCAGGCACCCGGCCCGGACGGTGTGCGCCTTGGCTTCCCCGGCGGCGTCGTCCAGCTCCGCCAGTTTGGCGGCAGCCGCACCCAACGCGATCTCCACCTCGTCGAGCCGCTCGGGATGAATCAGCATCGACAGCTGACCGTCGAAGCACGTCGCCCACGCCGCTAACCGGGCCGAATCCGCTGCGGCGGCTTGCAATTGAGAGACTGCACCGGCTGCGGGGGCCACGTCACCCGCGGCCAGCAGAGCCTCGCAGCGCGCGACCAATAATTCAACGGTCTGGTCGTCACGGTCGGGGAGCTCGTCGTCGATGTCCTCGAGCGCGTGCAGGGCGTGATCGTAAAGATCGGCGGCACCCTCGTAGGCGAGTCGAGCCATCGCCTGGTCGGCGGCACGCCGACAATAAAAGGCCGCCTTGGCTGCGTTTCCCGCCCAAGCGCATTCGAAATAGTGATGCGCCAGTTCGGCCAGCAACTCGTCGTCGGCGCCGGGCAGCGTCTCGAGTGTCGTGGCGATGCGCTGGTGCAGTCGCATGCGCCGCACGGATGCCAGCTCGGCCAGCAGTGATTGCCGGACGATCGCGTGGTTGAAGCGGTAGTACCCGCCGGGCTCTTCGATGACGATGCCGGCCTGGCGCGCTTCGTCGAACGCGTCGATGAGGTCAGTTCCTACCACCTGCTCGACCAGATCAAGGGCAAACCGGCTGCCGACAACAGCGGCCGCGGCAAGGGCTTTGTTGGTGTCGGCAGGGAGCCGAGAAAGCCTGCGGCTGACCGCTTCCCGCACACCCTGGGGCAGGGTGCTCTGGTCCCACACGCCGCCGCTCTCGTCGACATGGCGCAGAGCCTCGATGAGGAAGAAGGGGTTACCACCGGTGACAGACGCCAATGCGTGGGCGAGTTCCTCGTCGTCGTAGCCCGCCTCGGCCACGTAGGCCGTCACGTCGTCCTCGTCGAGTCCGCTCAGCGTGAGCCGGTTCGCCGTCCCGTCGCGATGCAGGTCGGCGAGCGTCGCGGCGAGGGGATGTGAGCGGTCGAGGTCGGTGCTGCGATAGGTGCCGACGATCTGCACGCGGGCGTGGTCGCCGAACCGCAGCAGATGTCGCAACAGCAGCAGTGTCGGCTTGGCTGCCCAGTGCAGGTCGTCGACGATCATCACCACCGGCGCGCTCTTGGAGGCGATTTCGAGCAGGGCAACGACGGCATCGAACAACGCGTAGCGCTCGGTGTCGGGATCGGCGTGTGCCGGGGGAGTGAGATCGGGCACCACATCGGCCAGTCCGGGCACAAGCGACAGCAACGCCTCGACGCCGCGCACAGCTCTCAGCCGGTCCGCACCCACGCACGGCGCTAGCGAACGCAGCGCTTCGGCGAACGGCTGATAAGGAGCCCCGAGATCTTCGTCGCAACGGCCGTACAGGACGACCGCCCCTTGCTCGTAGGCCTGTTGCGACCATTCACCGGCCAGACGCGTCTTGCCAACACCGGGTTCACCGGCAATCAATACGGCGCGCACACCGCCGGCCAGCGCGGTCTGCCACGCCGAAAGCAGCCCTTCGAGTTCGCGGCCACGCCCTACGAACGGCCCAGGCCCAACGAGTACGGCGGGGAAGTTGGGCCGCTCCATCGGCATCTCGGGCGCCGGTGAATCCGATTGGTCTGCACCGGTTTCCAGTCGCAACTCGAAGACATGCTCGGGCCGCGCGAGGTTTTTGAGCTGACGCATTCCCAGGTCGGTGAGCATGACGTCGTCGGCCAGCGAGTCGATGACGAGCTCGGCGGTCGCGCCCGAGCACAGGATTTGGCCGCCCTCGGCCAGGGACCGCAATCGGGCAACCCGGTTGACCGCTCGGCCGAAGTAGTCGCCGTCGCGCAGCTCGACCTCGCCGGTGTGCAGCGCCATGCGGACACGGATGGGGTCCCGCGAAGCCCACGGCTCGTGAGCAATCGCGTCCTGCAGCTCGATCGCCGCCGCGACGCCCGCAGAAGGACGGTCGAAGACCGAGAACGTCGCATCACCCTCACCGCGCGTCTTGATCAGCCGACCGCCACGTGACGTCACGACCTGTTCGACCAGCTCATCGTGGCGGGCCAGCGCGACGGCCATGGCGCCGGCATCCGCCTCCCATGCGGCCGTCGAGCCCTCGATATCGGTGAGCAGGAACGTCACGGCACGCGTCACCGACGGAGCGCTCTGCGCGACAGCGATATCCAGCGACGCGTCCTGCGTGACGATCGCCGCCTCGAGCCGGCGAAGTTCCGGCCCCGGGTCGACCCCGAGATCGTCGGCAAGCAGCGACCGGGCCCGTTGATACGCGCCGAGGGCCTCACCTTGCCGGCCGGCGCGGTACAAGGCGAGCATCAGCTGGCCCCATCGCCTCTCTCGCAGCGGAGCGTCGGCCACCGCGCCCTCGAGATCACCGATGACTTCCGCGGCACGGCCGGTGGCCAGCAGTGCATCGGCTCGGTCCTCGACCAGCGCGGCGTGGCTCTCGACCCATCGCGTCCTTTCGGACGTTCCGCGCCGGCCGTCGGGCAGCTCGGGGGCTCCGCGCCAGAGGGCAAGGGCCTCATCGAACCGGGCCAGCGCTTGGCTGGTATCGCCCGCGGCGGCGGCCTCGCGTCCCAGCCGGGCCGTCGATTTATAGCGCGCGGCATCGACCTCGCTTTCGGCGAGAGTCCAGCCCGCGCCCTGGGTCACCACGAATCCGTCGCCGAGGGTGCGACGCAACGAAGAGATGTGGGTTTGCAGGGCCTTGGCGGCGGTGCGCGGCGGATCCTGACCCCAGAGCAGCTCGACGAGCGTGTCGGCCGGCACGACGGAACCGCTGTGCAGTCCGAGCATCGTGAGGATGGCGCGTGGTTTCGCGCCCGGTATGACGACGGACGCTCCGCCTTGCCGGACCTGAAGCGGTCCCAAAACGCCCAGTTCCACCGATGAAAGCGTACTCACGTCAGCTATCTTCGGCGGCACAATTCAATACCTGGTCAAGATCGAGTAAAGCCCCGCTGCCTGCAGTTCGTCGAGCGCCCGCAACCTCCCGTGACCTCGGCGGATGCCGGCCAGCTACTGAGGCCGGCGCTGGCCCGTCCGCAGCTGCAAAGGTCGGCGTGGTGCTATACCCATCCGGATACCGAGCATTCGCGTTCACCGGACCGTTACCGTTGGTACCTATGCACAGCGACCAGGGCGAGTCCGCCTTCACTTGGCAGGGCCGGCGCGAACTGGTGAGCCGGATGCATGATCAGCTCGACGATCTGGTGGCGGCGCGCGACCAGATGGAACAACTGGTGCGGGTCATCGTCGAGATCGGCTCCGATCTGGATCTGGACGTGACGCTGCATCGAGTCCTCAAGGCCGCGATGGAGCTGACCGGTGCCCGCTACGCCGCCCTGGGCATCCGCGCCTCCGACGGGACGCTCGTTTCCTTCGTGCATGCGGGAATCGACGTTCAAACTGCCCGGCGGCTCGGCGATCTCCCGGTCGGCGATGGTTTGCGCGTCGACGACCTGAGCGCCCATCCCGACACCGTCGAGCTGGCCAGACACGAACCGCCGATGCGCGCGCTCCTCGGCATCCCGATTACCGTGCGGGCGGCCAACTTCGGCAGCTTATACCTGGCCGACGACCGGCCCGGGCGGGTGTTCTCCGACACGCAGGAGGGCGCCGTACGCGCCATGGCCACGGCGGCGGCCGCCGCTATTGACAACGCGCGGCTCTTCGAGCGAGAGCGTGAATCGGCGAAATGGACGAAGGCCAGCCGCGAGATCACCACCGCGCTGCTGTCGGGCGACCCGCAGACGGGGCCGTTGCAGCTCATCGTGAACTTGGCACTGGAGCTGGCAGGCGCCGAGCAGGCCATCCTGCTGGTTCCGCGGGAGGCCGAATTGCCTGCCGACCAGGTCGATACCCTGGTCGTCGCCGCGACTGCGGGCCGCTACTCCTCGGAGGTGATCGGTCGACAAGTTCCGATGGAAGGCTCGACCACCGGCGGCGTGGCCCGCCGCGGCCTTCCGCTGATCACCGATTCCTTCCAATACCCGATCGAGGGCTTCACCGATGTCGGTGAACGCTCCGCGATCGTCATGCCGCTGATTGCGGATGACGCGGTGCTTGGCGTCATCGCCGTGGCGCGAGACCCGCACCAACCCGCGTTCGGTAACGATTACCTCGATCTGGTCAGTGACTTCGCCCGGCACGCGGCGATCGCCTTGGCACTGGCGGCGGGCCGCGAACACGCGCTCAACCAGGAACTGGCCCAAGCCGACACCGTCGATGACGCGGTGCAAGCCGCCGCCGAGGAACTGCGCCGGCTCTGGCGGGCGCGCCGCGTTCTGGCCGTCACCTTCCCGACGCAAAACTCCTCGACCGAATCCGCCTATTACACACCGCGAGTGGTATCGGTTGGCGAGCCCGCGCAGTGGGACGACCTGGCGCCGCACATCCAGGCGGCGCTCAGCGCTTTGCGCGACGGAGACCTGCTCACCCCCAATGCGGCGCAACCCGGAACGGCGGGCATAGCGCTGCAGCACCCCGAAGGCGTGCTCGTCGTCTGGATGGACTTGACCGCGCAGCGCCCGTTCACCCTCGAGGACCAGACCTTGCTCACCGTCCTGGCCGGCCGCCTCGGCCAGGGTTTGCAGCGGGTGTACCAGGTCGATCAGCAGCGCGAGACCGCACTGGCATTGCAGCACGCGATCCTGGGTCCCGCCGATCTGCCCAACGGGTTCGCGGTGCGCTATCAGGCCGCGACGCGACCCCTCCAGGTCGGCGGCGACTGGTACGACATCGTCGATTTGGACGACGGGCGCATCGCGTTAGTCGTCGGCGACTGTGTCGGGCATGGTCTGGCCGCCGCGACCGTGATGGGCCAGGTTCGTAGCGCCTGCCGCGCGCTATTGTTCGAAAACGCAAGTCCTAGTGCTGCTCTCGCGGGGATGGATCGCTTTGCCGCGCGGCTGCCCGGCGCACAGTGCACCACCGCGGTCTGTGCGGTGCTCACCCCCGAGACCGGTGAATTGGTCTACTCGAGCGCGGGTCATCCGCCGCCCATCCTGATACACGGAGACGGCAGCACCCAGATCCTCGACGATGGCCACACCATCGCGTTGGGGATACGAGGCGACTGGACTCGCCCCGAAGCTCGCGTTTTCATTCCGGCGCGTTCGACGCTGTTGCTCTACACCGACGGTCTGGTCGAACGTCGCCGCCTTCCGCTCGACCATGGCATCTCCCGCGTCGCGGACGTCGCGCAGGACTCCCGTGCCTCGAAACTGGACGATCTGGCGAACCAGATCATGTCCCGCGTCGCGCCGCGCGACGGGTATCAGGACGATGTCGTGCTGCTGCTCTACCGCCACCCGGCCCCGCTGGAACTGATGTTTCCCGCAGACGTCAGTCAGCTCGCGCCGACCCGTAATGCTTTGCGCAACTGGTTGACTCGGGCCCGGTTGGACCCCGAGCAGGCCCTGAACGTGCTCGTCGCCGCTGGGGAAGCCGTCGCCAACGCGATCGAGCACGGTCATCGTCATAGACCGCAGGGCACAATCCGGCTGGGGGCGGTCGCACTCGGCGACGAGCTTCAGTTGACTATCACCGACACTGGCACGTGGAAGGCTCCGCAACCGGCCTCCTATCCTCATCGCGGCCGGGGCATCCCACTGATGCGAAGCCTCATGGGTGATGTCGAAATACGGCCCGATGCCGGCGGCACCACCGTCCACCTATCCACGAGGATCACCTGATGACCACCCCGCTCATGCTCGATACCGCGCGCGGCAGCGCCGGGAATTTCGTGTTGGTCGCCGCGGGGGAGATAGACATGAGCAATATCGATGCGTTCAGTCGGGCGTTGGCCAGCGCCGCGACGGAGGCCACCGGCGACGACGCAGCATTGCTCGTCGACCTCAGCGCGGTGGAGTACCTGGACAGCGCGGCCATCAGCATCTTGGCCGCTCACGCCGATAGCATCAGGCTCGTCGCGCACCCGATCCTGATGCCCGTCCTCAGGGTCAGCGGTCTCGCCGAACTGACCACCATCGAAGCCGCGCCGCCCACAGCGGGGCAGTGACGCCTGCCACACACCACGTTCGCCCCGCACAACATTCGCGCCAATCCTCGCGTGTCCGTCGAGATCGGCTCGGAACCTGCGAAGCCCGCGATCGCGCGCGAATTGCCGCGTGACCAAAGGGATTCGGTATACCCGGTGGTAGTCGAGCGCGCCCCTGGGTTCGGCGAGTACCAGCAACGCACGGATCGGCTCATCCCGGTCTTCGAATTGGTCACCGTCTGAAGGTCTGAAGACACGGGCTGTCAAGGGCGTTCATGCTCGCCAATTCGGCCAGTCGACGGGTCAATTGCCGCACAATAATCGGCGCGGGCTTTCCTTGCCCCTGGCGCGAATGGACCGGGTGCAACTCGGAGGGCCACGAGGACCGGGCGGGCTATGGGAACTTCACGAGCTCCTGGGTCGTTATGCCGGCTAAGTAACCTGTGAATCCGAGGGGGACAACAGCCGCATGCCACGTACAGACAACGACACCTGGGATCTGGCCACCAGTGTGGGCGCGACCGCGACGATGGTCGCAGCCGCGCGAGCGATCGCGACGAACGCCGACAACCCGCTGATCGAAGACCGTTTCGCCGAGCCGCTGGTGCGTGCCGTCGGGGTGGACTTCTTCACTCGCTGGATATCAGGCGACCTGGTGGCCGCCGACGTCGACGACCACGAGTCGGGCTGGAAGCTCGGACACATGCCCGCCGCAATGGCCGCCCGGACCCGATTCTTCGATTCGTTCTTTCACGCAGCGACGCAGGCCGGGATCCGGCAGGCCGTGATTCTGGCATCGGGCTTGGACGCGCGCACCTACCGGTTGGCTTGGCCGGCCGATACGACGGTCTTCGAGATCGACCAGCCGCAGGTGATCGAATTCAAGGCCGCCACGCTGGCCAAGCTGGGCGCCGCCCCGCAGGCCGAGCTGCGCACGGTCGCCGTCGATCTGCGCAATGACTGGCCGAAAGCGTTGGCCGAAGCCGGTTTTGACAAGAGTCAACCCACGGCCTGGATCGCGGAGGGACTCTTCGGGTATCTGCCGCCGGAGGCGCAGGATCGACTGCTGGACAACATCACCGCACTCAGCGCCGACGGCAGCCGGCTGGCGTGCGAAGCTATTCCGGACATGTCAGAGGTAGACACCGAGAAAGCGCAGGAGATGATGAGCAGGGCCGCCGCCAAATGGCGTGAGCATGGCTTCGACCTGGAATTCGGCGAGCTCGGTTACCAGGGCGAGCGCAATGACGTCGCCGTGTACCTGGACAACCTGGGGTGGCGCTCCGATGGCATTCGGATGAGTGAGCTGTTGGCCGACTCCGGTCTTGATGCCATTCCGCAAACCAACGACTCCGTGTCGATGGCCGACACCATCTACTACAGCTCGGTGCTGAGCAAATGACCGCGCCGCAGCGACGAGGGCTCAATGAGGCCGTCACGCGGATGTGGAGCTTCCTCGCGCCGGCGTACGATCTGCCCTTCCTGCAACGGTGGGTGTACCGACCACCGCACAACGAGGTGATTGCCCAGCTGCGCGACCACGGGGCACGCAAGATCGCTGATATAGCCTGCGGCACAGGCATTTTGAGCGATCGAATCCAGCGCGAACTGCAGCCTGACGAGATCTACGGCGTCGACATGTCCGACGGCATGCTCGGCCAGGCTCGGGCCAGATCGGATCGGGTGCAATGGATGCGCGGCCCGGCCGAGCGGCTTCCGTTTGACGCCGGCGCCCTCGATGCGGTCGTGACGACGTCGGCCTTCCACTTCTTCGATCAGCCGGCGGCGCTGCGTGAATTCCATCGTGTGCTGGCTCCCGGTGGCCTGGTGGCCGTTTCGGCGCTGAGCACGCGGCAGCCGCGGCTGCAGTCATCTGCGAACGCTCGATGGAAGCCGCAGCACAACACGTCCGCGCCCGAGATGCGAGCGTTGTTTGAGGACGCCGGGTTCGTCATCACCGATCAACACCGGATCCCGCGCCCGGCGTGGACAGCGCTGGTGTCCGACCTGCTGACCGTCGGCACGAAAAGCTAGAGCCGGCGCCGGGCGTGAAACACACTCGGCAGGCAAGCGAAGACGCCCGCTTCGCCAATCGGCGAAGCGGGCGTCTTGTCAGCTAATCGATCACAGCGGGACCCACACTCCGAAGAGCCAGAAACCCCACTGGTGGAAACCGGGATCCCAGACGGGTGTTTCCTGGTAGCCCCAGTAATTGATCGGGCCGTAATCCCAGTGCCCACCGGGCGGGGGGAGCGGTCGATCCCATGCCGGCCGCGGCGGCGCGCCCGGCCCCCACGGTCCAGGACCGTCGCCCCAGGGCGCCCCGCGGAAGTAACCACGTTGGGCGTCCCCATGCCACGGGCCGCCAGGGTGAGGATCCGGTCCGCCGAACCCGTTGGGCCCACCGGGGTGATCACCTGGTCCACCCGGCCCGCCGGGGTGATCGCCGGGACCACCCGGTCCACCGGGTCCGCCCGGGCCGCCGGGTCCACCCGGGCCGCCGGGGTGATCGCCAGGTCCGCCTGGGCCGCCGGGATGATTTCCCGGTCCACCCGGGCCCCCCGGGCCTCCAGGATGATCGCCGGGTCCACCCGGACCGCCGGGACCACCCGGGCCACCGGGACCACCCGGTCCACCCGGGCCGCCGGGATCGTTAGGACCGGTGGGAGCGTGGCCGCCACCAGGTGCCGCCCCGCCGTGATTGCCCGGCGGCTGCGGCGCTCCGGGCGCAGCATTGGCAACCCCGGCGCCCATTCCGAAGGCCGCAGCGCCGAGCGCTCCGGCGATGGACACCCCTCCGACAAGTTGCTTCAACTTCATGATGCTTCACCTATCCACTAGGGATTACTTGCAAGGAAGTTCGTATGGAACACCCCCCGTTACCACCCCGACGCTAAATAGCTTTCCTATGGAACAGCTGTGGCTCGGCCAGTGCAGACCTTTGGGTCCGGCCCACTGACGACGTGTTTGCCGCCGGCACCCGTCCGCGCGTCACCATGCTCGGCGCGTCCGCCGCGCATTGATTACCAGGCATTTTCACCACGATGGACGCGGACCGACCCGGCGCCGGCGTCTGTTTGGGAAGGCTACGTTGGCTAGTCGGCAAGGGTTTTCATCTATATGGTTGCGGCCGTGTCGAATGCGTCACATCCGCACGAACCCCACGTCGGTTCGGTGTCGTCGAAGCTGAATTGGCTGCGCGCCGGTGTCCTGGGCGCCAACGACGGGATCGTCTCCACCGCAGGCATCGTGGTGGGAGTCGCGGCGGCAACCGCCGAACGCGCGCCGATATTGACCGCCGGCAGCGCCGGACTGGTTGCGGGCGCGGTGTCGATGGCGTTGGGCGAATACGTCTCCGTCAGCACCCAGCGCGACACGGAGAAGGCGCTGTTGAGCCAGGAGCGCCGCGAATTGCGCGATGATCCCGTCGCCGAATTGGACGAGCTCGCGACGCTGTACGAGGCAAAAGGCCTGACGCCGGCGACCGCTCGCACCGTTGCCGAGGAACTCACCGACCACAATCCGCTGCTCGCCCATGCCGAGGTGGAACTGGGGATCAATCCCGAGGAGCTGACGAATCCCTGGCAGGCGGCATCGTCGTCGGCGCTCTCGTTCGCCATTGGTGCCCTGCTGCCGTTGATCGCGATCCTGGTTCCGCCCACGACGTGGAGAGTCCCCATCACTGTCGCCGCGGTACTCGCAGCGCTGGTGATCACCGGTGCGGTCTCGGCCGGATTGGGCGGAGCGCCAAAGGGCCGAGCGGTGCTGCGCAACGCCATCGGCGGCACTCTCGCGTTGGCGATCACCTACGCAATCGGTCATCTGGTGGGCGCCGCAATCAGCTGAGCTTCGGGCGTAGTGGACGATGCATCTCCGGCGACTGGAAGCGTAACTGTAATATCGACAGTTGCGGTCCTCAGCCGAGCCCGCGATCCTCTTCCGTGGAGAGTCAAGCAGTGGCCGAGCCCGATATCTTGCCCGATGAAGCTCAATGGGCCGAACCGGTGCCCTACTTTGTGCGCGACAACAATTACTTCGTGCCAACCAAATTCGCGCGCGGGGGCTGGGGGCCGTCGCTCAGCGGACATGTTGTCGGCGGTCTCTTGGCGTGGGCGGTCGAGGATGCGGCTCCCGATGCGCAACTGCAGCCGGCACGGTTGACCGTCGACCTGCCCCGTCCGACCGCGTTGGAGCCGCTCGAGGTACACACGCAGGTCCGACAGGACCGACGCCGATTACGTCTGGTCGAAGCCGCGATCATCCAGGACGGCGCGGTGGTCGCGCAGGCGAGCGCGCTGTTTCTGCGCCGCGGTACGCAGCCCGACGGGCACGTCTGGTCACCACCCGTGCAGATGCCACCGATCCCGCTGGACGAGGCCTACTCGACGCTGTTCATGCGCACCTACGGCTGGGGTGCCGATGTCCAGAACCCCGATCCGAACTGGCCTCACACGGACGGCCCGAAATACACCTGGATACACGAGACGCGCCCGCTGATCGACGACGAACCTCTCACCGCCTTCACCCGCGTGGCGATGGCGGGTGACATCACGGCTTCAATTGCCAACTGGGGCACCAACTCCCTGCAATTCATCAATGTCGACTACACGCTCACGCTCAGCCGGCTGCCGGTGGGCGACCACATCGGGCTGGCCTCCCTGACGCATCACAGTCACGACGGGGTGGCCAGCGGCTCGGCGGTCCTGGTGGACGCGAAGGGGCCGATCGGCACCGGCGTGTCCACCGCCATCGCGCACTCGGGGTTCCGCCCACCCGCCACCGAGCCGTCGGCCCGCTAGCCGAAAGGGACTGGCACGGTGACATTCTGGGCTTTGATCGCCGACGCGGCGCGGCGAGGATCGAGCCGGCCGCTGCTGGTCGATGAATACGGGCGAAGCCTGACAGCGCGTCAACTGCACGACGCCGCGTGCGCAACCGCCGCCGCACTCGCCGAGCGGGGCATCCGCGCGGGAACCGTCGTGTCCTGGCAGCTGCCCACCACGCTGGAGACCATGGTGGTGATGGCCGCACTGGCCCGGCTCGGTGCCGTGCAGAACCCGATCATCCCCATCCTGCGGGAAAGCGAGGTTGGCTTCATCACCGGCCAACTGCACACCGAATTCCTTGTGGTGCCCCAGCTTTGGCGTGGCTTCGGATACGGGGACCTGGCCCGAGCATTGTCGGCGGACAGAGGCTTCGACGTCATCACCCTCGATCTGGCAACGCCGCCGGCCGGTGCGCTGCGCCTGCCCGGCGCCGCCGTCGACGCCCTCCCGGCGCCACCAAGTTCCGCCGATGAGGCTCGCTGGATCTACTACTCCTCGGGAACCACCGCGGCCCCCAAAGGGATCCGTCATAGCGACACCTCGGTCATCGCCGGCTCGGCGGGAGTGGTGGGCATGGTGGGCGCCAGCAGCACAGATGTGGATCCGGTCGCCTTCCCGATCGCCCACATCGGTGGGGCCGCGATGCTCGCCACCGCGCTGTTGACCGGCATGCGGTTGGCCCTGTTCGAGGCGTTCGACCCGGCTACCACACCGTGGGCCATCGCCGCGCACAATCCGACTTTCCTGGGCACCGCGACCCCATTCTTCGTCGCGTTCCTCGAAGCCCAACGGACGCAGGGTGATCGGCCGCTGTTCCCGTCGGTGCGGGGCTGCCTGGCCGGCGGCGCGCCCATCACGGCCGAGCTGGGACGTCAGGTCCGCGAAACCTTCGGCCTGGCCGGAATCGCGAATGCCTGGGGAATGACGGAGTTTCCATGCGCGACCTCGCCTTCGCTGACCGCGGCGCCCGAGGTGCTCGACCATACGGTCGGCCCGCCGGTCCCCGGCGTCGAGGTGCGCGTGGTCGACTGCGAGGGCGCAGAGGTGGGCGCCGGACGCGAGGGGGAGCTGCGGCTCAAAGGACCTCAATGCTTCCTCGGCTACGCCGACCCGACGCTTGACGCCGATGCGTTCGACAGCGACGGCTGGCTGCGCACAGGCGATCTCGGCCTGATCGACGCGAACGGCAACGTCCGCGTCACGGGCCGCACCAAGGACGCCATCATCCGTAATGCGGAGAACATCTCGGCGCTGGAAATCGAGAATGCGCTGGCCACGCATCCGGCCGTCGCCGATGTCGCCGTCATCGGAATTCCCGACCCGCGCACCGGCGAACGCGTCTGTGCCGTCGTGGTTCCCGCGACGGCGCGCGAGGTGTCTTTGGAATCCCTTGTGCGACATTGCCAATCGCGCGGCCTCAGCCGATACAAACACCCCGAGCACCTGGTGGTCGTCGAAACGCTGCCGCGCAATCAATTCGGCAAGGTGATCAAGAAGAAGCTGCGCGAGACCTTTGGGTGAATCGCGCGGGGCCGCCGGACGCCTACAGCCCCTTGGGCGCGTCCCGGACGGCCTGCACCGCAGCGGCGTCGCCGTCGAATTCGACCTTGGCCTGTCGCCCGACCGAGAACAGCAGCAGCTCCTCGGACGCCCCGGTCACCGTCACCGCCGGCCCCTGGCCCGCGGTGAGCACGGTCTTGCCCTCCGGGGTGCGCAACGCCAGCCGGCCTGGCGTCTTGGCGAGTGTGAGCCGGGCCATCAATGGCAGGGTCCGCCGCAACGTTTTGGTCAGCGCGGGCTCCAGGGAGCGCGGCTGCCAGCCCGGCTGCGCTCGGCGCACATCCTCGTGGTGGATGAACATCTCGGCCACATTGGCCACGGGGTCGAGCAGTTTGAACGGCGAGTAGACCGGTGGGCCGGCGGCGACCTTGCTAATCAGCTCGTCCCAGTCGTTCTGCTCGGCCACCTGGTTCTGCACCTTCTCGGTGTGGGATGCGAAGAAGGGGATCAAAATGCCGGGCGCCGCGTCGGGCCGGTACTCACGGATCACCAGGTGGGCGGCCAAGTCCCGCGTCTTCCATCCCTCGCACAGGGTGGGCGCATCCGGCCCCACGCCGCGCATGGTCTCCACAAGGGCGGCACGTTCGCGTTGAGCAACAGACATCCGTTCAGCCTAGAGCCGGTGACCCCGGGAGAGCACGGGGTTATTGCGCACCACGCGTCGGCGGCTCGGTAAATTTGGGACGTCATGTTGTCGAAGGGAATCTCATGAGCGCGCACGTTGAGCAGTTGGAGTTTCAGGCAGAGGCTCGGCAGCTGCTGGATCTGATGGTCCACTCCGTCTACTCCAACAAGGACTCGTTCCTGCGAGAGTTGATCTCCAACGCTTCCGATGCTTTGGACAAGCTGCGGCTAGAAGCGTTCCGGAACAAGGACCTCGACGTCGACACCTCTGACCTGCACATCGAGATCGACGTCGACAAGGACGCGCGCACCCTGACCATCCGCGACAACGGCATCGGGATGACCCGCGCCGAAGTGGTCGACCTGATCGGCACGCTGGCCAAGTCCGGCACCGCCGAGCTGCGCAAACAACTGCGCGAGGCCAAGAACGCCGCGGCTTCCGAGGAACTCATCGGTCAATTCGGGATCGGTTTCTACTCCAGCTTCATGGTCGCCGACAAGGTCGAACTGCTCACCCGCAAGGCCGGCGAGAGCGACGCCACCAGATGGGAATCGAGCGGCGAGGGCACCTACACCATCGAGTCGGTGGACGACGCCCCGCAGGGAACGTCGGTGACCCTGCACCTCAAGCCCGAGGACGCCGAGGACGAGCTGCACGACTACACCGCGGACTTCAAGATCAGGAGCCTGGTCAAGAAGTACTCCGACTTCATCGCGTGGCCCATCCGGATGGAGGTCGTGCGAAGCACGCCCGCGACGGAAGAGGGCGGCGAGCCGACCGTCACGATCGAGACCGAGACCCTCAACTCGATGAAGGCCCTGTGGGCCAGGCCCAAAGAAGAGGTCTCCGAGGAGGAGTACAAGGAGTTCTACAAGCACGTCGCGCACGCCTGGGACGACCCGCTCGAGGTCATCGCGATGCGGGCCGAAGGCACGTTCGAGTACCAGGCGCTGCTGTTCATCCCGTCGCACGCGCCGTTCGACCTGTTCAATCGGGACGCCCAGACCGGGATCCAGCTCTACGTCAAGCGCGTGTTCATCATGGCCGACTGCGACGAGCTCATGCCCGAGTACCTGCGCTTCGTCAAGGGCGTCGTTGACGCGCAGGACATGTCGCTGAACGTGTCGCGCGAAATCCTGCAACAGGATCGCCAGATCAAGGCCATCCGGCGCCGGTTGACCAAGAAGGTCCTCTCCACGATCAAGGATCTGCAGTCCGAGCGCCCGGAGGACTACCGCACCTTCTGGACCCAATTCGGCAGGGTCGTCAAGGAGGGGCTGATGTCCGACTTCGACAATCGAGAGACCCTGCTGCAGCTCTCCTCGTTCGCCTCGACACACAGCGAGGAGGAAGCCACGACGCTCGCCGAGTACGTGGAGCGCATGAAAGAGGGCCAGACGCAGATCTTCTTCGCCACGGGGGAGTCGCGTCAGCAGATATTGAAGTCGCCGCACCTCGAGGCGTTCAAAGCCAAGGGCTACGAGGTGTTGCTGCTCACCGACCCCGTCGACGAGGTGTGGGTGGGCACCGTGACCGAATTCGACGGCAAGCCGCTGCAGTCCATCGCCAAGGGCGAAGTGGACCTCAGTGCCGACGGCGACGAGAGCGAGGCCGAACGTGAGGAGCAGCAGAAGGAATTCGCCGACCTGCTCACCTGGCTGAAGGAGACCCTGACCGATCACGTCAAGGAAGTTCGGCTGTCGAACCGCCTGACGGACTCGCCCGCGTGCCTGATCACCGACGCCTTCGGGATCACGCCGGCGCTCGCGCGCATGTACCGCGCTTCCGGGCAGGCCGTTCCGGTGGGTAAACGGATCCTCGAACTCAACCCCAACCACCCGCTCGTCACCGGCCTGCGGCAAGCGCACCAGGACCGCGGCGACGATCCCTCGGTCGCGGAGACCGCGGAATTGCTCTACGGCACAGCGCTTCTTGCCGAGGGCGGCGCGCTCGACGATCCGGCAAGGTTTGCCGAGATTCTCGCCGGCCGGCTGGCCCGCACGGTGTAACCGGGGTTCACCGGCAAATAAGCGATTTCGCCGATTGAAAACTCGCTGGCAGGGATAATGAGATCCCATGCCTGAGTTTCGCGTTCTCGACCCACGGGGCCGGGTCGTCGCGACGAAGAGTTTCGCCAATGCGGAGGCCGCGCATGCCTGGTTCGTCAACTCGGTCGGCGGCGACACCGAGCTGGGGTGGCGGATGGAGGTCAACGACGACGGGCAATGGGCATTCTTCGATGACACCGAAGGCTTCACCGCCCCGGTGAGCCGGCGGCCAACCAAACGCTGATTCGCCGCCTCCGGCCGACGACCACGCGACGACGCGCCCGGACTCGCTCGACGTACGCTCCCACCATGCATGTCGACGCGATGACGACTCCCCAGCCGCTCGGCCAAATCGGTGACCTTGCCCGGCGGACGCAATGCGCCGGATTCTCCGGCCTGTTGTTCACCGAGACCGGCCGCACCGCATACCTGAATGCTGCCGTAGCCTCGCAGGCCGCGCCGGACCTCGAATTGTCGACGGGCGTCGCGGTGGCCTTCCCGCGTAGCCCCTTCGTCACCGCCGCCGCGGCATGGGAGCTGCAGGAAGCCACCAAGGGAAAGTTCCGGCTGGGCCTCGGGACGCAGGTGCGCACCCACGTGGTGCGGCGCTACGGCACCGCCTTCGAGCGGCCAGGGCCCCGGCTGCGCGACTACTTGCTTGCGGTCAAGGCCTGCTTCGCGGCGTTTCGCTCAGGGACACTCGACCACCACGGTGACTTCTACGATCTCGACTTCATCACCCCGCAGTGGAGCCCGGGGCCCATCGACGCTCCGGACCCCAAAGTCGATATCGCAGCGGTCAATCCGTGGATGCTGCGGATGGCGGGTGAAGTTGCCGACGGCCTGCACGTCCACCCCATCGGCGAACCGGGCTACCTGGCCCGGCACGTGCTGCCGACGGTCGCCGAAGGGGCGGCGAAAGCGGGCCGGTCGCCGTCGGACGTCGCGATCATCGTGCCCGTCATGACGATCGTCGGAGACACCGACGAAGAGCTCGCCAAGCAACGTGAAGTCGTGCGCGCCAGCATGGCGTTCTACGGCAGCACGCCCAACTACGCGTTCATCTGGGATGAGGCGGGTTTCGAGGGCACGACCGCCCGGATTCGGGAGAAGCAGAAGGCCGGAGACTTCGCCGGGATGGCGGCTCAGGTCAGCGACGATCACATCGCGCTGTTCGCGACCGAGTCGACCTGGGATGGGCTGGCCGACGCGTTGGTCGCGAAATACGCAGGGATGGCAACGCGATTGGTGATGTACAACGCCGTCGCCGATCTGGAGCGCTTCGAGCGGTACGGCGAGGTGGCTCGCCGGGTGCAAACGGTCAGCGGCTGAGTTGGATGGCTTTGACCACGAGTAGCAGCGCGCCGGCGACCAGATACGTGCGCAGCGCGATCATGCCCAGTCGGGTGCCGGGCGACCAGACGACCGGCTCGAGCAGCGTCAGCGGGGGCATGCGCCAGGTGCTGCGGTCGACACCGCGGGCCGGGAAGCGTGCGACGGGGCGAGCGGGTCGGCGGCGGCCCATCCAGCGCAGCGCAGGTGCGGCTGCGGTAGCGAATACGACCATGGCCGCTACCAGGTAGCCGGACACCACCACGACATCGATTCCGGGAAACAGCGTGGTGGCCATCAAGATTCCCGAGAGCAGCAGTAGCGTGCCCACGATCAGCCCGGCGACCCAGTTCAGCCAGGGCCGATTTACCCAGGGGCCCAATACTTCTCGATCGTTGCACAACAGCAGCAGGAATACGCTGGCGCTGGGCAGCAGTAGACCGGCGAGGGCCTGCACGGCGGTGGTGATCAGCCCGAGTGGGGCGCCGGGAATCAGGACGATCGCGGCGGCCAGCACCACCATTGCGGTGTAGGACAGGTAGAACTGTTTGGCGTCGGAGAAGCCGCGGTGCAGTGAGTGTTTCAGCCCGAAGACGTCGCCGAAGGCGTAACTGGTGGCCAGGGTGACGGCGGCGGCACCGATGATCGAAGCGTCCATCAGCACGATCGCGAAAATCCAGCCAAGCGTCTCGCGATGCTGGCCGAGCAGATGGGCGATGGTGCCGGCGTCGGTGAAGCCACCCACGGTGTTGGTGGAGCGGGCGGCCCAGTCGCCGGTCATCACCAGCGCGGCGGCGCCGACCACCACGACGAAGGCGCCCAGCACGGTGTCCGCGCGTTCGTAGGCCATGAACCGGGGAGTGATGCGCTTGTCAACGACATTGGACTGCTGGAAAAACAGCTGCCACGGAGCGACGGTGGTGCCGACGATCGCGATGATCAGCAGCACCGCGTCCGAGCTGATTCCGCCCGAAATGCTGGGCACGACAAAGGACTTCGCCGCATTTATCCACTGTGGATGCGACATCAACAGCATCGGGATCTGCAGTAGCGTGACGGCGATGAACACGAACATGGCCCGCTCCCATCGACGGAAGCTGCCGCTGGCCATGATCGCCACCAACGCCACCGCCGAGACCGGTACCACAACGTATTTGGAGACGCCGATGTACTCGGCGGCCAGGCTGATGCCGATGAACTCGGTGACGATGGTCAAGAAGTTGAGCAAGAACAGGTCGCCGACCGAAAACCAGCCCCAGCCGCGGCCGAAGCGTTCGTTGATCAGGCGGGCGTGTCCGACCCCGGTGACCGCGCCGAGCCGGACCACCATTTCTTGGTTGACGATGAGCACGGGGATCAGCAGCAGTAATACCCACAGCAGTGAGTAGCCGTAGTTCTGGCCGGCTTGGGCGTAGGTGGCGACCCCGCCCGCGTCGTTGTCGCCGACCATCACGATGATTCCGGGCCCGACGATCGCGAGCAGGGTCAGCAGCCGCGTCCGCCAGGTCCGGGCATGCTCGGTCTCGCCGACGCTGATGCGTCCGAACGCGCCCTCGATATCCCCCACGTGAGCGCTGTCCAGGACGGCGGTGCGCCGCGGCTGCGCCGGCTCGGAGCCCTGAACGTCGACGCCCGGCCCGTCGGCCTGGGCGGGGTTCTCGCCACCGGGGCTCACTGCGCGCTACCTCCCGTTGGCGGTGCGTCACGGTCGTCGGCGACGATTTCGCGGATGGGGCGGGGCGCGGGCTCGCGGCGGCGCCAGTCCTCGGGGATGGTCGCCTCCAGCACGTCGTCGACGGTGACCACCCCGAGTAGGCGGTCCTGCTCGTCGACGACGGGTATGGAGTAGAGATTGAAATCGGCCATCAGCAGCGCGATATCGGTCAGGTCCGCGTCGGCGTTAACCCGTACCGGATCGGAATCCATTAGCGCACCGAGCTTTTCGGCGGGATCGACCTGCAACAGGGTGATCACTGAAACGACGCCGTCAAGGCGTTGGTCCTCGTCGAGCACGTGCACCTTGATCAGGGCTTCCGGCTGAATGCTGTGCGACGCGGCGATCAACGCCAACGCCTCGCCCGCGGTGGCGGCGGGCGAACACGTCACCGAGTCGACATTCATCAGGCCGCCGGCACTTTCGGGGTTGAACCCCATCAAGGTGATGACCTTGGTGCGCTGTGGGGCCGGCATCAGCTCGAGCACGCGCCGGCGCCGGGACTGGCGCAGGTCGGCGATCGCATCGGCGGCGTCGTCGGCGCGCATCCGGCCGAGCAGCGCGGCGACCTCGTTGTCCGGCATGTTGTCGAGCAACCGGCTGGCCTTCTCCGGGTCGAGTTCTTCGAAGACGTCGGCTTCCAATTCGGGGTCGCTGTGCACGCGGTCGAGGATCTCGCCGCCCTCGGCCTTGTCCGCCTCCTCGAGAAGATCGGCGATCTCTGCGGCTTTGAGCTCGCCGAACCGGTCCGAGAGGCGTCGGACCGCATCCGAACGGGCGTGGCCGATCAGCGGCTCGAATGCCTTCCAATCGCGAGACGCATGCCCGCCCGAATGCTTGATCAGCCCGAACAATCGCGGTGGGCGGCGGGTGTCCAGGCGGGTGACCATCCAACCTTGGCCGGTCTGTTCCAGCTCGACGTCGTAGGCGCGCACCAGCTCGACGGTGGCCACGTCGATCAGCCGGTGGCCCAACACGTCGGTGCGCAACAACACCTCACCCTCGCGGCGTTCGAACCCGCGAAGGTCGATTTTGTTCTTGGTCAACAGAACTCGATCCACGGAGTATGCGTCGATGGATTTGTCGCCGATGAAGACCCGGCGTCCGCCGACCCCCGCGACTATTCCGGCCACGCGCGGGTACTCCTCCGCCCCGCCCAGCCGCACGATCACGTCCTCGACCCGGCCCACCGTTTCGCCGGAACGGGATAGCACGGGCGCACGCAACAGCTGGGAGAGGTGGATTACCGGCTGCCCGGCGCGCGGCTTCGACGCCTTTTCCGATGTGCTCATCTATCCCTCCTCAAGGCGGTACGACCGAACCCGCGGCCAACCTACCCCGAAACCAGGTATTGCGGCGCCGCGCGGCGTGAATTCGATCGTTGCACCGCCTCGGCGGCCACACCATACGCGCGCGGCGTCGCGGATGGCTACCGTCAACAAGTAAACGGCAGAAGGCTATTGGGATTTTTACGTTGCGGGGGCGTGCTTTTGGTCAGTCGGCGGCGTGTCACTGGCCTGGCTGTGGGCCAGCGCCACCGTCGCCGCCGCCATCAGGCCTATCGACAAGCCCAAGGCCACCCAGCCTATGTCGTTGCTGTGCAGCGTCTCTCCCAGCACGGTGACGCCCAGCAGCGAGCCGACGATGGGCTCGGCGACGGTGACCGCCGGGAGCGAGGCGGTGAGCGGCCCGGCCCGAAATGCCGACTGTTCCCAGGCGGTAGCCGCGACCGCGATCACCACCCACACGTACAACTCGGGTGCGCGCAACAAGGCTGGGATGCCGCGGTCGAGTTGGTCGACCACACCTTTGGTCAACACCGAAAACAGGCCCCACAGGGAACCGGACATCAGCCCCAGCAACAATGCGCCGACCGAACCCGGGAACATCCGCGCTCCAATCACACACAGGATCAGCGCCGGGCCCATCACCAGCGCCACGATGGTCCATGTCTGCGCCGAGCCGCGCGGCGTCCCCTGCTGGGGGTCGCCGACGGTCACCACCACCGCCACCGCGGCGGCAAGCAAAACCGCCCAAATCGCTTGCTGGCGAGTGATTCTGCGATGATTCGCCCTCGCGCTGATGAGCAATGCGAACAGCAACGAGGTCACCAGGAGCGCCTGCACCAGCACCACCGAGCCCAGGCCCAGT
This sequence comes from Mycobacterium sp. NGS11, assembly GCF_059813315.1. Classification (NCBI taxonomy): domain Bacteria; kingdom Bacillati; phylum Actinomycetota; class Actinomycetes; order Mycobacteriales; family Mycobacteriaceae; genus Mycobacterium; species Mycobacterium sp. NGS11. Next base: position 249,805 of record NZ_JCALEJ010000002.1, read on the forward strand.
GCCGCGGCCTGGAACCCGAAACCGGCCGCGGCCACCAGGCTGCCCACCCACCATCTCCGGTCGCGCAGCAGCCGGCGGAACAGGGTGAAGGTGCCGACTGATTGATCGGTGACCTGCTGAGCGGATCGCTGCTGGGCGACGTCTCCGGCGCCCACCATCAGCGCGGCCGCCAGCGCGAGCAATGCGGCGATGTCTGCCTTGTCCAAACGGCCCTCCTGGGTAATCAGCCGATCTCAAGTCTTAGCGTGCGCGGTCGAGGAGTTCAATCGGCTGGCTCGACGAGGAGTTGCGGCCCTAGACTTCTGCACGTGCGCGGTCGACGGTGGCGGAGGCCGAAGCCGCTTATCCGCAAGGAGATACACGCCATGGACGAAACGACTTCCAGGATCGGCGTGATGGCTACCGAGGCGCTCGATCTACTGATCGACGCCGTCGACCGGATAGCGCCGGACAGCTGGTCGCAGCCGTCTAATTTAGAGGGCTGGAGTGTGCGCGATCTGGTTGGCCATGTCACCGGCAGCGCGGCCAAAATTGCGACCCTCGTGGAGAACGGCGAGATCTGGGACCGGCCCTCGCAACCCTCGGACTGGGTATGCGAGGATCCGGCGGCGCGGCTTCGCGAGCTGGCGACGCGCTTGGCGGACGCCCTGCCCAACGCCGACATGGATGGGATGCGGACCTCGCCGGAAGGTGAGGTCCCTCTGCGTCGGGCGCTGACGTATCCGGTCTCGGACCTGGCCATGCACGCCTGGGACGTCCATCGCTCACAGGGGCGACTGATCGAGCTGCCCGCCGACCTGCTGGCGATGTGCCGCGAGCTGGTGGGGTCGGTGCCGGAGGGGATGTTGCGGCGACCGGGCGGGTTCGGCCCGGCGCAAACCGCGCCGCCGGATGCGACGCCGACCGCCCGGCTCATGGCTTATCTCGGCCGCTCCGTCGATGTGGGATGAGATCAACCCTGTGGGATTCGCTTGTCCCGCAGCTGATTTCGTCATGAAGTCGGTCACAGTTGTAACACCAGTTCCCCCAGCGGGCTATGCAGGAGTTGCCCGCCTCTGAGCGACAACCCGGCCGAGGAAGCGCGGTGCCGGCCGCCCAGCGCGCTCGTTGTCGCTGTGAGGCAGGCAACTCGTATGTGCCCGCCGGCAGGGACGGCAGTGGCGCAAGTGAAAAACCGGCGGGGATGGCTGCGGCGCGGGTGACAACTAGCCAACGCGTCAGCTGTTGCGCCAGATCTTGAGCGCGGTGGTGATCATCGGGATCTGCAGCGGCAGGCGGGCCAAAGCGACGATGCGCATGGGCCACGGCTTGCCCCACCACAACCGGACCATGTTGACGTTGCCCGGGAAGACGCCGATGAACAGCGCAACGGCGGCCAGCGCGGCGGACCGCCTGGTTCGCTGCGGCACCAGCAGTGCCCCGATCGTCAGCTCGGCCACGCCCGATGCGTAGGTGTAGAGCCTTGGGCTGCCCGGCAACTCGACCGGAATGATGGAGTCGAAGGGCTTGGGCGCAACGAAGTGCAGGGTGCCAATGCCGAGCAGCATCGCCGCGACACGGTAGGCGAGCTGTTGGGTGGCGGCCGGGGCGGCGAGCGATCTGGTTGTCATCAGGTCATTGTGCCAATGCAGCCGCCGATTACCCGCGGTCGGCGTCCGTATAGCGGATGATGCCGCCCTCGAGCATGTCGCGATACCCGTCGTTGATCTGTTCGAGGGTGATGGTGGTCGGAGTGGCATTACCCGGCGGTCTCCAGCGCAACCGTCACCTCGCCCTGGCGGGGCTCGCCAAGGGGTGGCCTCCCGTATTTAGCCGAACCGCTTAATTGTTAGCGCCGTCACAGGGGCCGGCAACCGGAATTTAGACCATTACTATTGTCTATACAGTATTTGATACGATTCGCGGCGTCTGACCGCCCACAACAACGAGGTCGAGAACATGGGAACACCCGTCATTGTCGGAGCCGTCCGGACCGCGATAGGCCGCTCGTTCAAGGGGACGCTGGTCAACACGCCGCCCGAGACCCTGATCACCGCCGTGCTTCCCGAGGTGGTCCGCCGGTCGGGCGTCGACCCCGCACACATCGACGACATCATCTTCGCCGAATCACATTACGGCGGTGGCGATTTGGCCCGCTATGCGGCGACCGCGACGGGCCTGGAGCACGTTCCGGGGCAGTCGGTCAACCGCCACTGCGCGGGCAGCCTCACGGCCATCGGCAACGCCGCGGCGCAGATCGGTTCCGGCATGGAGCGCGTCCTCATCGCGGGCGGCGTGCAGTCGCTGTCGATGACGCCGCTGACCAACTGGCGGATCCCCGGCCCCGAGCTGAAGTTCGAGGAGCGCTGGATGCCGCCGACGCACGTGGAGACGCCGGACGCGCCGGCCAAGGACATGTCCATCACCGTGGGCTGGAATACCGCGCAGGCGGTCGGCATCACGCGCGAGGAGATGGACGCCTGGGCGGCTCGCTCGCATCAGCGCGCCGTCGCGGCCCAGGACGCCGGCAAGTTCGCCGATGAGATCCTGCCGCTGAAGATCACCCAGTTCGACGGCTCGGTCACCGAGTTCGCCGTGGACGAGCATCCGCGTCGCGACACCACCGTCGAGAAACTGGCCGGCTTGAAGGTCCTACACCCCGAGATCGAGGGTTTCTCGATTACCGCGGGCAACAGCAGCGGCACCAACGACGCCGCGGCCGCCGTCGCGCTCGTCGACAGCGACTACGCCCAGGCCGAGAAGCTCAACGTGATGGGCACGGTCAGGGCCTGGGCCGCCGCGGGCGTGCCGGCCCGCGACTGCGGTCTCGGCGCGGTCAAGGTCATCGGGAAGGTGTTGCAGCGGGCCGGTCTGGCGCCCGGCGACGTCGCGCTGTGGGAGATCAACGAGGCGTTCGCTTCCGTGCCCATCGCGGCGTGCCGCGAATACGGCCTCGACGAGGAGAAGGTGAACTTCTCCGGCAGCGGCTGCAGCCTGGGCCACCCGATCGCGGCCTCAGGTGCGCGCATGGTGACCACGCTGGCCTACGAGCTCGGCCGCCGCGGCGGCGGCATCGGCGTCGCGGCGATGTGCGCCGGCGGCGGCCAGGGTGGCGCTGTCGTCATCGAGGTCTGACGACCGATTAGTTGCAGAATGTGTAGCCGATGAACTGGGTGCCGCGCGTGTCGCCGCTCGAGTAGTTCGCGAAGTGCACGGCCGGATTCCCGTTGTACTGGGTGTTCATCTTCTGCACGTTCGGTGGTGGAACGCCTTTGGGGAAGGCCAGGATCATGTCGGCGAAAATCTGCAAGCCCACCTGGCAGATCGCCTCGCGTCGCGGCGGCTGCGGATTCCACGCGTGCACGACCACCGGCTCGGTCAATTGAGATCCCGTCGCACAGTTCGGATCACAGAGCTTGAACAATGCCGTGCCGGTCCCGTCGGCGCCCTGCGGCCCCCACGAACTCCACGACATGTCCTGCAGCGCGACGGCCACACTGGCGCAACCCAATACGTTGAGCCGCTTGGGGCGCGCGACCGGGGGAACGGACGGGTTGTAGCAACCCGGGATGGCGAAGCTCTCCGGGGCCGCCGACGACGGCGACGTGCTGGGCGTCGTCGCGCCTTGCCGGCGCTGGGTCAGCTGCACGCCCACCACGATGAGGACCCCGACCAGCACTACGGCCACCACAATGCCGACCCCGATCACCCGCCCCCGCGAGGTGTGCCGCAACCGCCTCATCAAAGAAACGTTGGCGTTGCCGCTCACGGTCACCAGATTACGGGTGAAACTGGCCGTCGGGTTGGTGACCGCGAAACGGCATGACAGGGTAAAGTTGGTCATCGCTACCAACATTTTGAACATTCCCGGAGTTGCCGAATGAATGACCATGATCTGGCCGCACGGCTGGCCACCGAGGCAGGTCGGTTACTGCTCGCGGTTCGGGAAGAATTCTCCGACGCGGCACCGAGTGACCGGAAAGCCGCGGGGGACAAGCGATCTCACGATTTTCTGATGGAGGCCCTTACCGCGGAGCGCCCCGGTGATGCGGTGCTGTCCGAAGAGGGCGCCGATGACCCGGTTCGATTGCGCTCGGACCGCGTCTGGATCGTCGATCCGCTGGACGGCACGCGAGAATTTTCCGAGCTTGGACGCGACGACTGGGCCGTGCACGTCGCACTCTGGCAGTCCGGCGAGTTGGTCGCGGGCGCGGTGGCGCTGCCCGCCCAAGGCATCACGCTGGCGACTCCGGAGATAGCGTCGCCCCCAGCCGTGCCGGGCAAGCCGCGCATCGTGGTGTCGCGTACCCGTCCACCCGCCATCGCCTTGAACGTACGGGATGCGCTGGACGGAGTCCTGGTCGAAATGGGTTCTGCCGGAGCCAAGGTCGCGTCGATCGTCCAAGGGCTGTCCGATGTGTACGTGCACGCCGGCGGCCAGTTCGAGTGGGACTCCGCCGCGCCGGTGGCGGTGGCCCGGGCCGCTGGGTTGCACACCTCTCGCATCGACGGGTCCGCACTGGCGTACAACCAGCCCGACCCGAAGTTGCCGGATCTGGTGGTCTGCCGGCCCGAATTGGCGGAAGCCGTACTCGCGGTTACGGCATCCAACGTCGAGTAGTTGCGGCGATCACGCGGATTTGCGACAACAACTCGACGCTGGGCCTAGGAGGTCGGCTTTACGAGGTCGAGCGCGATGTCGACCAGCATGTCTTCCTGGCCGCCCACCATGCCGCGCCGACCGGCCTCCTCGAGCAGCGTTCGGGCGTCGACGTCGAATCGTGCGGCGGCAGCTTCCGCGTGGCGAAGGAAGCTGGAGTAGACGCCCGCATAGCCAAGGGTCAGGGTTTCACGGTCGACTCGGACGGGCCGGTCTTGCAGAGGCCGGACCAGATCGTCGGCGGCATCCTGCAGCCGGTGGAGGTCACAGCCGTGAGCCCAGCCGAGTCGAGATGCCGCGGCGATGAACACCTCCAGCGGCGCGTTGCCGGCACCGGCCCCCATGCCCGCCAATGAGGCGTCGACGCGAACTGCGCCGTGCTCGACCGCGACGATGGAGTTGGCCACTCCCAGAGACAGGTTGTGATGAGCGTGGATGCCGATTTCGGTTGACGGACTTAACGTTTGACGCAGGGCGTCGACCCGTTCGGCGACGCCGTGCATCGTCATGGCGCCGCCGGAGTCGACGACGTAGACGCACGTCGCCCCGTAACTCTCCATCAGCTTGGCTTGTGTGGCCAACTGCGAGGGTTCGGTCAAGTGACTCATCATCAGGAATCCGACGGCATCCATGCCGAGGTCGCGGGCGGAGGCGAGGTAGCGCGCCGAAACCTCGGCTCCGGTGCAATGCGTGCCGATGCGCACGACGGACGCGCCCGCGCGGCGCGCGTCGTTGAGATCGCGAAGGCTACCGACGCCGGGCAGCAGGAGCGTTGCGATTCGGGCGTTCTGGACCACCCCGGCCACGGCCTCGATCCATTCCAGGTCGGTGTGCGCCCCAAACCCGTATACACAGCTGGAACCGGACAGGCCGTCGCCGTGGGCGATCTCGATCGAGTCGACTCCGGCGGCGTCGAGGGCGCGCGCGATCGCGGCCACCTGCCCGATGCTGTACCGGTGGCTCACCGCGTGCATGCCGTCACGAAGGGTCACATCGCTCACGTAGAGGCGTTGGCTCATGTTGTGGCCCCGGAGGTTTCTACCGCATGAAGCGCGATCCGTTCGGCGGTCGCCTTCGCGGCGGAGGTCATGATGTCGTCGTCAGCTTCCAGCAGCGCGGTTACTCGGGTACCGATGAACTTGCCGGTTTCGGGGATGTAAAGCGGTTGCTCGGGGCCGAAGAGCTCGAACTGTAAGTCCTGCGTGAGACGGTAGCCCGGCGCGTAGGAAGCGACCTGATCGACCATATCGAGGATGGCTTCCTCGATCATGCGGTGGTCGGCATCCCCCGCGACGAGGCAGTACACCGTGTTGCGCATCGGCGCCGGCCGCTCCGCGGGGCTGAGGATCAGCACCGACTTACCGCGTTGTGCGCCGCCGACCGTGCGCAGTGCGCTGGCCGTGGTTTCGATGAATTCGTCGATGCTTGCCCGGGTGTCCGGGCCCGCGGATTGCGCCGAGATGGACGAGACGGCCTCCGCGTAGGAAACGATTCCGACGTTGCCGACGGCGGCGACGATCGGGACCGCCGCCTGCCCCCCGCAGGTGACCATGTCGAGGTTCGGGGCGTCGAGGTGTTCGTCGAGGTTGACCGCTGGCACGCAGAACGGTCCGATCAAGGCGGGGGTGAGGTCGAGCATTCGTATTCCGTTGTCTCGCAATGCCTCCCAATTGGCGCGGTGCGCGGCGGTCGAGGTGGCGTCGAGGACCAGCTTGATATCGGCGAAGTCCGGCATGCGCAGTAGGCCGTCGAGTCCGTCCGCCATGGCGCCCACGCTGAGGGGGCCGTCGCTATGTGCGATCTTGAGCACCAGGTCGGTGGCGATGTTCCCCGACCCGATGATGGCCACCGGCCATCGCTGGGGGGCGGTCACTTGGACTCGGTGATCATGCGCAGGGCGCTGTCGTAGAGGGCGGCCGCGTGCATCTCGAATAAGGCCGGCAGGTCCACGGAGTCGCCGCCGACCTCCTTGGCGATGAACAGGCCGTCAGCCCCCGCGATTGCGTAGGTGGCCAACTGACGGACCTGTGCGTCGGTCAGGCCCGTCGCGAGTTCTCGAATGGCCGGGCTGAGCGCCTCGACCGCGCGGTCGCGAACGGCCAGGAACATCGCACGCGCCCGCGGCTCGACGGGCCGACGTTCCAGGGCGAGCATCAATCCGAGCCGCAGAAAGTCGGGAGAGTCCAACAGCGCCTTGGCGATTTGCATCGCCATCGTGACAAGGCGCTCCCGCGCGCTGCCTTCGCGCGGCATCTCCCACGCCGAAAGCCAGTGCGCGAAGCTGCGTTCGATCACCGCGGCGATCAGGTCGTCCTTGTCCTTGAAGTGCCAGTAGATGGAACTGGCCGGCAGACCGCACTTGGCGCTGACCAGCGCGATGCTGGTGCCCTCGTAACCGCGCTCGCTGGCGATCTCGGTGGCCGCGTCCAAGATACGGACCCGGGACGTCTCCCCGTCGAGGCGGCGGCGCCGTTGTGGCTTGTCGCTGGTGGCCACGGGAACTCCTTGCCGTTGGGTCTTGACTCCGTAGTGATCACTACATTACCGTAGCGATCACTACAGAATCAAGTGCGACGCGAAGGCGAGACGGCAATGGACGAGCATCCGGTCTACGACGTGGCGGTGATCGGCTATGGCCCCACGGGTGCCACTGCGGCGAATCTGCTTGGCCGCCTGGGGCTTAGCGTTGTCGTGATCGAGCGCGACCCGGACGTGTACGGGCGGGCGAGGGCCATCTCCACCGATGAGGAGGTGATGCGCATCTGGCAGTCCATCGGCTTGGCCGATCGGCTGCAACGCGACATGCTGCCCGACCGGCCGTTGGCCTGGGTCGACGCCAACGGCGTGCCGTTCGTGGAAACCACCATGACGCCCCGCGGCTGCGGGCATCCGCCGCAGCAGTTCCTGTACCAACCCGCGGTCGACCACGTGCTCCGCGAGGGCGTCGACCGCTTCGGCAACGTCGAGGTGCTACTCGAGCACGAGTGCCTGCGCGCGGCCAATGGCGAGTCGTGGGTCGAACTCATGCTGGCCGATCTTCGCACCGACACCTTCACACGACTTCGGGCTTCCTACGTGATCGCCGCCGATGGTGGTTCCTCGCCGACCCGCGGCCTGCTCGGTGTCGGCTACGCCGGGCGCACCTACACCGAACGCTGGGTTGTGATCGACACCAAGGTGATTCGCGAGTGGGATGGTCACGACCGGCTGCGGTTTCACTGCAACCCGGCCCGCCCGACCGTGGACTGCCCCACGCCGCTGGGTCATCACCGCTGGGAATACCCGGCCCGCACCGACGAGGACGAGCAACAGCTCGTCACCGATGAGGCGGTCTGGCAGGTTCTGCACGAGCAAGGCATCACCGAGGACGAGGTAAAAATCCTGCGCGCCGTCATATACAGCCACCACGTGCGGGTCGCCGACCGGTGGCGCGTCGGCCGGATTTTCTTGGCCGGCGATGCCGCCCACGCGATGCCGCCCTGGATCGGTCAGGGCATGTCGGCCGGTGTGCGGGATGCGGCCAACCTGTGCTGGAAATTGGCGGCCGTGGTGCGAGGGCAGGCGCCCGATTCGCTCCTGGACAGCTACCAGGCCGAACGCAAACCTCACGTCATCACGGTCACCCGCCGGTCGGTGCGCAACGGGCGGCTCATCACCGAGCGCCGAAAGACGTTGGCCTTCCTGCGAAATCACCTCCTGCGAACGTTGACACGGTTGCCCGGGGTCCTCGCGGCCGGACAGAAGCTGATCTGGATTCCCAACGCGCGGTACCGCGCCGGCTTGTTGGCCGCCGAGTCGCATCCGGCCGTGGGTTGGCAATTGCCGCAACCATGGATCACGGACGCCGAGGGGACCAGGCGGCGGCTCGACGATGTCATCGGAGGGCGTTGGGTGGTAATGCATCTCGGCGCGGCACCCGCCGGCGCGGATCGGTGGCGGCGGCTGGGAGCCGAACCGCTGGCCGTCACCAGAAGCCGTGCCGCGCTCGGCGATTGCGACGGGGTACTGACCCGCTGGCTGCGTGGCAAGAAGGCCGCGGCGGTCGCGGTGCGCCCGGACGGATTCGTTTACGCAGCGGCGAGGCCCGGACAGCCGCTGCCGCCACCACCGTCCGGCTTCACCGAGCTGCGCGCGACCATCCACACCGCGCCCCGAATCGGGGCGACCGCATGACGCTCACCAACGCGATCGAGCACACGGTCACCGTCGCGGGGAAACCGGTCTTCGTCTGCGAAGCCGGCGCCGGACCGGCCGTCGTGATGCTGCACGGCGGCGGACCCGGCGCGTCTGGCGTGTCGAATTACACGCGCAACATCGGCGCACTCGCGGAGCGTTTCCGCGTCATCGTGCCCGACATGCCGGGATACGGCAGGTCGGTCAAGGGCGTCGACCACGACGATCCCTTCGGCTACCTCGCCGACATGATCCGCGGGTTGATCGACGAACTCGGTATCGAGACCGCCCATCTCGTCGGCAACTCGTACGGCGGCGCGGCGGCGCTGCGCCTGGCGCTGGATACCCCGCAACGTGTCGGCAAGCTCGTGTTGATGGGACCGGGTGGAATCGGTACCACGAGAGGCCTTCCCACGCGGGGGTTGAAGGCCCTGCTGTCTTACTACGGCGGAGAGGGCCCGAGTCGGGACAAGCTAGCCGCGTTCATCCGCACGTATCTGGTGTACGACGGCGCGGCGGTACCAGAGGATCTCATCGACCTGCGCTACCAGGCTTCCATCGACCCGGAGGTGATCGCCGACCCGCCACTGCGCCGCCCGTCCGGGCCGACGGCCCCGCGCACCTTGTGGCGGATGGACCTGACCCGGGACAGCAGACTGAAAAACTTGAAGACGCCGACGCTCGTCCTATGGGGCCGTGACGACAAGGTCAACCGCCCTTCCGGCGGACCGATGCTGTTCAACCTGTTGCCGAACGCGCAGCTGGTGATGACCTCGAAGACCGGGCATTGGATGCAGTGGGAGCGCGCAGAACTGTTCAACCGGTTGGCAATTGAGTTCCTTGAGGCGCAGCAATGAACACGTCGGTTTTCGGCAACGTCCACCTCGGCTACATCGTGATCGAGACCGAGAAGTTCAGCGACTGGCGACGATTCGGCCGTGACGCAATCGGCATGCACCTCGACGACAGCGCGACCGACGTCATGCGATTTCGCCTCGATGACAACCAGTGCCGGTTTCTGCTACAGCACGGACCCGCCGAGGACGTCACCGCGCTCGGCTGGCAGATCGATGACCACGCGTCATTCGACACGATCCTGGCCCGCATCAGGCAACACGGAGTGCCGGCCACCGAAGGCACCGACGAGGAGGCGGCGCTGCGCGGTGTGGAGCGGCTGGTCCGATTCCCCGGACCCAACGGCCTCACCCAAGAGGTCTTCACTCGAGCGCGGGCCGGCGTGGAGCCGCTGCAGATGGCCGCGCGAGGCGGATTCGTCACCGGCGCAGCGGGTATGGGCCATGTCGCCGTCACCAGCAAGCGGCCGCAGCAGGTGCGTGGGTATTACCAGACGGTGTTCGACGCGCGGCTGACCGATTTCATCGACGAAACGATCAGCGGCCTCAAGTTCAAAATCCGCTTCCTGCGGGTCAATCAGCGTCATCACACCGTGGCCGTCGCCGCCGTCGACCGCATGCGGCTGAACCCGATCCGCACTCGCGTGCAGCACCTCAACATTCAGGTGGCCGACCTCGACGACATGACCGGCGCCTACCAGCGAGTGAAACAACTCGGCTTCCGGATGGCGCTGGGCGTGGGTCAGCACACCAACGACAAGGAGCTGTCCTTCTACGCCGTCACGCCGTCGGGATTCGAATGGGAGGTCGGATGGAATCCGATCGTGGTCGACGAGGCCACCTGGGAGCCCGCCACCTACCGCGGCATCAGCATCTGGGGCCACACTCCAGAGGGACAAACGATCATCGACAAACTCACCCAATTCAAGATCGGCGCCGCGTCACTGTTGCACGAGGAGGACGTCGTTCCCGCGCTCGCTGGAGCGGGAATTCCCGATCGCTGATCACCGACCTCAAGAGGAGCGATGCACCCGATGTTGCGGATCGACACTCACCACCACGCCATCCCGGCCTTCTACCGAGACATGCTGCGAAAAGCCAGGATTGACGAGGCGGGAGGCCGGGCGCTGCCGGATTGGAGCCCGGACGGGTCGTTGCGGACCATGGCGGAACTGAACGTCGCCACCGCCATACTCTCGGTGTCGACGCCGGGCACCACATTCCTGCCGGACGCGGCCGACGCGGCCGCGCTGGCCCGCGACCTCAACGACTACCTCGCCGGGCTCGTCGCCGACCAACCCGACCGGTTCGGATTCTTCGCCACCATCCCGCTGCCGCACCTGCGCGAGTCCGTCGGCGAGGTCGCCAGGTCGCTCGACGAATTGCACGCCGACGGGGTGGTGCTGCTCGCCAACAGTGCCGGGACCTACCTCGGGCAGGACGGACAGGACGATCTATTCGCCGCGCTGGACGCGCGCTCGGCGGTGGCGTTCATCCATCCCGGCGAGCTGCCCGGACCGGTGATCGACGGGGTCGCCCCGTTCGCCGTCGACTTCCTGCTCGACACGACCCGCGCCGCGTATTTGTTTGTGCGCAATGGCATTTGCCACCGATATCCGAACATCAAGTTCATCCTCAGCCACGCGGGCGGGTTCGTACCCTACGCCTCGCACCGGATGGCCGTCGGCATCATGGGCGACACTGGGCGCAGCCCGAGCGACAGCCTGGACGACTTCGCCGGCTTCTACTTCGACACCGCGCTGTCCTCGAGCGCCGCCGCGCTGCCGAGCCTGCTGGCGTTCGCCAAGCCCGGCCACGTGACCTTCGGCTCGGACTGGCCCTTCGCGCCGACGGCGGCCGGGAAGCTGTTCGCCGCCGGCCTGGAGGCCTACCCGGGTTTGCGCCCGGACGGCCACGCGGCGATCGAGCGCGACAACGCGCTGGCGCTGTTCCCGCGGCTCGGCGCCGCCTCGCCACCCGAGCGCGGCTCGGCGCTCGCTAGAGCGCGTCACGTCGCCAGCAGGGCGGCCATGCGCGGCTTCGTACGGCTGGTCAACGCCCGCTGACCTTCGCTCAGAGCCAGGCCTGTTGCCAAGACTGGATGCGCTCGGCCAATTCGGGGCCGCGGTCCTCTTGGATGAAATGGCTGGCGTTGATGCGGGCGTGGGGCTGGCCCGCGGCGCCGGGAATGTGTTTGATCAGGGCCGTGTCCGCCTTTCCGAGGATGGGATCACGGGCTCCGAAAATGGCGAGGAACGGCTTTTCCCAGCGGCCGAGCGCATCCCATGCTTTCCGGTTGGCCGGGATCGCCGGGTCGTCGGGCGAGGTGGGCACCAACTGGGGGAACGCTCGGGCCCCGGCTTGATACGTCTTGTCGGGAAAAGGCGCGTCGTAGCCGGCCCGCACTTTCGACGGCACCCGGCGAACGGTCCCGACGCCGACGATTCGGCCGGCGGGCAGGACGGGGGAGTAGCGCGCGAAGGCGCGCCAGGCGTAGAAGGCGGGCGGGGTGCGCCGTTGTGCCGTGGGCAGGAAACCGTTGGCCACCACCAGCCGCCCGACCCGGTCGGACTGCTCGGCGGCGATACGCAGCCCGATCAGCGATCCCCAGTCCTGCACGAACAACGTGACGTCCCTGAGGTTGAGATGCTCGAACCACGAGATCACCCACTCCACGTGGCGCTGGTAGGTGTAATCCTCGATCCGGCTGGGCTTGTCCGAACGGCCGAAGCCGATCAGATCGGGCGCGAGCACGCGGTTCCCGGCGTCGGTCAAAGGCGGGATCATCGTCCGGTAGAGGTAACTCCACGTGGGCTCGCCGTGCAGCAGGACGATCGGTGGCCCTTCGACAGTGCCCTCGTCGAGGTAGTGCATGCGAAGCGGCCGGGTGTCGCTTGCGGTTACGTCAAGGTAGTGCCCAACGAACGGATAGTCCTCCAGGTTTTCGAATCGGGAGTCCGGGGTTCGCAGCACATGCATATCAGCTCCTCCGGTGAACCGGCACCTCTGTAAGCCTCTCGCGCCGACGCGAGTTCGTCTAGTAGCAGATTCATTGAGCAACGCACCTCGGCCAACTAAACTGACGTGTTCATGGCGATTCGGCGCGTGCTTCTGCTCATCGCCGACATCGGCGGGTACACGCGTTACATGCAGTGGAACCGGACGCACCTTGCCCATGCGCAGCTGACGGTTGCCGCCCTGTTGGAGTCGGTGATCAATGCGGGCAAGGGTTTGAAGCTGGCCAAACTCGAGGGTGACGCCGCGTTCTTCTGTGCTCCGGACAGCCACGCCAAAGCGGTGGTGTGCGAGCGCTTGTCACGGATGCGCGCCTCGTTTCTGGAGCGGCGTGAGCAAATGAAAAACGACATCGCCTGCGAGTGTGCGAGTTGCGCGCAACTGGACAAGCTGTCGCTGAAGTTCGTCGTGCACGTGGGCGAGGTGGCGGATCAGAAGGTGAAGCGCCACGTCGAGCTGGCCGGCTTCGACGTCATTCTGGTGCACCGCATGCTGAAAAACATGGTGCCGGTAGCCGAATACGTACTGATGACCGATCCCGTAGCGGCATGCCTCGACGAGCCGATGCGCGAGCTGTGCATGCCGCTGACGCACGTCTTCGACGGAATCGGAGAAACCTCGACGCACTACATCGACCTTGCGGCGTTACCGGTTTACGTCGCGCCGCCGCGGCGCAGCTTTTTGCGCCGGTTCGGCGCGACGACGAGGTTCGAACTCGACGCCCTGCCCTTCACGCTCGGCATGAAGGAGCCCGCACAAGGGTTCCGCAACTTGGGCCGGGGCGCCGAGGAGGTCTCCGCCTAGCTGAACACTCCACTATCGGGCGTCGGCCAGGGCTCGGCCCATTCGCGAGACCGCCTCGGTGAGGATCGCTCGCGAGGTGGCGAAGTTCAAGCGCACGTGTCCGGTTCCGCCGGTTCCGAACACATGGCCGGAGCTGAGCGCTACCCGCGCGTGATCGAGGAACCAGCGCGCCGGGCCCGACAGGTCGGCAACCACCGCAAGCCCATCGGTGACTTCCTCGTCGAAACCGAGCTCCCGGCAGTCGAGCCAGGCCAGGTAAGTGCCTTGCGGCCATTGGTATTTCACGCCGGGGAGGTGCTCGGTGACCAACTCGCCCAGCAGGGTTCGGTTCGCGTCCAGGCCCCGCAGGGTCGCGTCGAGCCAGTCGTCGCCGCTCCGGAACGCCTCGGCGTGGGCGATGACGCCGAGGTGGCTGGGTCCGTGACCGACCTCCTCCGGCATCCGGTTCAGGTCGGCGGCGGCCTCCGGTCCGGCGATGGCCAGCGCCGCTTTGAGGCCGGACAGATTCCAAGCCTTCGACGCCGAGGTCAACGCGAAGGCGTTCTCGGCCCCCGGCACCGTGAGGAACGGGGTGAATCGCGATCCCGGCAGGATGACGGGGGCGTGAATCTCGTCGGACACCACCCGCACCCCGAATCGCCGCGCGAGCTCGGCGACCGCACGGAGTTCGTCGGCGGTGTGGACCGATCCGGTCGGGTTGTGCGGATTGCACAACAGATAGGCGATCTTGGTGTCCTTTGCGGCTTCCGTGCGAGCCCGAACGAAGGCATTCTCCAAGGCGTTCAAGTCAATTCGCCCCTCGACCAGGGGCGCCTCGATGACGCGACGGCCGTCGTGCGACACGAACGCGTAGAACGGCGCATACACCGGCGGGTTGACGATGACCGCGTCACCGCGATCGGTGAGCAGGCGCAACACCTCGACCACACCGAGCATCACGTCGGGAACCAGCGCGGTGCGGCTCACTGCGAGGTCATGCCACTGCCAATGCCGCGCGGCGAACTGGCTGACGGCTTCCGCCAGCGCGTGCCCGCAGGGATATCCGGTGTCGCCGTCGTCGATGGCCTTCCGCAGCGCTTCGGCGACGGTCGGTGCCAGGGTCACGTCCATCTCGGCGACCCAGAGCGGCAGGACGTCGGCGGGGTGCGCGCCCCATTTCATGCTGGTGCGACGCCGGAGTTGCTGCAGCGTCAGTTCCTCGAGCGGATTAACCGTCACGCCCGCAGACTAACCGCCGCGACCTAGCCCCCGACAAACGCCTTTTGTGGAATCGTCAGCGGTAGATCCACCGAACTCAGCAATCCCGGTTGGGCCGCAACCACATACGGCACGGCGTTGACGACGCGCATCGCCGTAGCGACCATAGCGCCGGCCCCGGAGGTCATCCCGCCGATGCCGGCCTTGGCGGGATCCTTCAGCGTCGCCGCCAGGGTGCAATCGATATCCGGATCGCCGGAAATCATGACCCGGTAGGACAGATCGCCGATCCCGGTGGGCCAGTCGGGGGCGACGTCATGCGCGAGCCGGGTGACGTGCTCGATGACGATGGCTTCCCGGCCGTCGACGACGCCGATCGCCTGCATCCGCAGCGCGCCGCACGTTCCGGCCTCGACGGTGCCCATCGCAACCTCCAGCGTCCGGTTGGTGACCGCGCGGTCGAAACCCTCGCGGACTTCCTGGACTTCGACCCCCAACGCGTCGGCGATCAACCGGATCTGCCCCTGCCATTCGCCGGCGATGGCACCGGGGAAGCTGATCCACGGCTGGTAGTCGAGCGGACGGCCGAAGCCCAGCGCGTCGCTCATGATGTCGGGAACGCCGTAGTCGTCATACAGCCCGATCTCGAACGAGTGGATCTTGTCGATCGACGACGACTGGGTGGACAGCACCAGCGGCAGGTAGTCGGCAGCGAAGCCCGGCTCGATCCCCGAGGCGTACAGCGACGCCTGGCCCTGCTTGGCCGCGGCGACCAGCTGGTCGCGCCACTCCGCGGGCTCGTAAGCGTGTGGATTGACCAATCGCGTGGTGCTGGTGGTCACGACGTTGATCCCGCCTTCGAGCAGCTTGACGTAATCCGGGATGGCCAGCGCGTCGCGCTCCGGACCGCTGGCGGCATAGACGATGCAGTCGGGCCTGAGCGCGATCAGCGCGTCGGCGTCGTTGGTGGCTTTGAGGCCGATCGGCTCACCGCCGGCCAGTTCGCCCGCGTCCTTGCCGACCTTCTCTTCCGAATGCACCCACACGCCGACAAGATCGAGATTGGGGCGCCGCTGGATCGCGCGGATGGCGATCGAGCCGATGCCACCTGTCGCCCACACCACCACGCGATGAGCCGTCATCTTGTTCCTCCTCGGGTGCGTGCGCGGCGAAAGCTGAGGCGTCCGTTGCCCTTACGGCAGCAGTGACCCAACGTTCGTCTCGGAAGCTAACAGCCGCTATGCCGCACGGTCAAGGGTTTAAGAGAGTAAGTACTATCCTAATGAACAAATCTTAGGTTAACCTGCAGCGGTAACGCCCAATCCCGGCGGCCGCTGATGTTCACGCTCAGGTTCGACATGCGCGCCCCGCATGGGGGCGCCAGGCGCACGTAGTCGGGCACCGCCGCGCCGTCGCGGCCGGGTCCGCCTGCGCCGGACCTCCCGACGACTCTTCCGCTTTACGCCTCCGACTGAACGTGTAACGTGCAGCACAACGATTAGGCCAGCTAGGAGTCAGCCGTGTACACACTGCGCTTCGACATGCGCGACCCCGAATGGGCGGCGCCCCCAGCCGATCTCTACGCCGCGGCACCCGAAATGTCGGCCTGGGCCGAAGAACACGGTGGCCTGGCCGCAATCCTCTGTGAACACCATGCGTCCGAGGACGGCTACCTGCCCTCACCGTTCCTGCTGGCCTCGGCGGTGGCAGCGCGAACGCAGCGGCTGGCGCTGAGCCTGATCCTGATCCTGCCGTTCTACGAAGCGGTGCGGCTCGCCGAGGACATGGCGGTGCTCGACATCATCAGCAACGGGCGCGCCTCCTACATTCTGGCGCTGGGCTACCGGCCCGAGGAGTTCGAGCACTTCGGCGTGCCGATCAAGAAGCGCGGCCGGGTCTGCGACGAGAAGCTCGCGCTGCTCCGGCGCCTGCTCGCCGGTGAAACCGTCGTCGAAGACGGTCGGCGGATCACCGTGACACCCCGCCCGCTGACTCCCGGCGGCCCCGGACTGATGTGGGGCGGGGGAACGCTCGCTGCGGCCCGTCGGGCCGGCAGGTACGGCCTGGGCATGCTGGGAAACGCCAACGCGCCCGGCATGCAGGAGGCCTACGAAGAGGCGTGCCGCGAGCACGGCCACACGCCCGGCCCGACGATGTTTCCCGACCGCAACACCCCTTCGGTCGTGTTCGTCGCCGACGATGTGGATCAGGCGTGGAAGGAGATCGGCGAGCACCTGCTGCACGACGTGCGCAGCTACGCGGCGTGGAACCCCGGCGACGAGACGACGGCGGGCTTCAGCCACGTGAACAGCATCGAAGAGCTGCGCGAGACGGGGACGTCGCACGTGATTATCTCTGTGCCCGAAGCGATTTCGCGCGTCAAAGCCGGCCAGGTGCTCAACCTGTCGCCGCTGTGCGGCGGGTTGCCACCCGACATCGCGTGGCCGTATCTGAAGCGCGTGGGCGAGGTCGTGCTGCCCGAGGCGCTCGGCTGACGGCCCGTTATTTGGGTTGGTTCGGTACGCCTGGATAGAGCTGTTCGGTCGGGCCCGCGGTCACATAGCCGGCCAGCTTCGTGATGAGATGGGGCGCAAAGACCGCGCCATATACCAGGTGCCCGACGACGACGACGGCCGCGATCGACAGCGCCGCGGACTGGCCCCGGCTCTTTGATCGCTTGTCGGCCCACATGTCGATGACGTTGCGTCCTTCGGCGTCGGTGCGGCCCAGTAGATAGGTGAAAAGCATCATCTGGATGCCCATGGCCAGCGAGTCGTAGAGCGGGTACTGGTGCTTGGTGCCCTCGAAGATCGCGAGCCCGGGAATCACGTAGCCGTAATAGAAGTTGCCGAGCTGGGCCCCGGTGTAGGCGTTGAAGAACAATGCCCAGCAGAAGCCGACGACGAGGCCGACCACGAGCAGGGTAATCGGCCTGCGCCAGTTGAACTTTGCGCTCAGCCACCGTCCGAGGGCGGCCCCGGTCACCGCCGGGATGATGAAGTAGGAGACGTAGCCGATCGGCACCGCCAACGGCAAGCCTTCCCACGTCACGTTCAATGGCCACCAGGACGGCATGCGGGGCAGTCCGGGCGGAAACTGCGCGTACATCGCCCAGTCATAGGGTGACTCGATCCAGGAGAACGAGATCGCCGAGATGCCAAGAAGCAACAGCGGATGGGTGCGGCGCCGACGGTAGCTCAGGTAGATCCCGATGGTCAGGAACGCGATGCTCGCGGCGTACGAAAAGTACTGAGCCCCGGCCATCACCGGCGTCATCTGGGCGCTCACCGGCGGCCGTCGTCGCTCGGCGTGCGCCGCGCCTCGGGATCGAAGCGCAGTACCAACCCGAAGATCAAAGCGATCAGGCCGAACAGCGTGCCGAGCATGATGACAGCGCCCATTGTGTCGCCCTTTCGATGATTTCGCCTTTAAGGTAGTGGATACTATCCTATGTGGATAGCAGTTACTATCCTCAAGGCGGATTCGACGGGAGTGGACATCGGTGGCTCAGCGAGCAACTAGGCGGCCGCAACCGGTTACGGTGGCGCGCCGTCCCCGCGGGGAGCCACGCCGGCTGCTGCTCGACGCGGCCCGGGCCCTGTTCGCCGGCCAGGACTACCGAAGCACCACGACGCGTGAGATCGCGCAGGCCGCCGGCGTCACCGAACACCTGCTGTTCCGTAATTTCGGGTCGAAGGCGGCGCTGTTTCGCGAGGCGCTCGTCGTGCCGTTCGTGAGCTTCGTCGACGAATTCGGGGCAACCTGGCAGTCCGTCGTCCCCGAGGAGACCGACGAAGAGGAGCTGACCCGGCTTTTCGTGTCACAACTGTACGACGTGTTCGTCGAACATCAGGGTCTGCTGTTGACGTTGATGGCGGCCGAAAATCTGAGCGACGAGGAAAAGGTGGACGCCGGCATCGCCGAGATCCGCAGGGCGGTCACGGTATTGGGCCAAATCAGCGTCGAGGGCATGCAATTGCGGGGGTTGCGGTCCGACCACCCCGACCTGCCGGCCCACTCGACGGTCTCGATGATCGCGGGCATGGCAGCGTTGCGTTCGACCTACTTCGGCAACGAACCGCCGCCCCGGGAGGTGATCGTTGAGGAACTCGTTCAAGCGCTCTTGCACGGCTTCTTGCACCGCAACGACTGAGTTAGGGATCCGACTATGACGAGCCCCAGTGCCATCGAGTTGTACTACGACCCATTCGACGTCGAGATCGACTCGGACCCCTATCCGGTGTGGAAGCGGATGCGCGAAGAAGCCCCGCTGTACTACAACGAGAAGTACAACTTCTACGCGCTGAGTCGATACGACGACGTCGTGCGCGAACTGCCCAACTGGGAGACCTACCGCTCCGGGCGGGGCACCACCGCCGACATCTTGTTCGCGAATATCGAAGTGCCCCCGGGCATTCTGCTGTTCGAGGATCCTCCGTTGCACGACCTGCACCGCAAACTGCTGTCCCGGGTCTTCACGCCCCGGCGCATGCTCGCCGTGGAGGACTTGGTGCGTGGGTTCTGCATCCGCGAGCTCGACCCGCTGATCGGCGGGAGCGGCTTCGATTTCATCGCGGACCTGGGCGCGATGATGCCGATGCGGACCATCGGATACCTCCTCGGCATTCCCGAAGCCGACCAAGAGAAGATCCGCGACCGCAGCGTCGCGAACATCGAATTGTCCAAGGACAGCGACCCCGCCGCGGTCGATGCGAACGTCTTCGCGAATTCCATTGCCTTATTTGCCGAGTACATCGAATGGCGGGCCAATCATCCATCCGACGACCTCATGACCGAACTGTTGCGGGCCGAGATCGACGAGCCGGACGGCACGCGGCGGCCCCTGTCGCGGACCGAGGTGCTGGCTTACACCGCGATGATCGCCGGCGCAGGCAACGAAACCACCGCTCGCCTCATCGGTTTCATGGGCCAACTGCTCTCGGATCACCCGGATCAACGCCGCGAACTCGTCGCGGACCCGTCGCTGATCCCCGGCGCGATCGAGGAGACGCTGCGGTACGAGCCGCCGTCACCGGTTCAGGCCCGCTACGTCGCGCGCGACGCCGAGCACTACGGCCGCACGGTCCCCGAAGGATCGTTCATGCTATTGCTGAACGCCTCGGCCAACCGCGACGAGAGCCACTTCCCCGACGCGGATCGCTACGACATCCACCGTCGCGGAAGCCATCTCAGCTTCGGGCAGGGCCTGCACTTCTGCCTGGGCTCGGCGCTGGCCCGGTTGGAGGCGCGGGTGGCCTTCGAAGAGGTGTTGAAGCGTTGGCCCGACTGGGAAGTCGACTATGCGAATGCCCAACGGGCGCATACCGCGAGCGTGCGTGGGTGGGCACGTTTGCCCGTCGTCGTGGGTTAGCGGGCTGCTCGTTTTGCGTCGAGCGTGAAGTTAGTTTCACGCTCGACGCCGAACGTGAAGCTAACTTCACACTGGGCGAAGCTAATGCGCGCTGTGGTCCACCAATACCGCGCCGTCGGGCCGATTTCCCAAGGTCTGCAACGGAATATCCCCACCCTGGGCGGTGAGACGCACGATCTGGGCTAGTTGTTCGGGGGCGTCGCACTGCAGGTAGTGGTCGGCGCCGGGCAGCACCCAGTAGCGGTTGCGACCCGGCTTGTTCTTCAGATACGTCTGCCAGACGTAGTTGGGGACCCGCAACGGTGAAACGTTGTCGTGCACGCCCCACACCACCGTGGTGTTGACCTCACTCGTGGAAAGCGCTTCCAGCCAACCGGTTTCGTCGGCGGCGCGCTCGTGCAGATATTGGATGGTGTCGGGCAGCACGCGGATTCCGTCGTTGTGGGCGAAGCACTTGGCCAACGCGGCGATCTCCGGGTCTTCCAGCGTGCGCCGCGGCATGAACGTGCTCGCGCCCATGCCCGCCGCCAGCATCTCGGGCGTCGTGGCCGCCGCGGTGGCCCGCGCGGTCGCGGGGTCGAGCAGCGCGGTCTGGAAAGCGGTGAGGTTGGACAGCGGAAGGTAGATGTTGGCGTTAGTCAAGATCAAATCGACGGGCGCCGTCGGTGGATCTTTTGCGGCCAGCATGCCCGCCGCGATCATGCCGACGCTGCTGCCGCGGTCGTGGGTGAGCATGCGGTATTCGGTGAGCCCCCACACCTGGGTGATCGCATAGATCAGCAGGCGCGCGTCGTCGTAGAGCGAGTACACATAGGGCTCGGGTGGTTTGTCGGAGAGTCCGTAGCCGGGGAAGTCCAGCAGGTAGATGTCGAAGTCGGCGCTCAGTTCACCGGCCAGCGCGAAGTAGTCGATGCTGCTGGTGGGAAAGCCGTGCACCAAGACCAATGCGGGCGCCCCGGGGGTGCCGCACCGGCGACTGAACACCGTGACCTCCTGGCCGCCGTTGGCCGCGGTTGTCGAGCGCCAACGAAGCTCGCTGCCGCCGTCTTGCCACTGCGCGAAGATGTCCAAGCTGCCAGCATCGCAGAGGGGGCCGCGACAGACAACATGTGCCTATGGGCACGCCACGTGGATTCCAAAAGTGACGTCTCGCAAGCCACTTTGGCCGGGCGTGGTCGCCTGACCAGTCCCGGTCACCGTGTAGCCCTTGCCGACCTTGGTGGCTTGGACCTGAGTGGGCGATTTGGTTCCCTGGTACGGCAATTGGTACTGGCCGTTGTCCAGCTTGAGCGAAATACCGAACGCGTCGACGCTGGGCGGCTGCTCGTCGGAGATGGCCAGCGAGACCGACGCGTTATCGTCGTGCACGCTGATTCGGGTGGTGAGGTCGCCGGATTCCGGAGGCGACGCGCTCGGTTGCGCCGCAGAGCGGGTGCAGTCCACCGCGGCGATGATCGTGTGCCTGTTTCCATCGATCATGACGGTCGTGCTTGCCAACGGCGGTCCTGAGCTCGGGGCGGCGGCCGGGTGATCACCCTTGCTGGAACAGGCCGGCAGGACCGCCCCCAACGCCACCAGGCCGAGCGCGGCCGCCGAGCGAGCGACCCATCGCTGTTTGTTCAGATGCGTCATACCTGTCCTCCGCTAGACGGTCATGAGGACTATAAAGCCTGTCTGTTACGGCCAGGCTTCCCAACTGATCATGCTGCGCAGCGGGCCGGCGAATACGGGGCGCACCGCCGTTGAACGCCAACGCTCTTCGATGAGGGGGGCCAGCGTTTCGATGGTGGTCAGCGGATCCTCGTCGAGGTAGACGACGGTGATGTACTGGTGATCGGTGCGCCAGCCCCGGGGGAGGTGGCTCCATCCGGCGCTGGAGCCGAAGGTCCACGCGCCGGCCGTGCCGAGTGTCGTGAGCAGGGCAGGGTAGTGCTCGGCGTGCAACCACTGCAGCCAATCGTCCGGCCGGCCGTCCGTGGGCTCTTCGACGATCAGCACGATGCCGCGGTGCGGCCGAAACGGGACCACTTCGGGCGACACCAGGGCGTGTGGCGAGGATTGCCACTGCAGCAGGCGCAGGCCGGCCACTTGCAGCGACGGTCGCACAGTTGGGAAGCGACCGTTGTCGCGCAAAGTGCGCCCGAGGGTGACGAAGTCGTCGAAGGTCTGCTCGACGGGATCGCCGACCAGGTAGTGCACCGCGTTGCCGATGTCGCCCAGTGGTCCATTGGACGCCAGGCGGTGGTCGGGGTAGTCGCCGTCGGCGATCCAGCGCAACCCATGCACGATGCCCGGCAGCTGGTATTGCTCGGGCAGGTGATCCAGCAGGTGCCAGCGCAGGTAACTGCCGTCGTCGTCATCGGGCGGCCTGCCCGTGAGGCTGAATATGCCTGCCCTGACACGGATCACGCGCCACCGCCGACGAGGGAACGGTATCCGCTCATCCCTGCATGTACCCCCCGGCATCGACGGGGATCGATTGGCCTGTGATGGTGCGGCTTTCGTCGCTGGCGAGGAACAGCGCCAGGTTGGCGATGTCCTCGGGCGAGGAGATATCTTGCAATGCAACGCCCTTGAGTTGCCTGGCGCGGACGGTTTCGGCGTCGACACCCTGCTCGTTCGCGATGCGTTGCACCCAGTTGCGCCACAGTTCGGTGTCGATGGCACCGGGCACAATGCAATTGCACCGGATGCCGTGCGGGCCGACCTCGAGGGCGACGGCCTTGGTGAACGCCCGCAGCGATGCCTTGGCGGTGACGTAGTGCGTTTTGCGGACCATGCCGGCATAGCTGACCGTGGAGGAGAAATTCAAGATGACGCCGCGGCGGCGCTGCAGCATCGACTGGTTGAGAACCTCACGGGTACACAGCATCGCGGCGGTGACGTCGATGGCGATGGTGGCGTTCCAGTTGTCCAGCGTCTGTTCCCAGACCCAGCGGTCCTGACCGGGGGCGGCGGCGTTGTTGCACAAGATGTCGACGTGACCGAACTCGTCGACCGCCCGCGCCACCATGGCCGCGACGTCGTCCTCATCGGTCACGTCGGCGCGCATCGCGATGGCGCCGGGGCCGGCCGCGCGCGCGGCGGCCTGGACCAGCTCCGCGCGCCGTGCGGCCAGCAACACCTTGGCGCCTTCCCGGACGAACACCGAGCCCAGTACCGGTCCCAGGCCGGTGCTGGCGCCGGTGATGATCGCGACCTTGCCGTCGAGGCGTCCGGTCATGAAGCAGTCACCTTGCCGGCGGGCATGTTTCGAGCCACGCGTGGATCCGTTCGGCGACGGCCGGCCGTCCAGGGTCGAGCATCATGTCATCTTAGGGAAGATCTCTGTCGCGGTGCCATAGGCGGTCTCATCCGCGCGAACCCTTCCAGGTCATCCTGGTCGTGGCGTTTACTGTGTCGGTGGGTGGCGGAACGAATCGCGGCGAACGGCGCACGCTGGTCTTGTCCGCCTTTCCGGCCGAAGCCGACGCGGTGCTGTCACACACCACGCTCGATCCCGATCCGGTGGTCGTCGCTGACCGTCGGCGCTTTTACCTTGGCTCGATAGCCGGCACGAAGGTGATCGTGGCGATGACCGGTATCGGTCTGAGAAACGCCACCGACACTACCGAGGCCGCCTTCGGCCGCTTCTCCACTGGGTCCGTCATTACGATTGGCGCAGCGGTCTTTTCGGGCGTCGCCGGCGGGGGCGGCCGCACCAGCATCGCGGATGTGGCGGTACCGGCGCGGTGGACATTGGACGGCGGCAAGACATTTCATTCGGTCGATCCCGGGATGCTCGCCACGACCGAGAAGCTTTCCGTCGCATTGGACAGCGTCGCCGGGCGCATCAAACTGCGGCACCGGCCGCGAGTGTTCGCCGGCGGCGACGGATGCAGCTATGACAACAACAACGGCGTGGCATTCCCGTGCATCCCGCACGGCGGCAGCGTTTTTGGCTGCCAGCCCCGCAGTGCACCCGGCCGTTCCTTTCTATATTCCGGCAACTTCTTCCGGGCAGCGGGCCCCTGGCTGAGAAGCGGCCTGGTCAGCAACCTCAATATCGTGTCGACGGCAGATCCGGCATTCGACGCGACGGATATGGAGACCGCGGCCGCGCAGGCCGTCGTCGACATGCATGGTGTCCCGTTCGTCGGCATCCGGGGCATCACGGACGGACCCGGCGATCCGCTTCACCTGCCCGGCTTTCCGTTCCAGTTCTTCTGCTACAAGCGGATTGCGGCGGCGAACGCCGCCCGGGTAACCGCGGCTTTCCTGCAGAGTTGGACCGGCCGCTGACCGCTACTCGGCACCGCGTTGCACCGGATGGGCGGGATCCGAGCTCCATTCCGACCACGACCCCGGATACAACGCGGCCTCGCGTCCCATCGCGGCGAGTGCGGCGATCGCGACCGTGGCGGTGACGCCCGAGCCGCAGTAGGCCGCCACCGCATCGTGACGCTCGATCGCGCGATCGGACAACAGTTGTGCAAGCGAGTCGTCGTCGAGGAAGGTGCCGTCGGCCGCCAGTACCGAGCCGCTGGGAAGATTCTTCGCGCCGGGAATATGGCCGGCGACGGGATCGAGAGGCTCGACGTCGCCGCGGTAGCGTTCCGGTGCGCGCGCATCGAGCAGCGTCACAGTGTCTTCGCCGATGCGCTCGGCCGTCAGCGTGCGCCGGCTCCCCGCATACAGATCGTGGTGCGGCACAGTCACATTCCCAGGCGGCGGATCGACCGGTCCGGTCTCGAGATGTAGTCCGGCCGATCGCCACGCGGCCAAGCCGCCGTCCAGAATGCGCACGTTGTGCAGCCCGGCCGCGGTCAGCACCCACCACGCTCGTGCTGAACCGGCGCGATTCCAGTCGTCGTACGCCACGACCAATGCGTCCTGCCGGATTCCCCAGCGCCGCGCGGCGGTCTGCACGTCGCGTCCCGACGGCAGCGGATGACGGCCCCTGCCGGAGATCGTGTGGTCGCTGAGGTCATCGTCGAGTGAGACGTACACGGCGCCGGGAATGTGTGCGTCCAGGTAGGCCGGCCGCCCGTCGGGAGCATCGATCCTCCATCGCACGTCCAGGACGGTCACCGGGTCGCCGGCCTGAATGACGTCCGCCAACTCGGCGGCGGTGATCAACACCTGATCGCGTGCTCGCACCGGATCCTCCTTGCGGTCTGCTGCGAGCCTAGTGACCGTTACGCCGTCTGCTCGGAAGTGCCGCGCGGGTCGTTGAAGGCCGGTGCGCCCAAGGACGCCAGCATGCCGGTCGCGGCCCGGTGCCAGGTGAAGTCCTCGGCGCGGCGTCGCGCCGCAATGCGACGCTGTCGTTCCGGCCGATTGACGATGGCGCTGACCGCTTTTGCGATGGCGGCCGGGTCGTTGTCGGCCGAGGCGCCACTGTCCGGGGTGATGATCTCGTGGAGCGCCGACGTGCGTGAGACCACGGCCGGGGTTCCGCATGCCAGCGATTCCAGCGCGGCCAGCCCAAAAGTCTCGTGCGGCCCCGGCGCCAGGGTTACGTCGGCCGTCGCCAGCAGCTGTGCGACCGTGTTGCGGTCGGAGACGAAGCCGGTGAAGTCGATCGGTAGTCGCGCGGCCTGTCGCTCCAGCCGGGACCGCAATGGACCCTCGCCGACGACCACCAGTCGCGCGTCGATACCGGCGTGCAAAAGCTTGCCCAGTGCGTCGATGCTGCGATCGACACGCTTTTCCACCGACAGCCGCCCGCAATGGATGAGCAGCAGCTGCGTCGGCGCGGCCCACCGCTCGCGCACCAGATACGAGTGGTGGCGCGGATGAAACGTCTGCAGGTCCACGCCAAGCGGAACCGTGACGGTGTTGTCGGCACCGATCCGGTCGAATTCCTCGCGGGCGAAAGCCGTGGTGCACACGACGGTGTCGTAGTTCGCGGCGGTGCGCGCATTGGCCACGTCGGCGAACTTCCGCGCGGCACGGCGCGGAAGAACCTGCCCGACAAGGCGATCCAAGCGTTCATGGGAGATCATCACGGTCGTGGCGCCGAAGTCGCGGCCCCACCGCCCCAGCGATCGCAGGGTGAGGCGGTCCGAAACCTCCAACGCGTCGGGTCGCAGCGCGGCCAGCAGCGCCTTGACCGGGCCCGGCAGCACCGCACGGTAGCCGCCGGTCAAGGGAATCAGGCGGGCCGGCAGGGTGATTCGCACGACGCCGGTGTACAGCTGGGCGCGCTCAGCGCGCTGGCCGGGAACGATCAAGAAGACTTCGTGCCCGGCGGCGCAGTATTCCGCACCCAGCCGGTCGATCGCGGTGCGGAGGCCGCCGGAGCGAGGGCCATAGAAGTTGGCGACCTGTACAACGCGCATACCGTGAGGACACGCGGTGCGCGTGTGCGCTCACCAATGCCGAACCGACGCGGGCCTGAACTCTGTGTGAACTTCGCTTCGGTGCGCCGTTATCCGCCCGTCTGCGGCCCGAACCAGCGCTGAAGTGCCGCCCGCAGGCCCGTTTCCTGGGTCGGGCCGAATTCGTCGGCTGCCCAGGCGACGTAGCCGTCGGGGCGGATCAGCAGCGCCGCGGCGGGCCCGTCAGCGATGCCCGCGCTGACGGTGTCGACCCGATCGGCCCAGCCACGCGCCGTGTCCGCGCCGCCGCCGCCGAGGTCGAGCAGAACTGCGCGGCCATCGTGGAGCAGCTCGGCGACCCGTCGACCGTCATCGAGCGTCAGGTCGGGCACCAGCCAGCCCGACAGCGGGTGGTCGTTGCCCACGTCATAGCGCACGTCGGCACCCGCCAGCAGCGCCGCCAGGTGCGTTTGTGCGTCGGCGAACGTGAGGAGTTCGCCCAGCAGCGTTCGCAATGCGGCGACCTCGGGGCCCGGCGCCATGAGGGCGATCTGTGCCAGCGAGTGCATCATGACCCGCTGGCCCGCCGGGTAACGTTCGGACTGGTAGGTGTCGAGCAATCCGGGCGGGGCCGCGCCATTGACCTCGGCCGCCAGCTTCCAGCCCAGGTTCATGGTGTCTTGCATCCCCAGATTCAAGCCCGGGCCGCCCAACGGGCTGTGCACGTGCGCGGCGTCACCGAGCAGCAGGACCCGGCCATCGCGGTAGCGCTCGGCGTGTCGGGTGTTCTGCCCGTTGATGCGGCGAAGGGCGTGCGGCCCAGTGCCTTTCGGCTCTTCGAACGGGATATCGACGCCCAGGATGCGATGCGCGCTGTCGCGGAGTTCGGTCAGAGTCACCGGAACGTCGGGGACCGGAGGGCCGAACTCGAGGGTCCCGAGCAGCGACCGGCCCGGCTCGAATTCGGCGTAGATGATCCCGCCGCGGTCAAAGCGGCTGTGGCCGAAGGGAAGCAGTCCGAATCCCGGAATCTCGATGCGGCTGTAGGGTCGGTGGAACTCGTCGGGGATATGCACGTGAGCCAGTCGGGCGACCATCGGCGATGTGAAGCCGGGAAAGTCGATGCCGAGCCTCTTGCGGACCAGGCTGCGGCCGCCGTCGGCGCCGACGGCATAGCCGGCGGCGATGGTGTACTCGCGCTCGGGCGACGAGACCGTCAGCGCAACCGATTCCGGGTTCTGTTCGATGTCGACGAGTCCATGGCCCCAGCGCAGATCAACCCCGAGGTCGCGGGCTCGCTTCTCCAGCAGCCGCACCAGCCGGGGCTGCTGCATGGCCAGCACATACATCGGGTTGTCGGTCACCTCCGAGAAGTCCAGCCCCATGGCCGCGAAAATCCATCCAGGGTTCGGGTATGGAGGCGCCTGGTCACCGGTGAAGGTTTGATATAGCCCACGCATGTCGAGCTGTCGGATGACCTGTCCCACAAGGCCGTTGGCTTTTGGCTCGGAGCTGGGCCCGGGCAGCACGTCGAGTACGACCGGCCTGATTCCGGTCAGCGCCAGCTCGCACGCCAGCAGCAGCCCGTTGGGCCCGGCGCCGGCGATGACCACGTCGACGTGTTCGTCAGCCATGGCGTGCCTTCTTTCTGGGGGGTTCGGGTAGCCCAGCGCTGACGGTCGCGAACCCCTCGCGGATCAGTGCGGTGATGGCCACCGGCGGATCGGCCCGCACATACGCGTCGGCGGCGGCATCGCCGACGGCGCGTACGACGGACATCACCAATCGTGGATACAGGTCGCGGTCGGGGTCGGTCCCGGTGCGTTCGGCGATCACCTGAAGTAACTCGTCGAACAGGTTGTGTGGCAGCGAGTTCCGTACTTGCGGGTGCATGACCAGCTTTCGGACCTCGACAAGCTCTTGGCGGCTGGGAGCACGGTTCTCGTCTCCGTACACGTCGCCGAAGTCCGCTTCCAAGGGTTCCAGCACCGCGTGGGTGAGGGCCGTCCACAACGGTTCGTCGGCGGGGCGCTGTCGCAGCACGGCGATGCTGCGCCGCACACGCTCGGCTTGCCGGTAGGCGAGCGCTTCGTACTTGCCGCTGAAGTAGTTGTTGAACGTGCGCAGTGAGACGCCGGCCATGTTCGCGACGTCTTCGCGCGTCACGTTTTCCAGGCCGCGTTCGAATGCCAGTCGCAATGCGGCATCACTGAGCGCGCGCCGGGTGTCGGCCTTCTTGCGCTCACGGAGCCCGGTCATGGCGACCAACGTACGCCAAAGTTGCCTAGTGGGCAAGATTGCCTGGCGGGCAATTGTTTGTTGACTGTGCGTTCAGGGCGTTGAGCGTGCAGCTACGGCGGCGACACGCCGGTGCGGGCCCGCCCAGGATGCACAATCGACGCGGAGACAAGACCGCGACAAGTGACTAGCGCGTGCCCCAGTCCCAGCGGGGCGTCGTCAACAAGGTCTGGCCGCTGATAAGTGTTTCGCCCCAGTCCTTGTACAGCTCGATCTCGATGGCCTCGCCGTCGGAGCGCTCGCTCAGCGGAACCGTATCCAAAAAGTCGAGCAGCGACCGGGAATGCGTGACCACCACGACTTGCGTCGTGGCGGCGGTGGTGCGGATCAGCGACGCCAGCGGTGCCACCAGGTCGGGGTGCAGCGAGGTCTCCGGTTCGTTGAGCACCATCAGCGAGGGCGGTTGCGGGCTCAGCAGGGCGGCGGCCCAGAGCAGGAAACGCAATGTGCCGTCGGATAATTCGGCCGAACGCAACGCGCGCAGCATGCCGCGCTGTCGCAACTGGAGGTCGAACAACCCGTCGTGGATGGCGACCGACACGGTGGCGCCGTCGAATGCTTCGGCGACGGCGCGGTTGAGGTCGTCGAACCCCGACTCGAGGATCGTCTGGACTGCGGCCGCCAGGTCGCTACCGTTGTCGGAGAGCACCGGGGTGCGGGTGCCCACCTGCGGGTGCCGCGCGGGCGCCCCCGCGTCGACCCGGAAGCCGTCGTAGAACCGCCAGCCGCGCAACCGTTCTCGCACGGCCGCGAGCTCGGGAAGCGCATGCGGGTGGGCGTATTCGGCGAGCACGCTGTAGTACGACGGCAGCGATCGGGACAACTCGTCGAACCCGCTGCCGGAATCCGCGCTGGCCTCGGCGAAGACTCGCGACCGGCGCACCAGCGTCGTACTGGGCCGCAGCACCGGCCCGGCGAACAACACTTCCCGCTTGATCTCCGGATCGCGGGCGAACACCGACTTCCCGGCCGACTGCGGGATGCCCAGGTCCACGAGGTAGCCGAAATCGTCCGCGGCGAAGCCCAATTCGAGTGATACGGGCCGGGTGCGGACGGTGCCCTCGGCCTTCCCGGAGCGTCGGGCGCCGGCCAGCTGCTCGGGGCCGGCCCACAGCACCGATTTCAGCCCACCCTCGCGCGCCAGTGACCCGATGACCTCGCCGCGGCCGCAGTCGGCCAGCAGGCGCAAGGCGCGATACAGCGAGGATTTGCCGGCGCCGTTGGCGCCGGTGATCACCGATAGCCGGCCCAGTGGCAGGATCACCTCGCGCAGCGAGCGATAGCCACGGATCGCGACGGTGTGCAGCATGGGGCCGACTGTACGGTCGGCCACCGACGGGGCCTATTCGTCGTCGTCGTCGTCGTCGTCGGCAGCGGCGGCGAGCAGCTGCACTTCCTCGAGGTCCATCTCGTTCTGCAATTCGCGCAGCACGATGTCGTCGATGAGGTTCTGGTTGCGCAGCGAGGTGATTTCCCGGCGCTTGTGTTCGAGCACGCCAAGCCGCACGCGCCGGACCTTTTCCCGGCCCTTGAGTATGCGGGAGTTTGGTTCACCGTTCTCGGTGGCCAGCACCAGCGCCGCCTTCTCCTCATACTCCTTTTGCAGCCGCCGCCTCAGGTCGTCGCCGATGCCGACTTCGTCGGCGACCGTGGGCAGCGCGGCGAGGGCGGCTTGCGATCCCCGACATCGAGCCAGATGCAGTTCCTCGGCGTGGGTCGCGTCTTCGGGCATGTTCGCCCACCGCACCACGGCGGGCAGCGTGCTGCCCTGGACCAGGACGGTCACCAGGATGACGACCGTCACGATGAAGATCAGCAGGCTGCGGTCGGGGAAGGGCGCACCACTCAGCGTTGTCATCGGCACGGCAACCGCCGCCGCCAGCGACACGGCCCCGCGGAACCCCGCCCACACCGTGACGAAGCGCTGGCGCCAGTTGACCCGGCGTTCGCGTTGCACCTGGCGGCGGTCGATCAGCCGGATCAGCAGCGTGGTGATTTCGCCCCAGAAGATGCGCGACACGATCACCACGCCGGTGATCACCAGCGCCACGAACAGGGCATGCCGAACCCCGCCGTCGACGCCGACGATGCCGCGCAGCGCTCCCGGGATCTGAACACCGACGAACACCCACAGCGAGCCGTTGAGCAGGAAGGTCGCGATGTCCCAGAAGGCGAAGGACTGCAGCCGCGAACGGGCCCGGATCACCAACGGGCTGGCGTATGCGAGGACCAGGGCGGACACCATCACCGCGACCACGCCGCTGCATTCCATCGACTGAGCCAGCAGGAAGGCCGCGAACGGCGTCACCAGGCTCAACGCCCCTTCCTCCTGGGGGGCGTCGATTCGCTTGCGCAGCATGGTCACCGCGCCACCGACGAGCAGACCGGCGGCGATTCCGCCGAGGTAGGAAACGATGAACCGCACGGTCACCTCGGGCGGGGTGATCGCTGACCCACCGATCGCGACGTTGACGCTGACGGCGAACAGCACCAGGGCGGTGCCGTCGTTGATGAGACTCTCGGCCTTCAGCACGGTCAGCGATCGGCGCGGCAGCTTCTTCGCAAGACCGGCCACCGCGGCCGCGTCAGTGGGCGACAGGACCGCGCCCAGGACGCCGGCGGCGTGCGGATTCATGCCCAGCGCTCGCGCCGTCCACGACACCGCCAGCGCGGTGGCGATCACCAGGACGACGCTGAGGAACACGATGATGCGTGCGTTGGCCCGGATCTCGCGGAAGCTCGTGTTGAGGCCCTCCCAGTAGAGGATCGCGGGAAGGAACAGCAACAGCACGATCTCGCCGTTGACCTTGATGTGCGCGAAATGGGGGATGAGCCCCAGCAGGACGCCCAGGAAGATGAGCAACACCGGGGGACCTACGCGATAGCGCCGGCCGATGACCGTCCCGACGATGACGGTGGACACCAGGGCGACGATCAGTTCGAGGCCAAACACCAGCCCATCCTGCCGGACGCGGCGATCCGCGGCGTCGTCGCCTATCTTCGGTCTGGATCAGACCTATTAGGCTCCGGGGCGGGAAATCGAAGGGGGATTCGGTGAGGGTCAGGCTGCTGGCAACAGTCGCCGTGCTGATGTTGTCGACCGTGGTGGGCTGCCACTTCGCCTCCAGAAACCCGCCGTCGACCAAGACGCTCCAGGTCCCCATGAACGACGTGCTGACGCAGAGTGAGATCAAGCAGAACGTCACCCTGTCGGTCGGCAACACCCTGGTGGTGGAGTTGGGCTCGAACTACACCACCCCGTATCGGTGGACGCCCGACACGACCATCGGCGATGCGTCCGTCATCAAGCAACTCGGCCACCAGTTCGTCCAGCCGACCTCTGACGCGCTGGGGGCGCCGGGCAACGAGGAGTGGACGTTCGCCGCTTTGAAGCCGGGAAGCACCACGGTCAGCACCTCGTACACGAGCTTCGTGGGCAAGGACGCCAAACCGGCGTGCACCTACACGCTGACCGTGACGGTGCAATAAGCCTGCGCGACGCCAGCCGCGAGGCTACGGTTCGGACGTGTTCGGATTCCTTCGCAATCTGTCCCAGATCGGCCAGTTGCCCGCGGCGCTGCGTGCGGAACTCGACGCCGAGGGGATCATTTTCAGCGCCGGCCGGGTGGGGGTGGTCCGCCACTTCAGTGGCCATGTGCCCGGGGTGTATTCGGCCTCCGGCGTCTCGCGGTATACGGGTGGGTTCGCGTTCAGCGCCGCCCGAATCGTCGCCACCTTTCCCGCGCGCGGCGACGCCAACCTGCGGTCCGTCGATTGCCCGTGGGACACCGACTTCGGGCCGGGCCGGGCCACCATCACCGGCAAGGGACTCGGCATCGACATCGACCTTCATGGAGTCGACGCCGCGTTCAGCGGCTCGATGAAGCTCAACTACAAGAAGAGGATTCCGGACGAGGTGCTGGGAGCTCTACCCAGGACGACGTTGCGGTTTCCGGTGGAACCGCTGTTCGTGTACCGCGCCGCGGGGGTGCGTCCGAAGTCCTAGCGGTTACGACACCTCGGGGGCCGCAACGACATCGGCCCGCAGGTGCGCTGCGTAGATCTCGGCGAGGAATTGCTCGATGGCAACCGCCGTGTGTGCGGCGCGGACCGAGCCGAAGATGTCGAAAGCGTGTTGGGTGAGCGGTAATTCGGCGTACACCACCGGCTGCGCGCTGACCTGTCGGAGTCGCTCGACGAACGTGCGGGCCTGCTCGACGTAGGCCAGCGAGTCGTTGGTGCCGTGCAGGACGAAGAACGGGGGAGCGTCGGCGCGTACGTGGTTGACCGGTGACGCGGCCTCGAACGTCTGCAGGTGTGTGGAGGGCTTCTGCTTGATGATCGACTTGATCAGCATCGCCGGCATCATCGGGTGCAGCGTCTTGTCGAACCGGGTGAAGTCGTAGATGCCGTACAGCGGAACCGCCGCCTGCACCCGGGTGTCGGCGTCCTCGAATCCCGGCTGAAACTGCGGGTCATTCTGCGTCAGCGCGGCCAGCGCCGTCAGGTGGCCGCCGGCCGAGCCGCCGGTGACGACGACGAAGTCCGGGTCGCCGCCGAATTCGGCGATGTGGTCCTTGACCCAGGCGAGGGCGCGCTTGACGTCGACGATGTGGTCGGGCCAGGTGTTGCGCGGGCTGTGCCGGTAATTGGCCGCGACGCAGACCCAACCCAGCTCGGCGAGGTGGCTCATCAACGGATGAGCTTGTCCGCGTTTGTTTCCCGTCGTCCAGGCGCCACCGGGGATCTGGAAGAGCACCGGCGCCTTGCCGGCCGGGTCGAGGTCGGGGCGTCGCCAGATGTCCAGGTGGTTGGCGCTGCCGTATTCGCCGTAGCTGATGTCGGAGTCGTGGGCGTAGTCGCGGTAGATCCGCAGCATGCGCACCAGCCCCGGGGTCTTGGCGGTGCCACCGCCGGACGGCCGCCGCCACAGGCCGCCCGACTCCGTGAGCCGGTCGGCCCCCAATCCGCTGTCCAAGGCCTCGGTCAGGGGCACATTGGCCCGATGGCCCGCGCGGCTGAGGTTCAGCAGACCCAGTGCGGAGAGACCGGCGACGATCCACGCGGCTATTCGCACGGGCTTGGTCAGGCGGCGACCGGTCAACGCCAGTCCACCGAGCTGGGTCAGCAGCGTTTGCAGTGGCAATTCGGTGACGACGAGCCCGAACATCCACGAAAACAGCGAGGGGTATCCGCCGCGGGCCAACGGCCGGTAGGCGTTGATGGTGGACGCCGCGGTCGTGGTGGTGACCGCCAACGACCCGGTTTGCCGGAGGACGTGGACGATTCGGGCTATCCGCATTGCCTCACCTTACGAAACGGGTGCGGCTACGACGCCTCTGCTCTGCTCTCCAGCTCCTTGATCGGGGCCGGGTCGTTCTCGGTCAGCCCGACCTTCGCCGCGCCGCCGGGCGAGCCGAGCTCGGTGAAGAAATCGGCGTTGAGCTGCAGGTATTGGCTGTGCTCGTCGGGCAGGTCGTCTTCGTAGAAGATGGACTCGACGGGGCATACGGGCTCGCAGGCACCGCAGTCGACGCACTCGTCGGGGTGGATGTAGAGCATCCGGGCGCCCTCGTAGATGCAGTCGACGGGGCATTCCTCGATGCACGCCTTGTCTTTGATGTCGACACAGGGTTCGGCGATCACGTAGGCCACGGGTGATGTCCTTCCTTCTGGCTAGCGGGGTCAGCCGGCTGCGAGCAGTCAAATACGGTCTGGCTGGCTAATTTAGCGCGACGGCGCCCGCGGGGGCTACCAGCCGGCACGCGTCATGCGCCCGATTGTTCCGGCTCGGGCGTGGGCGTGAATAGAGGCTTCGCGTTGTGGTGTCACAAGCTATAGTTGTGTCACACGATTTGATTGTGAGCCGCCGCCCATGCCGCTGAGCCCCCGGTTGCCCGACCTCGCCTCGTTCGAGGCGTTTTTGGCGATCGCCGAGACCGGCACCCTGGGCCGGGCCGCGCGCGAGCTCGGGCTGACCCAGCAAGCGATATCGCGACGGCTTGCCGCGATGGAGGCCCAGATCGGCGTCACCCTGGCCGTCCGGACCACGCGGGGCTCGCAACTGACGCCCGCGGGGCTGATCGTCGCGGACTGGGCAACCCGCCTGCTCGAGGTCGCGGGCGAGGTCGACGCGGGCCTGGGTTCGCTGCGCAAGGAAGGCCGCGAACGCATCAGGGTGGCGGCCAGTCAGACGATCTCCGAACAACTCATGCCGCACTGGCTGCTGTCGCTGCAGACCGAGGCGACGCGGCGCGGCGAGACCGCGCCCCAGGTGATTTTGACCGCCACCAACAGTGACCATGCCATCGCCGCGGTCCGCGATGGTAGCGCCGACCTGGGATTCGTCGAAAACCCCGGTACGCCAAAGGGTTTGGGAAGCTGCGTGGTGGGCGAGGACGAGCTGGTGATCGTGGTTGCGCCCGACCACAAGTGGGCGCGACGGGGGCGGGTGGTGACCGCGCGCGAGCTCGCGCAGACGCCGCTGGTGGCCCGCGAACTGCATTCGGGCATCCGTGATTCGCTGACGGCCGCGTTGCGCAAGGTGCTCGGCGAAGATATGGAACAGGCCGCACCCGTGCTGGAATTGACCTCCGCGGCGGCCATGCGCGCCGCAGTGCTCGCGGGCGCGGGACCGGCGACCATGAGCCGGCTGGCCGTCGCCGACGACCTGGCCGACGGTCGCCTGCACGCGGTCAACATCCCGAAGTTGGACCTACGCCGTAAGTTTCGGGCCATCTGGGTCGGCGGGCGTACCCCGCCGCCGGGAGCGATCCGCGACCTGCTCAGCCACATCCTCGGCCGCGCGGCGGCGTCGAAGGCTCAGGCCGCGGCGTCCTCGGCCAGCGCCTCGTCGTAGCGGTCGAGCACGGTCTCGGCCACCAGCCGATGAGCGCCCAGCGGCGCCGCCATCGGAATGCCGTTGTCGCGGGCGAAGTTTGACACCCCGTCGGTGATGAGGCCCGGCGCCAAGAACCACGGCGCGATGACGAGCCGGCGCGCGCCGCGGCCGCGCAGCTGATCGGCGGCCCGGGCCACCGACGCCTCGGGCCGGGTGGCGAACGCCGTTGTGGCTCCAGCCCATTGGGTGCCGGCGGCCAGCCTGGCCGCCACCTTCGAAGTGCGTGCGTTCGCGGCGAGGTTGGACGAACCGATCGCGACGACGATCACCCCGAGGCCGTCGTCGAGTTCCGAAACCCCAACCTCGGCAAGGCGCTCGCGCAGCACCGCGACCAGTCGCTCGTCTTCACCGAGCACGTCGGCCTGCCGGATGCCGTGGGCGCCGGCGTCGGCGATCTGCTGGGGGATGTCCAGGCGCGCGTGATAGGCGCTGGCGAGTAGCAAGGGGGCGACCACCGCGCGGCGGCTGTCCGGCAACCCGGCCAGCACGTCGGCGAAGCTCGGCGTGTTGAGCTCGAGGAACGCCAGCCGCACATCGAGGTCGGGCCGCATCGCCGCCAGGCGGTCGGCCACGGCCTCGGCGTTGGCGCCCGACCGGGGGTCGCGGCTGCCGTGTGCGGTGAGTACGAGTGTGTTCATCGCGGCCTCAGCGCAATTCGTCCTCGTCGGCGCGCAGCGCCCAGGACGCGAAGGTCTCGCCGTCCTGGCGACCGTCGAGGTACTTGCGTGTCACCCGGTCGATGTAGTCGCCGAGTTCGGCGCTGGTGACCTTGTGCTGCCGCAGCTTTCGGCCGAAGCCGCTCTGCTCGCCCAGGCCGCCGCCGAGGTGCACCTGGAAACCCTCGACCGAGTTGCCCTCGCCGTCGTCGATCCACTGGCCCTTGAACCCGATGTCGGCCACCTGGATTCGGGCGCACGAGTTGGGGCATCCGTTGAGATGCACGCTGATCGGCAGGTTGAGCCTGGAATCGACGTCGGCCAGGCGCTGTTCCAGCTCGGGCACCAAAGTTTGTGCCCGGACCCGGGTTTCGGCGAAGGACAGCTTGCAGTACTCGATTCCCGTGCACGCCATGGTGTTCTTGCGCCACGACGACGGCCGCGACGGCAGGCCGAGCGCTTCCAGCCCCGCGACCAGTTCGTCGACCTTGTCGTCGGCGACGTCGAGGATGACCAGCTTCTGAAACGGGGTCCACCGCGCGCGGTCGGAGCCGGCTTTCTCCATCAGGTCGGCCACGGCCGACAGGGTGCTGCCGGTTACGCGCCCGACGATCGGCGCGACGCCGACGGCGTTCAGCCCGTTCTTGATCCGCTGCACCCCTACGTGGTCGATGGTCTGCTTGACCGGCGCGGGCGCAGGTCCATCGATCAGCCGGCGGTTCAGGTACTCGGTCTCCAGGACGTCGCGGAATTTCTCCACGCCCCAATCCTTGACCAGGAACTTCAGCCGGGCCTTGGCGCGCAGCCGGCGGTAGCCGTAGTCGCGGAACAGCTGGGTGACGCCCTCCCAGACGTCGGCGACCTCGTCCAGCGGGACCCACACGCCCAGCCGCTGGGCGAGCATCGGGTTGGTGGACAGTCCGCCGCCCACCCACAGGTCCAGGCCGGGGCCATGTTCGGGGTGGTTGACGCCGACGAACGCGACGTCATGCGTCTCGTGGGAGACGTCCTGCAGGCCCGAGACCGCCGTCTTGTACTTGCGCGGCAGGTTCGCGTACTCGGGGTTGTTCAGCGAGCGCCGCACGATCTCGTCGATCGCTGGTGACGCGTCGAGAATTTCGTCGAGCGAGTCGCCGGCCAGCGGCGAGCCGTGGATGCCGCGGGGGCAGTCACCGCACGCCTCGGTGGTCTGCAGGCCCACCGGTTCGAGCCGCCGCCAGATCTCGGGCACGTCCTCGATCCGAACCCAGTGCAGTTGCAGGTTTTCGCGGTCGCTGATGTCGGCGGTGTCGCGGGCGAATTCGGTCGAGATCTGCCCCAGCGTGCGCATCGTGTGCGCGGTCATCGCCCTGCCGTCGGAGCGGACCCGCATCATGAAGTACTTGGCTTCGATCTTGTCGGTGTTCTCGTCGCCGGTCCAGCTGCCGTCGTAGCCCTGCTCACGCTGGGTGTAGAGGCCCATCCAGCGGAACCGCCCGCGCAGGTCGTCCTTGGCGATGCTGTCGAAGCCCTGCTTCGAGTAGACGTTGATGATGCGGTCACGCACGTTGAGCGGGGCGTCGTCGGTTTTGAACTGCTCGGCGTGGTTGAGCGGTTCGCGATCGCCCAGCGCCCACTGACCGTCGTTGCGGGTCTTGACGGGACGTGCGGTGGTCATGTGGCGTTCTCGTTCCTTAGGGCGGATCTGGCCTCAGATCGGGCCGATGTGCGGCCGCGGGGCGGGCTGTCGGGCCGCGGCATCGCGATGATGTGGGTCTGTAGGTACCCGCAAGTTCGTCGTTGGACCCACGGGTCGCGATTTCCATGGTGCACTACCTACCGCGGCGTCAGTAGAGGTCATCTGTTGTGAAGGCACAACGCTGGGTTGTGTGCGCTGCTTCACTGTGCGCGCCGGGGATCGGTCCAGTGGAATTACGGGTCGCCCGAAGCGAACGCGACGTCGGGGTTGAGGATGCCCGCGGGGTCAAAGCTCGCCTTGATGCGGCGCATCAGGTCGACCTTGACCGGGTCCTCGAGCTCCACGAAATACGCGGCCTTGGCGCGGCCCAGGCCGTGCTCGCCGGAGATTGCGCCGCCCAATTCCATTGCCAGCGCGAAGATGTCGGTCAGCAGCTTCTTCCGGATCGCCGGGTCCGGACAGAAGATGGCAAGGTGCACGTTGCCGTCGCCGGCGTGCCCGCAGCCGGCCGCTGCGCCACCGGCCGCCGCCGCCAGACCGCGCGCGCCGGAAAGGAACTTCGGCATCGCGCCGCGCGGCACCACGGCGTCGATGAGGTCGTCGGCGTTGACCGCCTTGAGCGTCCAGAACGCCTTCTCGCGCGCCTCGATGAGCTTGCGCGCCGAGCCGCCCTCGAGCACATAGGCGTCCACCGCACCGAGTTCGGCGAGCAGTTCACCGGTCTTCTCGACGTCTTCGTCCAGCCGGTCTGCCGTCCGATTCTCAAGTGCCACAACCAGATACGCTTGGCAGCTGTCGCGGATGCTATCGGGCACGCCCAGCTCGAGATTCTGCGTATGGACCAGCGCCGCCATCGTCACGTTGTCGACGTATTCCAGGATGTAGGGCGCCAGGCCGCTGCCGAGGATCTTGGGCACCGCCTCCATGACCTGGTCGAAGTCGGCGAACGGGGCGAGCACGGTGGCGCTGTGGTCGAGCCGCGGATGCAGCTTGACGGTCACCTCGGTGGCCAGGGCCAGCGTGCCTTCGGAGCCGACGATCAGCTGGGTCAGGTCGTAGCCGGTGGAGACCTTGGCGATCTTGCCGCCGGTGCGGATGAGCTCGCCGGTGGGCAGCGCGGCCTGCAGCCCGAGCACGTTGTGGCGGGCGATGCCGTACTTGACCGCGCGCATGCCGCCGGCGTTGGTGCCGACGTTACCGCCGACGCTGGACGACAGCTCGCCCGGGTGCACCATGTACCGAAGCCCGGTGCCGGCGGTCGCGTCGTCCAGTTCGGTGAGCGTCACCCCGGGTTGGACGACGGCGACCTGGTTGGTGACGTCGACCTCCAGCACGGCGTTCATGCGCTCGAAGGAGATCAGCAGCCCGTCCGCGCGGGGGATGGCCGCACCCGACAGGCCGGTGCCCGAGCCGCGGGCCGTCACCGGCACGTGGTTTTCCGTGGCGACCTCGAGGAGTAGAGCGACTTCCTCGGCGGCCGCGGGCTTGGCCAGGTATGCCGGCTTTTGCGGCGGCTTGGTCAGCACCTCGTCGTGCGAATAGTCCTCGGAAATTGCGTCGCCCGTCAGCAGGTTGTGCTCGCCGACGATCTCCGCGAACTGCGCCGTCATGTCGTTCATCGAAGGCCTCACCTACTTACGTGCCGGACGATGACTCACTGTATCGGGGGTGCGGCTCACGATTGCGGTCTGCGTGGACGTGCAGCTGCCGCTAGGGTGGGGCAGGCGCAGTTTCGCGCAGTGGTGTTGATTCCGGCCGGCAAACAATAGCGGCCACCAGCGGCGTCTCAGAGTAGCGACACGCGTGAGGCTGCGCACGTTATGTCGACGCCCGATTCGGGAACCCGCGGGCTGGACTGTCTTGAGAAAGGATTGCGCAGTGACCTCCTCGTCCCGCGGTTCGCGGCTCGGTACCCGGTTCGGGCCGTACGAGCTGCGCTCACTGATCGGCGCTGGGGCAACGGGCGAGGTCTACCGCGCGTACGACACGGTCAAGGACCGGATGGTCGCGCTCAAGGTATTGCGTGGCGAGACGGCCGCGGACCCTGGCTTCCAGCAACGTCTTTGGCGCGAGTGCCGAAAGGTGACGCGGCTGCAGGAGCCGCATGTCCTGCCGCTGCATGACTTCGGCGAGATTGACGGGGTGCCGTTCATCGATATGCAGTTGGTCGACGACGGCGGCAGCCTCAAAGACCTGCTGCGCGAACAGGGCGGGCTGGAACCGTCGCGTGCGGCATCGATCACCGCGCAGGTGGCGCGCGCGCTGGACGCCGCGCACGCCGGTGGTCTGGTGCACCTCGACGTCAAGCCCGAGAACATCCTGCTCACCCACGACCACTTCACTTACCTCGCGGACTTCGGCATCGCGCAGGCCGTGGGCGACGAGAAGATTTCGCGGACCTACATGGCGCCCGAGCGATTCACCACCGGGCGCGTCGGGCCGCAGACCGATGTGTACTCGTTGGCGTGCGCGCTCTACGAATGCCTCACCGGCCAACCGCCGTTCGAGAGCGAGGACGCGGGGGAGCTGAAGCGCGCGCACATGTTGGCGCCGGCGCCCCGGCCCAGCATCATGCGCCGCGGCGTCGGCCGGGAGTACGACGACATCATCACCCGGGGCATGGCGAAGCAGGGCGCGGCGCGTTTCGCGTCCGCGGGTGAGCTCGCCCAAGCCGCCAGCGAGGCGGTGTTCGCGGCGTACGAACCGGTGGGTGCCGTGGCCGGACGAAGCGGGCCCTTGAAGACGCGCCCGTTACCCACCGTCTCCTTCGCCGAACTCGATGAGCCCGCGGACAGCCGGCCCGGGCCGCCTGCTGCGCCGAGGCGTTCGTGGCATTGGCCCGCGATCGGTCGCATGCCGGTCGTGGTGGCTGCGGTGGCGGCGGTCGTGTTGTTGGCCGGGGTGGTGTTGTCGGTGAATCTGGTTGGCGGAGATGATCACAACGCTCCGGGGGCTCCGCCGCCATCGACGGCACAGGCGGCGCCTCCGGCCCCGACGACTCAGGCGCCACCGCTGACGCCGACGCTGTCGCGTCCGGTGAAGGGCGCCGACGGGTTGGGGTTTGTGGGCGAGACCGCCCGCTGCGATCCCGGCAATCCGCCGGCCGCGGTGGTGCGTACCGCCAAGTCACTGGCGGTGGTGTGTAAAAACCTCAGCGGCACTTACTACTATCGCGGCGAGCGGATTCGCGACGGCGCCCACATCGAGCTCTCCAATGCCGAGCGCGCCGACGACGGGTTCGATGTCACCAATCCGGTCGACGGCGTCGTCTACGAGGTACGGCCGAATCGGCTGCGGATTATCAGCTATGGGCATGTCGATTCCGCGGAGCCCGTGTTGCAGTACGCTACGGCGACGTAATAACCACGGGCGCAATATATTCGGGTCGGCCGGGCACTGCAACATGACACGACTCACGAACGTGCTAGCGGACCCGATAGCGCTTTTGAAAATTGCCCCTCGGTTCGCCCCTGCGAGCGCCGCGAGTCGGCCGCCAAGTTTAAGCTTGCAGGATAAAGCATAGAAGGGTTGACAGCCCCTGCGGCAGCGGCGCATGCTGTTTATGCATTTAATTCCAAGCACAAGGAGTGAGGTGGCAACTCCGAGGCGGACCAGCCCCCGACTGGACCGCTCTATGCCTGATATAACACGCATAGGGCGGGCCTTCGCTGAGCGACGCGTTGCCTTGCGCCTCACCCAACAGACTTTGGCCGACTTGGCCGGCGTCTCGCGCTCCAGTGTTCAGTCGCTCGAACGGGGAAGCGGTGCGGTCAAGTTCGGGTCCGTCGTCCAGATCGCCGAGATCCTCGGCATGTCCATCGACGTGAGCGTAGCGGCTGAATGACCAGATCCCGCCGCCTCGATCTACGGGACGTCACCGAGGCTGACGTGTACATCGGCGAAGACCTCGCTGGTCGTCTGACTCGCGAACGCTCGGACACGATCAGCTTCGATTACAACGCCGACCAACATCCGGCCAAATCAAGTGTTCGGGAACGATCGGTGTCCTGGTCGCTACTTCGGTCCGGCAAATATCCCGTCCTCAGCACGGGAGGGGCCGTTCCGCCGTTCTTCGCAGGGCTTCTCCCCGAGGGAGTACGGCTCGGCGTGGTGACGTCGTCGACGAAAACCTCGGCCGACGACCACCTCACGCTGTTGCTGGCGATCGGCGCAGACACCATCGGCAACGTGCGGGTCGTGCCGGCGGGTGCCGCACCGGCTCGGCCACTGCCGATGTTTGAGCCCGACCGCGACAACGACTTTCGTGCCGTGTTTGCACGGCTGACCGGTTCGGTCGATGCAGACCCCGTGGGTCTGGCCGGTGTACAGCCGAAGGTCAGCGCCGCGATGCTGTCGACGCCGGCCCAGACCCGTTCCGGGCCGGCGATACTCAAGCTCAATCCCGTCCAGTATCCGCTGATCGTCGAGAACGAGCACTTTTTCATGACGATGGCCGCCGCGTGCGGGCTTCGGGTCGCCGCGACATCGCTGCTGCATGATGCCGAGGGGAGTAGTGCCCTGCTGGTGACCCGATTCGACCGGGCAGGGACAACGCGTATAGCGCAAGAGGATGCATGCCAGGTTGCCGGAATTTATCCCGCGTCGAAATACCGCATCAAAACCGAGACCGCCATTACAGCGCTGGCCGATACGTGCGGACGCGGCGGCGGCTCCCGGCCGGCCGCGATCCTTGAATTGCTGAAAATCGTTGTTTTTTCCTGGCTTATCGGCAACGGCGACCTGCATGGTAAGAACTTGTCGATCTACAACCCGGACGGGGTTTGGCAACCCACGCCCGCGTACGACCTGCTGTGCACGCAACCCTATATGCGGTGGCGGGATCCCATGGCGCTTAACCTATTTGGCCGGGCGAATCGTCTTGCCCGCGCCGACTTCGTGGCGGCAGGCGAACACCTCGGTCTACGGCCACGCGCGATCACGAGGATGATCGACGCGATTGTCGATGCCGCACAGGATTGGCCGGACAAATGCAGTGCAATCGGTTTCGATGAGCGGCAGACGAAGTTGCTCGCGCAGATGCTGCGCAAGAGAATTGATAGCTTGCAATAGCCAGCGGACCGCGTCAGATCTGCGGGCCCCAGCCCGGCTGCAATGGCGGCAGGTCGCCTAATTCAGGATCCGGTGGCTCGTCTTCGCCGTCATCGTCGATCCACCGGCGACCGTACTGGTCGGGAATATCGCCCCACCCGAAGTAGGCGAGCGGGGACTTCGGCAGAATCCCCAATTCGTCTTCCGGATCAATCAATTCCGGCCCCACGGTGCACAGATGTGTCCAACCGTCGCCGAAATCGAACTCGTAGACGAACTGCTCACCCAACGACAGTGTCGACAATTTTGTCGCCCCGGCATCGAGGAGGCCCTGGTCGAAGTCGTCGAACTCGGGCTGGCCGATCACCCGGCCGTCGCTTAGCTCGAATTTGCAGAGATGCGAGCGGTCCCAGCGGGCGAAGGCGACGTCGATCGCCTCAGCGAGTTGACTGAACCGATGGGTGCGATTGGCGGCGAAGATTCGGCCGGGCCGCGGCCAGTAAACCTCGCCGCGACCGCTGACTAGGTCGACCCTGATCGACAACCATGTTCGCGCCACGACTAGCCATACTGCAGCCGGACTACGTTGGTGCGCAAGGGGTCACCACGGTTGCAAGCGTTCTCGGTGGTTTGTGGCCGGAAGCATTGGTAGCCAGTGCCATTGCTTGGCGCCCGGTATCGAGAAAGTATGGCTGACGAGTCCGATTCCCGCGCCCAGGATGGGCCAGATCGGCCAGAAGTAGGTCGCGTCGGTGGTCATGGCGACCGCTGCCCAGACGGTGAGCACGATGACGCACATGGCGAGGTACGCGTAGAGGTGGGCGCGCACCCCGCGCCGAGCCGCGGCGATGCGAGCGGCACGCCGGCGGGGATCGTGACGCCGGATGCGATCGACCGGCAGGCCCGCGGTGAGTTCGCTTAGTTCCTGCGCCGTGTGCGTCTGGAACACCGTTTGCAGTCGTTGGTCGTACTCGTCCACCTGCAGGTAGCCCTGGGCGAGCGCCTGACCGAGTAGGTCGGCCGTCTTCTCCCGGTCGCGGGTGCCGGCGAGTGTGGATGTGGTTTCAGGCAGATTCGACATTTCGTCTCCCGGGTCGCCGATGTGAATAGCATTAACATAGACAACAATGTTAATGTCGTCAACATGTCAGTGAAGCGGTCAACCTCCCGGCGTCAGAGCTATCACCACGGTGATCTCAAACGCGCGCTGACCAGCGCCGCGCTCTCGCTGGTGGCCGAGAAGGGGCCGAAAGGGTTCACCCTCACGGAGGCTGCGCGGCGTGCGGGGGTCAGTGCCGCGGCTCCGTACCGGCATTTCGCCGACAAGGCCGAGCTGCTGGCCGCCGTCGCCGAACAGGGATTTCGGGAATTGCACGCGGTCTTGAGTGCCGCTGCTGAGCGCGTGTCGGATCCGAGGGAGAGGGTCGTCGAGCTCGGCCGGGCTTATGTGCAATGGGCCATTGCCCATCCCGACCACTATCAGGTGATGTTCGGCGCGGAGTCGCTGAAGGCCGAGCAGCCCGGCCTGGCGGTCGCCGGTGAGCAGGCGTTCGGCGATCTGCTCGACGCGATCGTCAAGTGTCAGGAGGCGGGGATCGTCGAGGATCGGGATCCTCGGGAGGTGGCCGCGCCGCTCTGGTCGCTGGTGCACGGCGTCGCGTCGCTGGCCATCGGTGGCCAATTGAGCGCCGTCGGGATTGTCCAGGCCCCCGACGAACTGATCGCGGGTGTTGTGGCGCAAGTGCTTTGAGCGATCACCACGGCCGTTCTGTTTCCCGGCTGGCCCCCGGCGTGAAGGTGACCGGAAGGTTGCCCAGGCCGGTCATGCTCGGGTTGCCCAGGTATTGGTGGACGTTCTCGACGTCGACGTGGTAGTCCGGGATGCGGTCGAGGACGGCCTTGACCATCACGGCGGACATCAGCCGGGCCAAATGCGAGCCGATGCAGCGGTGCGGGCCGAGTCCGAAGGCGACGTGGCGGT
The DNA here is from genome assembly GCF_059813315.1 of Mycobacterium sp. NGS11. Lineage (NCBI taxonomy): Bacteria > Bacillati > Actinomycetota > Actinomycetes > Mycobacteriales > Mycobacteriaceae > Mycobacterium > Mycobacterium sp. NGS11. Next base: position 294,723 of record NZ_JCALEJ010000002.1, read on the forward strand.
TGGGTGTGCGGTCGAGGATGACCTCGTCGGGCCGGTCGAATTCGTTTTCGTCGTGGTTGGCCGACAGCCAGCTGATGACGACTTTGTCGTTCTTGCGGAGGCGTTGGCCGGCGAGGACGACGTCGTGAGTGACTGTGCGGCTGAGGGTTTGGTTGACGGAGAAGTAGCGCAGGAATTCGTCGGTGGCGGTGCGGTAGAGCTCCGGGTGGTCGATGAGCTGCTGTCTGATGTCGGGGTGGGTGCCCAGGTGTCTGAGTGTGAGTGCGGTTTGGGAGGTGGTGGTGTCGACGCCTCCGCCGATGAGGTTCCAGAGGATGTTGAGCAGCTGCTCGTCGGTGAGGCGGTGGCCGTCGAATTCGAACTGAATGAGGAAGCTGGTCAAGTCTTCTCGGGCGTCGGCCCGTCGGTTGGCCGCGAACTCGAGGACTTCTTCCATCATGGCGGGCACTTTGGCGATCGCGGTGGCGTACTCGTCGCTGTCCTGGGGGACGGCCATGACGGAGTGAAAGAGGTTGGCGTACAGGTGCCAGTTGTCGTACGGCAGGCCCATCAGCTTCATGGTGAGGATCGCCGGGACCGGGCTGGCGTAGTCGAGCACCAGGTCCATGTGGCCTCTTGTTATGTGTTGATCGAGGAACCAGTGGGCGGATTGCTCCATGAACGGCTTAAGTTTCTCGACGGCGCCGGGGGAGAAGAACGGTGCCAGCGCGTGGCGTAGCGCTTGGTGGTAGGGGCCGTCGACCTCGCCGATGCCCAGGGCCGGCTGGCCGTCGGGACGGGGGACGCCCATCTCGCCTTGATAGTCGACGCCATCCGCGGCGTTGGGCTCGTACTTGTGGGCGAAAGTGGTGCCGTCGCGGGCGGTTTGGCTTACGGCGTCGTAGCTGCTGAGGAACCAGAACCCGCCGTAGTTCTCGTTCCACGCCACGGGACATCGCTGCCGCAGGTCGGCGTTGACGGCCAGCTCGTTGAGATTGAACGCATCGGAATGATGGTCGAAGTCAACGATCGCGTCGGCGCTGACGTTCGGACGTGTGGCCATCGAAAAGCCCTCCAACGGAAGGTAATCTGCGTATTTGGCGGTGCGCTTATTATCTTTGCATTATTGCGCGTTTAGGCTGCGTGGTGGAAGCGGTTTGCAGGTCGGTCGACGCCGCCGCCTGGGCGCCCGGTTTGGTGCGGAAAGGGTGTCGTGACGAACCATCGGACGGTTTTCAATCACGTTGGGTTATGCGTGCGCGACTGCAAGCGGTCGCGCCGCTTCTACGAGGGCCTGCTGGGGTTCCAGTTCTGGTGGGAGCTTGACTCGCCCGACGGCCCGACCTCCCAGCTCGTCGGGCTGCCCGAGCCGCTCGGCGTGCATGCGACGTACTTGGTGCGCGACGGGTTGGTGCTCGAACTGATGGACTACTCGAAGCGTCAGGTCCATGCCGGCTCGGAGCGGGTGATGGACCAGGTCGGGCTGACGCACATCTCGTTCTCGGTGTCCGACCTTCCCGGGGTGCTGGCTCGAGTGGCCGAGTTTGGGGGAGTGGTGGTCGACGGGACCGTGGGTGACGCGATGGCGATGATTCGGGATCCGGATGGGCAGCTGTTGGAGTTGCTTTCGGATGGGTGGTTGGCGGCGTTGCCGGCGAGGCCGTAGGGCCGTTGGCCGTAACAGCCTGCTATCGTCGCGGCCCGCGGCCTCAGTTAGTACTCCCTATCCATCCAGCCGCGAGGGATCCGATGCGAGCGCGGCGTTGTGAGTGCGAGTGCGGTCCCCAAACTCGCGGGAAGATCCGTTTGCGACGTTCAGCTCAGGGTTCAACGGTCGAGGCTGCTCGGACGACGTCCCACCAGGTCACAACAATCGGGGCCCCGTCACGGACTTTTGATGTCAGAAGCTCAAGGTCGATCGAGTCGGCCCACGTGGGCAGATGTTCGACGAACTCGAGGTCGGCCACGAAGTGGATATCACCGCGAGGGTTTGGATACCCAGTGGCCATTAAGTCGCCTGCCGTCGCTGGCCGCCAGCGCACTACCTTTGCCCCGCGGGACACATGGAGGGAGCCGGTCCGATTCTCGTACAAGAGAAGAAGCTTGGCGCCGAGCTCTCGCCCGCCGATTTCGACGGAGCCAACCCGACCTGCCGCACGAATGTTGTACTGTCGCAACCGTTCTATCCATCTAAGATGCTCAGCATTTCGGACGAAACCGAGAAGCACATCCGTGTCCGCGGGAGGTTCGTCCAGAAAGTCCGTTGTCAGTGATGACGTGACGGTGGGCTCACCAGGCCGATGCACAGTCGCGGTCCAGAAGCGATGCCGCTCGTCGCGCGTGACTTGACTAGCGACATGTGTGAGGACATTGCTCAAGAAGTGGTCGAGGGCCTCCGATGACGATTGGAGGCCCTCACTACTCGGCCTGAGCGGGAAGGCGCCGAGGCCCGGTAGCGCTTCTTTGAAGCCCGGATGTCGTCGGATGTCCTTTATCTCGGATCCCGGATACAGCACGTACGCTCCTGCCGTTCGCGAGATTGCGTCGCGGTACGCGTGCATCTTGAGCAGGTCGTCGCGCTTCGCACCGCCAGAGGTCGTCGATTCGCCAAGCAACTCGGCCGAATCAGGAGTTGATGTCAGCTGCGCGAGGAGATTGTCAACACGGTACTTCGCATCGAAGTGGATCCAGATCTCGAGTTCCTGCGTGGGGACGCGCGAAGGAGTACTGCCTTCGGGTCGAATGCGCACCGAGCAGTCAGGACGCATCGCTTGGCTCCATGAGCCTCGTCGATCATCACCTCCGGTGAACGTCCGATTAAAAAAGACCTGGACACGAAGAGGACGACCTCCTCGTCTGACAGACCACGATAACTTCGACGCGCCGCCTGATCGCATAGTCATGGAGGTGCCATCGGCTGCGACCGTGAAGGCACGCGCCGTCTGGTCTTGCCCGCACACTCGTCCAAGTGAATTCACTACGGCGAGAAAGCACCAGAACTCATAGAGCGTTGCGATATTGCGTTGGGAAGCTGCGTAGATGTCGGCTACGTCGCTGCGTTCTATTCGCACCGTAGGGCCCGATTCGGTCAACGCGAAGGTCCGAAAGACTTCGCGGTAGCCCGCGCGCTTGAGTAACACCTGGTCCGAAATTGGCATTCTCGTTAGTGAACTGACCTCATGAAAGAGCGGGTGCGCCAGGTATTCGTCGAGTTGGGCACCAACTTCCGCAGCAATCTGCTGGCCACGGCGCAGAGGCCCGGATTCGATCTTTTGCGAAGCCAGAGACAGTATGTCGAGCAATTCCAGCGCGACGGCTCGCCAACGCTCTAAAGCAAACTTGACGAACTGGTTAGCCGAGTTGTCGACGCTCGCTTCGGCGCGATCGCGGGTTAGCGCAGCAGGTAACGAGGCGAGTGCGGCCGACCCACCCGTCCAGGGCACACGCCGACCGGGCGCGCATACTGCGCGACGAAAAGCGGCTCCAGCTGGAAAAGGTGACCCAATTGGACGGATCTCTTGCTCAGATACCCATGTCCGGTGGGGTTGCGCGGTGACACGCGCAATCGCGGCCTCGAACGCCGGATCTTGCAGGTACGCCGCGATCATCGCGAAGCGGAGGTACAGAAGTTCGGCAGGTAGCTCGCTTGGCGCAAGATCCAATAACGTTGGCGCAAATCCCTGCAACACTGCCTCAGCAGCGAATGAAGAAATGTCCGTAAGCATCTGGCGATACTCGGTCTCATGGTCGAGCTTGATGGCTAGGACATCGATATCGGCCGTTGCTGTTTGCCCGGTGACGCGATCGACCACTTGAATTCGGAGACGCCCAACGGATTGACCGGTGCGTAGCCTCCCTTGCTTGCAGCTCTGATCATCGGGATCGAACAACTCGCTGGGCTCAACGTCGACATTCCTTGCATCAGTACTTATTTCGTAGCGGTAAATCCCTGCCTCACGCAAGGCGACACCACCACGCCTCGACAACGTCATGTCGTGCCGCTGCGGAAGACTGGCGACCAGCAGGTGACCGACGACGTTGCCTTCGCCATTTCGAAGCTTCAATTGCAACGAATCGTGGGGCATTGTTACTCAGCGAAGCTAACGAACTGATTTGTGCGAACGGACTCGATCATGCGGACGATCTTGTGGTGCGTGATGGGTAGCCGGGGGGTTGGGCCATCGCCCGCTGCCAGCCCGTCGAGGTCATTGAGAACAGGTTCAACGCGCCGTCGCGACCCGTGCACCTTCGGCAGAACCTTCTGCATCATTGCGAGGTCGAGCGCAGTATCGACATCGGTATCTCCCGTCGCCGCGAAAAACGCGCAGAACCGTAGGATCTCGTACAGAGTGCGATGGCCGAACTCTTGGTTGGCGCGAGCCAAGATCATGTGCGCCTCGCGAAGCGTCGACACAATCTCGACGCGAGCCGGGTGAGGATGCTCTCGCTGCCAATCGTCGCTTTCCGCGAGCGACGCGAAGGCACGCACTCGCTGGTCCGCTCCCGCCGGCGTAGCAATCGGCCGCTGTAGTTCAGCGTCGAGTTCATCGGAGGTCACCCGAAACTCGAAGGTGGATGCTCTGTCGAGAACCTTCGGCGAGAACATGTAGGTCGTCTCGTCCACGTTGACTGTGCCGACCACGAAAAGGTTCCGTGGCAAGGGCAGCCTTTGCGCTTCTACGTCGCGCAGGACCCATTGGCGAGATCGTTTATCAAAGACAAGATCCGGTAGTACCGGGCGCCGTGATTCGACCCCGGAGAGAAAATCCGAGAAGTACCGCTCGACGTGAGCCAAGTTCATTTCATCCAGGATCAGCAAGTATGGATGTTCGGGATCATCCGCCGCGCGGAGGACAAACTCGAAGGCTTCGGGGACGAACCAAACCGGCGCCCCAGACGCCGACCTACGTAGTGCGTCCTCATAACCAAAGATGGCTTCCGGCCCCGTCCAGTCAGGGCGCACGGGCACGACGACGTGGCGATGACGTCCGTGTTCATCTGTGCCGAACCATTCACCGAGTCTCATCGCGAGCTGAGTCTTGCCCGAACCGGAGAGCCCCGTCAAAATCGCGAAGGGTTTGGCAAGCAGACTGCTGAAAAACGACCGAACGAGGTTCGACCCTGCGGGAAAGCGGAGTCCAGAAGCTTCTACCGCTTCGGCAAAGTCATGGAACAGGTCGGGCGGCGTCGGCACCTCCGGCAGCGCTAAACTTCGACGCGCAGCGGCTGGGACCGAAGATAGGTGCGGAACAAGTTCGGGAAACCGCTGGGCCAGTTCTTTAACGAAATCGTCCTGGAGGCGGACGAGATATACCTGTTGGACTGATCCAGTGACGGTGAACGGTGAACCCTGCCTAATTCGGGCACCCTCGTCGATAGCGGCAAGTGCAATTGGCTCATTCAGCTCCTGGTACTGAGACTCGACTAGCCGGCCCGCCGTCTCCCAAGCTTCAGCGTCGAGCGGGTTCGGCGCCGGTCTCGCAGCTGCGGTTACGTGGCTCGCAGCCCGCAACGAGCCATTGCTGTAATGCAGAACAATGTCAGCTTCGCGGACCTCATCCATGTTGTCCCAGTGATATTGCGGGCGGCCCGCCCGGCTCAGCATCGGCGCCCATAGAAAGCCACCATCGCGCTCCTTCGCATAAGTGGCACCTTGATTGACCCACCAGACCGAAGCTTGCCGTCCAAGAAAAAGGGACCCTTGCTCGGTTAGTTCACCGCTCCTATCGATTAGCCCACTCTCTACGAGGAGTTCTCGGTAGCGCGCACCCTGCGATTCGAAGGTCCGGTCAGCTTGCCATTGGTCGGTTTTCGTGCGCTCCGCTAACGCGCGGCCGAGATCGTCAGTGGAGAAGCCGGCGGGCAAATCACGAACAATCTCCAGTGCGATTCGGACGTCCTCAGCCAGCGGAGCGCCACCGTACGATAGGCGGTCACGAAGGACACCTGCCTGAAAGTCACTAACAATCCACGGGTTGCTCCGGTCAATATCTTCGGCGTAGGCGATGCCCGCCTCGGTGAGGTTCCACCTGCGCTCGTCCTCCACCGCCAGGTCGAGCATCTTCGCGAACCGAAGACAATCACGAGCCCGTCGCTCCGGGTTCTCAAAGGGTCCATCGGATTTAAAGAGCTGCCCTGGATCGTCGCCGAGAAGCTCCTGGATACTGGTCGAGCCAAGGTCGCGAAGGCGGGCAAGCAGGAGATTGCCGTAGCTGAACTTGAGGGTCGGAATGGCAAGCACGGTCTCAGGCTAGTTGGGAAGGTCAGCGGCGCCCAGCATCCGAGATGCATCTGCCCCTTGTGTCCACTACCAGGCGGAGTGCCGTCTAATCTGCTAGAGCTAGCAGCTTTCGCAAACCCTCTGCATCCGAACGGTGTTGTTTATACAGTCGAAGGACTCTTGGTGGATCTGAAGGACTAGACGATGGCGCGCATGCCTTTGGTCAGCACCGAGCGGCAACCCGGGCGGGGCCCTTACGACTACCGGCTTGATTTTATGGCTCTAATCACCCGCGTGTCGGTACGGAATTTCGCCGACTTTCTGTCACCCTCCGTCCAGGGCCCCCAACCTGATTTCACATCTGCACGCCGTCGCGGCGGCCCCGGAGCGGACACCGATGACGAGCACCTCGCGGGCAAAGGTCGCCAGCGCCGCACGAAGGGTCGGCCGGGTCGCTTTGTTGTCCGCCACGATTGCAGTGTCGCCGGTGCTATTGCCCGCTGGGGTGCACGCCAACCCGGGTGCTCCCGTCCCCGACGCCGACCATGAGTTGGGAATGTATGGCGATCCCGTCGCCGCCGCGCCCTACTGGCGCGAGCAGCACGCTTCCGACTGCGGGGAAATGGCGGTGGCCGACGTGGTCGGCCAGATCACGGGACGCGAGCCAACAGAGCAGCAGATGATCACGTTGGCCGAAAATACGCCGAGCACAGCGGGTCACGGGCCGATCTGGACGCCAGCGGGCACCACCAATATCGCCGACCTTCCGGTCCTGCTGTGGCACTACTGGATCAGAGCGGACAACATTCAGACCGATACCGCCGCCGTGGCGCGCAGTCTGGCGGGAAACCACAAGGTCATCGCCATCCTCAATGCCGAAACAATTTGGAATCGGCCGGGAAAGCGGAACTCTGCGAACCACTTCGTGGTGGTCACCGGCATCGACAGCAAGGCCGGGGTGGTGCATCTCAACGACAGCGGTATCAGTACCGGCCGCGACGAGCAGGTTCCCATCGCTGTCTTCGAGCGGGCGTGGGCCCCAAACTACAACTCGGCTATCGTGACAAAGTGACGGGTCGCGATCCCGAAAGCGAAATAACCTGCAGTCAAACGCAATCGCCGGCGCGACACCATGCAGGTGCGCGGCAACGATCTATACATCCAAATCGTTCGAGGAGAAAGGGCCTCGGCGGATGACGCGAATGCCCCTGGCCAAAGCAGACGACCAGCCAGAACGGAGCCGGCAGCTGCTGACCCGCCCCGACACCCTCGATGTGCTTCGACTAATCGCCAACGCCCCCAACATATTCGAGAGCTGGGCACAGATGGCCGGCCAGCTCTTCGAAAGCCCCACCTTCACCCCGCGGATACGCGAAATCATCATCCTGCGGGTGGCCCACATGCAGGACTCGCCCTATGAACTCGCCCAGCACGTGGGCTTCGGCCGCAAAGCCGGACTCAACAAAGCACAAATCGACGCCCTCCAGAACAAAGCCGTCCTGGACTCGGCCGGATTCAGCCCAGACGAGCGCACCGTCATCGACACCGTCACCGAGTTGTGCGCCACCCGCCGGCTCAGCGACGACGCCTTCGCCGCCGCCCACGCCCTGCTCGGCGACGAGGCGCTCGCGGAACTGCTGATGATCGTCAGCTGCTACTACGGCCTGGCGTTGGTGCTCAACGCCGTTGACCTCGACATCGACGCGACATGACACGCATCCCGTATCGCAAGCCGGAAGACATGACCGAAGTCGCCCGCGAATTGACCGCGCGGCGCGGCAATCTCAACGTCTATCGCGCACTGGCCAATGCCGAAAAGGTGTTCACCGGCTGGATGGTGGCCGGCGACGCCGCCCTGAGCAGCCCGGTGCTGCCGCGAAGGCTTCGCGAACTCATCGTGCTGCGCACCGCCTATCTCATGGACTGCGCCTACGAACTCGGCCAGCACCGAGACGTCGCACAGACGGTCGGACTCGACACCGCCACCATCGACGCCATTACGTCCGAATCCGACTGGCAGACCGGGCAATTCGACCCCACCGAGCTGGCGGTGCTGCGACTGACGACCGAACTGGTGACCACCCGCCACGTCGCGGCCCCACTCTTCGACGAGGTCCACGCGGCCCTCGGCTCCGAGGCCACCATGGAGACGTTGATGGTGATCAACCGGTATGCGGGCCTTGCGCTGATGCTCAACGCGCTCGACGTCGACCTCGATGACACCGCCCGACTCCCGATTCCGCCGACGAGCCGGTAACGCCTCCCGTAATCTGCATGGTGTGGTGGTGCGAAAGCAGCCCTCGACCCGCCTGTCAGCCGAAGACTGGCTCGAGGTGGGCTATACGGTGCTCGCCGAAGAGGGCGTGCGCGCACTCAAAGTCGAACGCCTCTGCCAGCAGGCGGGCGTCACCCGCGGCAGCTTTTACTGGCACTTCGAGGACATCGAAAACTATCGGACCGCGCTGATCGAGTCGTGGAACAACTTCCTCGAACGCGACCGCCAGGCGCTCTCTGAACTCGACGCCCTGCCGCCCCGCGAGCGCCTGTCGGCCCTGACCCAAACCCTGGTCAGCCCGCAATACTGGATGCTCGAGCGGGCAATGCGCGAATGGGCCCGCCTGGATCCGGTGGCCGCCGAAAACATCCGCGCCACCGATCGGCTCCTAGTACGCACTGTGATAAAGGCTTACCGCGACTACGGTTTCAGCGGCGAGGACGCGAAGCTGCGCGCCGAACTGACCTTCGCGGCGGGAATCGGACTGCTGCACCTCACCAGCTCGGCCGAAGAGGCCCAATCGGTGGCTCAACGAGAACGGTTCCTGGCCCTGATGCTGGGCGAGACGGCCGGCTCAGATCATGGCGATGGGTGAAATCTTCGCGCCAATCGCCAACGCCCCGGCCAACTCTCGACTGGTGTCGTAGTCGAACACGACGTGCCCCGCGGCGATGTCCACATCGCGCTTCGCGCGCTGCATCGGGCTCGACAGGAAGTGCACACTGGCGCCGGAGGCCTCCATGAGATCGGCGATGATCGCCCGACTTTCGTGCACGGTACGCGCGGCCGCCAGGCGCGCGTCGGCCCGCACCGATCGGCTCACCCGTTCCCCGCTCACCACGATCGCCTCGATGTCGTCGGCCGTCTTGTCAACCAACGCCCGCAGCGAGCGCAGCCGCACCCGGGCCTCGCCCAGCCGGATCTGCGCGGCGGGCTGATCTTTTTGCGCTACCCCGCTGTAGGCGAGCACCCGCCCGCTGAGCCGCTCGGCGAAGAGTTCGGTCACCCGCTCCGCGGCGCCGAGCACGGGCATGGACGCCGTCAGCGCCAGCGCCGGAACCAGCGGCCACGGGTACGTCGGGACCCCATGCTCACGCGCACCCGGTGCCGTCCCGCCGTAGATGTCGGCCACGGCGACCAATCGATGCTCGGGCACCAGGGCGTCGGTGATGACGAGATCGTGCGAGCCGGTGCCGCGCATGCCGGCCGTGTGCCAGGTGTCGACGACCTCGACCTGCTCGACGGGCACCACGGCCAACGCCGGATCGATCCGGTCCTGCCGTTCGACGAGCGCGCCGACGATCACCCAGTCGGCATCCATCGCGCCCGTCGCCCAGGACCACCGGCCTGTCAAGCGCACCCCGCCGTCGGCCGGAACGGCACGGCCGGTGGGAGCCAGGGGAGCCGGCGCCAGCACGGGTCCCGACGCGAACACCTCGTCCTGGGCACGTGGATCGAACAGCGACAGCATCCAGTTGTGCAGCGCGTAGAAACCCAACGTCCAGGCGCTCGACGCGCAGCCGTGCGCCATTCGCCGAATCGGTTGCAGCAGTTCGGGAAACGGGGCCTGGATGCCGCCGAACCGGGCGGGCAGCAGCAACCGGAACAGATCGGTCTGCCGGAAGTCGCTGATCGTCGCCGCGGGGAGGCGCCGCAACCGCTCGGCCTCGTCGGCGCGATCGGCCAGCCGCGCAACGAATTCATCGGTGACGCCGTGCAGCGGGCGGCTTTCAACCACGGACATGCCGAAGACCATAACATACTATTTAGTATGGCGATATCCAGCGGTGTGCGCCGACGTTGCGGCTGACGCACAAGTCGGCGCGATGTCGCGATGTGTGGGAAACGTGGCCCATCAAAGGGGGCCGGGGCGAGGGGGCGGCAGGAGACTTGAACCGAATCGGCCGGGAGACCGTCTGCATTGTGTCGCAGTGCTTTTCCGGCGTTTGGAGGTTCGGTGATCGTCAACAGTCCGCAGCACGACCAGGCAACTCTCGTTCGCCCCCTGGGCGCCGCGGAGCGGCTCTTTTACCGGTACAGCGAGCGCAACCCCGCTCACTTCTCGATCGTGGCGGAATTCGGCGAGGTGCTCCACCCGGACAAGCTGCGTACCGCCCTGGCCGCCGTCCAGCGACGGCATCCGCTGCTGTCGGTACACGTGGAGGACCGGCCCGGCATCCGCCTGGGCTTCTACCGTGCGGCAACCGTCGCGCCCGTCGAGCTGACCGTCCGAAGCGATCCGGAACTGGCGTGGCGGGCCGCCGCGGCCGAGGAGCTGCGCCGACCGTTCGACCGGTCGCGTGCGCCACTGGTGCGTGCCTCGTTGCTGCAGGGCCCGTCGCGTAGCGCGTTGTTGCTCACGTTCGATCACACGGTGGCGGACGGAATCAGTTCCATCGTCGTGCTCACCGACGTGCTTTCCGCGCTCAACGGACGCACCATGACGAGTTCGCCTGTGCCACAAGCCCAAGAGGACCTGATCGCCAACACCCTCGCGGCCGGCCCGCTAGAACCTGCCGCGCTATCGGGCGACCCGAGAATGAGCGAGCCCAGCACCATCCGTCCGTTCGACGGCGCCTTGACCAACGTGCGCACCATGGCCATGACCCACGCGGACACCGCGGCACTGGTGCGGCGCTGCCGCGCGGAAAGCACCACGGTGCACGCGGCGCTGGTGGTGGCGATGTGCCGAGTGCGCGCCACCGACCGCGGCGCGGAGTTCGTCCGCGTCCTCCACCCCATCAACGTGCGGCCGATTCTCGGAATCGAGGGGGGCTGCGCCATGCGCATCGTGCCGACCGCGACGGGGCACGCGCCGTGGGACGGGCCACCGTTCTGGGAGCAGGCCCGCGCGATGACCGCGCATCTGAACGTCGCCCGGTCGGCCTCCGGAATCCGCACCAGCTCAATGGCGCTCGAGCAGATGATCACCATCGACGCCGACACCGACGATGCGGAGGAGCTTTTCAGCCGGATCAGCCCGTGGGGCATCATGGTCACCAACCTCGGTGTGCAAAACCTCGACGGCGCAAGCCCTTTGCGCCCGACGGCGGTGTGGGGACCGGTGGTGCTCAGCCAGACCGACGGCGAGTATCTGACCGGAGTTACCACTTACCAGGGCAGGCTGAGGATGGTGACGTGTGGCTACAGCGTGCCGGCCACCTTCCTGAAGTGTGTGGGGGATGCCCTGACGGCTGCCGTCGAAGAGCCCTGATTGCTACCATCGCGCGGTGAGTGACCGCCCCGGCGCCTCGCGATCGATGACACGCCGCGACGTCCTGAGAATCGCCGGTCTGATGCCGGCGACCGTCGCTGCGGGTGCGTTGTTGCCCGTCCCGCGGGCAAGGGCCGGGGTGGCCGGGACGTCGGTTTTCCTCGACGCGGGCCACAACGCCGTCAACGACGCCTCGATCAACCAGCAGGTGCCCAACGGCCGCGGCGGCACCAAGCCCTGCCAAACCTCGGGCGCCGTCGCCGACGACGGGTATCCCGAGCACGCGTTCACCTGGGCGGTGGTGGGGCTGATCAACGACTCGCTGAGCCAGATGGGCGCGCGAACCCAGCTGTCGCGCGACAGCGACAGCGGCGTCGGCCCGTGCATCGACCAACGCGCGGCCGCGGCCAACGCCATGCACCCGGACGCGATCGTCAGCATCCACGCCGACGGCGGGCCCGCATCCGGCAGTGGATTCCACGTCAACTACTCCAGCCCGCCGCTGAACGACGTCCAGTCCGGGCCCGCCGTACAGCTGGCCCACGCGATGCGGGATGCCTTGGTCCAGTCCGGTTTACAGCCGGCTGACTACATCGGCTCGGACGGCCTCTACGGCCGCGACGACCTCGCTGGGCTGAACCTGGCCCAGTACCCCGCGGTGCTGGTCGAACTGGGCAACATGAAAAACGCCGGTGACTTGGCGCGAATGGAAAGTCCGGACGGTCGGGCGAAATATGCCGCCGCGGTCACCCAGGGGATAGTCGCCTTTCTCAACTCCAAAGCCCCGACCGGTTAGCGCGAGCTAATTACCCGACGCGCTTCGAACGTCCGGCAGCTAACTTACGCGATGCGCTGGGCTCAGCCATGTGGCAACTCAGTTAACTTCAATGCCGACCGTATAGCGAACGTCGCGTCACAACCTAAATTGCGCGGGTGTGCGGCGCGCCACTATATATAGCAGTACCGAAGGGTGCTTCTCGTGGAAAAAGAGTGCGTCGTGCCTGCACCGACTATGTTGATTTGTTGCGGTGGGACGTCACGAATTTCAAGGCATGTGGTGACGGTGAACGCCGCCGACTGGGCGCGTCGACCGGGAATGGGATGGCGATTGATGAGGGGGATGGGTGACCAGCTCGGGCCCAGCATCGAGGGGCGCCAATGACGTATAGCGGTTACCAGGATCCGTTCGGCGGCGATCCGTTCGGGGGGCAGGGGTCCTCGTTCGGCCAGAACCAGCCGGGTCATCCGCCCGCGGGATCCGGGTCCTTCCCGTCCGGGCCGAAGGTCAACACGTTGGCCACGCTGTCGGCCATCTTCGCGTTCGTCTTCGCGCCGGCCGGTGCCGCGCTGGGCCACGTGGCCCTGTCCCAGATCCGCCAACGCCACGAGCGCGGCCGCGACCGCGCCATCTTCGGGCTGACGGCCTCGTACCTTTTCATCGTGCTCGCGGTCGGCGCCCTGGCGGTATGGCTGGTCACCAGCGGCGGATCGGATTCGAACACGGTCAAGACGGCGGCTCCCAGCCCGTACGTGCCGCCGACCCCGCCGCGCACCACGGTGATCACGGCCCCGCCCGCGCAGCGCCCGAGCGTCTCCGTCGGCGACCTGCACGTGGGTGACTGCATCGAGGTCCAGCAGAACAAGCCGGACCCGTCGGAGAAGGCGGACTTCATCACCATCTACCCGGTCAGGTGCGAGGTGCGCGAAGGCGTGCTGCAGGTGACCCAGCTGCTGTCCAACGACTCCTGCAAGACCCCCACGACGTTGTGGAACAAGACCAAGACCGTGTACGCCTGCATCGTCGACTTCAAGGGTTGACATGGGGCCGCACAGCTCGCGTAGCTCAACACAGCGGTTCGCCGCTACGGCCGGTGGGGTGAACTGATGTATCCCAGCGAAGACCCTTTTGCACCGTCCTCCGGCGACCCGTTCGGCGCGACGCCGCCCACCGTCTCATACGGCGGCGCGCCGACGGCCCCGGTCGGCTACCCGGGTGCGCCGTTCGGCGGGCAGCCGCCGCGCGCCGACTACAACACGCTGGCGGTGCTCTCGCCGGTCTTCGGGGTGATCGTTCCGCCCGCCGGCATCGTCATGGGCCACCTCGCGCTGCCGCAGATCACCCGCAGCGGCGAACGCGGGCGCCCGGCGGCGATCGCCGGCCTGGCGATCGGCTACCTGATGTGCGTCCTGCTGATCCTCGGCGGCGTGTATTGGGGCACCCGCCCGAGCAATTCCACGCCCGCGACCGCCTCCAGCTCCGCCGTGCCCAGGCCGATACCGCCGCGCGTCATCACGTCGGTCGCACCGGGCACCACGGTGCCGCGCGGCCCGAAGCTCGACCTGGCGACCGTGCCGATAGGCACCTGCGTGGAGCTACAGCTGCGCAACAGCACGGGCAATGACGCGCTGGACCTGTTCGGTGTCGACTGCGAACACCGCGACGGGGTGTACACGGTTGCCGCGCGGGTGCGCTCGAACAACGACTGCAACTCAGTGTACGTGGCCGCGCCTCCCGACCGTTCCTTCGCCCTCTGCCTGAACCCGTATTGAGACCGATGAACGCACCAAACCCCTTCGACTTCAGCGACTTCGGGCCGGGCAAGCAGACCCAGTCCGGTGGCGGACAGCAGCCGGCGCAGGGCGGGGGTTTTGCGGGCGGATTCGATCCGTGGGCCAACCAGCGACCCGCCGCGTCGCGAGCCCCCGATGCTTTTCAGGCACCACCGGCGTTCGACCCGACGAGTGGGCGTGACGCGTTCGGGCAACTCACCGCGAGCCCGGCGGGCATCGGCGCGCTGACGACGGCGGGCCCGCCGCTGGTGTGGTTCGCGGTGGCCCTGGCGCTGGGGGTTGCCGGCATTGCGCTGGCCGGTGCAAGCGCGTTGGGCGGCCCGATGATTGCGGCCGCGATCATGGGGTGGCTGCTGGCCGGGCCGCTGGCGATCGGCGCCTTGGCGGTCTTTAGCCGGGTCGACACCCGGCGCCGCACCGAGGCCATCTACTCGGCGCCAACGTGGACCTCGAAGCTGTATTGGATAGTGCTGGCCGTCTGCCTGCTTGGGATAGCCGTGGGGGCGTGGCAGATCGCGCTGTGGGCGGGGACGTTGTAGTGGCCCACTCCTCTCGAATGCCCCGCGGCCGCAACGGCTTTGCGACGCTCGCGCGGGTGGCCGCGGTCGCGGCCCTCGTTGCCGTGCTGAACGTGGCTGGCTGGGCGCCCGTCGCGTGGGCGGCGGGCTCGCCGGGCGCGAGCCGATTCGGGGCCTGCCTGGCTTCGCAGAAGGCCGGCGATCTGCTGCTGTTGTTCGACGAGTCGAGCAGCCTGCAGCAGACCGACCCGCAGGCCGCCCGCGTGCAGGCCGCCCGCTACCTGGTGCAGACGCTGGGCAAATACGCCGACCGGGTGAGCGCGAAACTCGACGTCGCGGTGGCGGGGTTCTCCGATACCTATGTCCCCGAACATGATTGGACCCAGCTCACCGGCTCGACCGCGGACAGCGTTGGGGCGTCGCTGGATCCGATCGCCAAGAAGAACACCGGCATCGACACCGACTACTGGCTGGCCCTCGACGGCGCCCGGCAGGCGCTGACGACGCACGCCGGTTCGGCCGACAAGGGTCAGCGCTGCCAGGCCATCGCCTGGTTCTCCGACGGGATGATCGATTTCACCGCCCGCCCGGTCACCAAGCCCTACGCCGACGGGGTGCCGCTGGACTCGCCGAACGGAATCCCCGACACCACGCAGAAGGCCGTGCAATCCATCTGCCGCCCGAGCGGCCTGGCCGATCAGTTGCGGTCGAGCAACATCATCATGCTCGGAATCGGGCTGGGCGCCAAGCAGACTCCCGGCGACTTCAACGTGATGTCGGCGATCAGCACCGGCAAGGGATTGCAGGGCTTGGCGTGCGGCGCCATCACGGATCCGGTGCCCGGCGACTTCTTTCCCGTCGCCAACATCGACGACATGTTGTTCGCGTTCGACGCGCTCAACCCGGACCCCGGCGTGACCGACCAGGGTGGGGTCTGCCAGATCAAGGTGTGCCCGGAGGCGCGGCACAACTTCGTGCTCGACCGGTCCATCAAAGAGGTCAACATCCTGGGATCCGGCGGCGTGCCCGGCGTCGAACCCTACCTCGTCTCGCCGACCGGGCAGACCCTGCCGCTGCCCAAGAAGGACGGCGCCCAGAACGTCAACGTCGACGGCGTAGCGGTGAGCTACCAATGGCAATCCGAATCGGCGCAGACGATCTCGCTGCAGAACGGCAACGCCCCGCACTGGACCGGGCAATGGGCGATCGTCTACGTCGACACCACCGGCCAGCACGCCGACGCGGTGTCCAAGGTCAGCATTCACATCACCACCGACATCTTCCCGGCCTTGACGGGCGCCGACAAGGTCGCCTGGCACAGCGGGCAGACACTGAAGGGCCTGGTCTTCGGTCTGGTTGACGGCCAAGGCAAGCCGATGGCCCCGAGCGACCTTGCCGGTACGGCCACCATGTCGGCGTCGTTGAGTCCCGATGGCGCCGCGCCGATTCCGCTGCTGACGGCGGCGGGCAAGGATGACATCGCCAAACCCGTCGACGCCGATCTGACCACAGTGGCCCCGGGGCACGCGACGTTGCGGATGTCGCTGGTGATCACCACCGCGAACACCACCGACCAGAACGGCGGGCCGATCGCCGGCACGCAGTTGTCGCCGCAGGAAGTCGATGTGCCCGTGCAGATTCTGCCGAAGGTGGGCCTGCCGACCCCGGGCCAGCGCATCGACTTCGGCACGGTTGAGGGAGCCAAGGGGGCGACCGCGACGCTGAACATCACCGGACCGGGCTGCGCCTGGATCAGCGACACCGATACCCCGACGGTGACGGGCGCACCGGATGGCATCGGCGCGCCGCACGTGGGTTCGCCGACGAATTCGGGCCAGCACTGCCTGAAGGTGCAGGCGGGGGAGACCGCACAGCTGTCGGTCAGCCTGCGCACCGATCACAACGGGCACGGCGGACTCAACGGCACTGTGCCCGTGCATGTTTCGACGCTGGACAACCCGGACGACGCCCAGACCGTGCCGGTGGCCTTCACGGCGTCGATGATCAACCCGCTCAACACCACCAACTTCATCCTGGTGCTCATCGCCGCGCTGCTGCTGGGTCCCGGAATCCCGCTGGCGCTGCTGTACGCATCGAAGTGGTGGGTCAGCAAGATTCCCGACAATCCGCTGCTGGCCGAACGCATCCCGGTGCAGGTCGAGCACGACGCGGTGCTGCGCGGCGGTGAGCCGTTCGCGATGGCCGACACCGACCTGGTGCAACCCGTGACCGGGCTGCCGCCCGGTGGCACCCGCCAGCTGTCGGTGGCCGGGGTGAATCTGTCGGTTGCGCTGAGGCGCAGCCCATTCGGATCCGGGCACGTGGTCGTCGGCGCCGAGGGCTTGGTCAGCGTCGGGTCCAAGCTGCCCGGATCCGACAAGACCGGCCTGCGCGCGGTGCTGCCGCTGGCGGTGCACAACACCTGGGTGCTGCTGCACAACCCGTACGGGCCCGAGAACGCCGCCGAGGTACTGCTGTTGGTGGCCGGAACCACCGACACCGTCGCGCGTGAGCGGCTCTACGAGGACGTCGCGCAACGGCTGCCCGACCTGCTCACCGGGTTGCGGTTGCGCGCCGTGCAGGCCGGCATGACCGCAGCGTTCGCCGCGCCGGGCGAGGCGGCCTCCCCATTCGGTGACACGCCGGCGGGCGTCGTCGTCGCCTCAGCCGGAGACGATCCCTTTGGGAGCGGCGCGGATTCGCCGTTCGCGGCGGCGCCTTCGGTACCTGCGGGGGCGCCTTCGCGGCCCGCGGCGCCGCCCCACGTGCCGACTGGGCCGGTGCCGCCCGGCTTCAATGAGGCGGAGACACAAGAGCGGCCGATCCCCGAACCGATATTCCGCCAAGACGAGACGATGGCAGCCGGCTACCGGTATGACGACGAGGGTGAAGAGCGCGAAGAGCGCGACGACGGCACGCCGCGCGGGCTCCCGCCGACCGATCCGACGCAACCCTCCCATCGATTTGACCCAGATCCATTCGACCCGTTCGGAGAGGGCACCTGATGCGACGATTCCTGGTAGTGGGCTGCGGCGGTTCCGGCGGCGCCACACTGTCCCTGATGATGGACCAGCTGCGCTCCGAACTGCACACCGCTGGAATCGAAAAGCTCTTGGCCGGTTGGCAATTCGTCCACATCGACGTGCCGAGCGCCGCGGAGTCGGGCCCGGAGGGGCTGGCGAACGTTCCCGCCCAGGGCGGCAGCTACGTCGGGTGTGGACCGCAGGGCAGCAGCTACGCCGTCCTGGACGGTGCGCTGTCGCAACGACTGGCGGCAGAATCGGCGTTGGACACCATCGCCACCTGGGCGCCGCGCAGCCCGCAGGAGGTGTCGATCCCGATCTCGGCCGGCGCGGGGCAATACCGGGCGATCGGGCGCATGATCACGCTGAGCAAGGCCGCCGAGATCCACGCCCGGCTACAGGCGGCGTGGGACACGCTGTTTCGCGTCGAGACCGTCTCCGAGATGTCGACGGTCGACGTGCCGGGCATGGGTCGCTTCGACCCCAACGAACCGCCCCTGGTGCTGGTGGTGTCGTCGATGGCCGGCGGTGCGGGGGCGTCGATGGCGCTCGACGTGTGCCGCCTGCTGACCTTGGTCACCGGTCTGGATCCCCGCCTGATGGGCGTATTCATGGTGACGCCCGACATTTTCGACTCGCTCCCGCAGAGCGCCATCATCGGGGTGCGGGCCAACGCGTTGGCGATGCTCGGTGAGATCGTGGCCAGCCAATCCGGTGCCGCCCGCGAACACGACGTGCGAATCCTGCGCGCCTTGGGCCACCATCACGGTGAGGGAGAACCGATTCCGTTCGCGCGGGTGTTCCCCGTCGGCCGCTACATCGGCGCCGACCGCACCCTGTTCGGTGACGGCTCGCAGTACGCGGTGTACCGGGGATTGGCGCGTGGGCTGGCGGGGCTGATGATGAGCGGGCGGGCCAGCGACCAGTTCGTCGCCTACGACCTGGGCAACACCGCCTCGCCGGTGGGTGATCGCGACCTGCTGGGCTGGGGCATCTCGTCGTGGGATGTGTTGCCCTGGGGCACCTATGGCTTCTCCAGCCTGAGCATGGGCCGTGACCGCTACGCCGAATACGCGGCCCAGCGCCTGGCCCGCAGCTGCGTAGACAAGCTGCTCGACGGGCACATGCAGCGGGGCAACCCGGCGTCGAGCACCGAGCAGTTGGACTCGCTGCTGTCCAGCCAATGGGCCGCGCTCTGTGGCGAATTGGGATTGCCACCCAGCGCCGGCGACGAGCAGACCCGGGTGAGCCAGCTCGGCCGCTGGATCGGCACCGAGGCCTTCACCGCCGACACCGTCGTCTCCACCGTCAACGGCCTCATCGACCGCCAACTGCGCAACCACCTGCCCAACCCGGAAGGCGTCACCGCCGAGCAGTGGGTGCCGACCATGCGGCAGGCCGTGCACAACCGGCGCGCCGAGTTGACCCGCGCATGCGCGGAGGCGGCCTACGCCATGGCTTTTCAATGGCACCAGGATTTCGCCAACCGGCTCGAACGGGTCGTCGGCGCGGCCGTCGCCTCGCTGGGATTGCCGTTTGCGCGGGAAGTCGTCGACCAGCTGCGCCGCCACATCGATGACCACCTCACCGCCGGGGTTGCGCAGCTGGGCAACATGGGCCCGCCCGACATCGTGGCGTTCTCGCCGCAGGTGGACGCCGGGCTCAAATCGCTGCACGGGGTGATGACCAACACCGATCAGGTGGTGGCCGCCGTGGTGGACGGGTTCCGCGCGACGGTGCGCCGCCAGCTGTTCGCCGACGCGGCCGCCCGCATCGCCGACGTGCTGCGGGTGGTGGGGCTGGAACTGCTGGTGCCGCTGCGGGATCGGCTCAGCGAGGCGATGATCCAGCTGGAGAACGCCCGCTCGGAGCCGCCGACCGACGTGGGCCTGGCGCGCCTGGCCACCGACCAGTACGCGGCCTGGCCGGCGGACGCCGACGAATTGGTGCCCAGCCGGTTCGCGGAGGCGAACAACGAAGTGCTGCTGATCAATTCGACCGCGTTCAAGGGCCGCTACGAGGCCGACCTGCCGAAGGCGGTGGCCGGCGCCAACGCGATGATCCCGCTGCAGTCGGCCATCGAGGAGGCCACCACGCGGGTGATCCTGGGGGAGTGGCAGACCACCGGCGGTGTGGCCGCACCCGGCGGGCTGATCGAGCGCACCGCGACGTGGGTCACGCGGGCGCTGGGCACCGACCCGGAGACCGGCCGCGCGCGGGTGCCCTCGATCGCGCAGTTCGACATCCACACCCGCCCAGTGGAATTGTTGCGCCGGGCCCGGCTCTACGTGGAGCGGCCGGGGGAGTCGTTCGCCGAATTCTGCAAGGTGTCGCTACGCGACTACGTGCAGGGGGCGGGAGCCTCGGAGTCGGAGTTGGTGGCGCGCCGCCGCGACATCGCCACCAAGTTCGCCGAGGCGCTGTCGCTGGCGCGACCCCTGGCCAGCGTCAACGACCAGGCGCTGCAACGGGTCCACCCCGGCCAGCAAACCGAATACCGCTACAAGTTCTCCGAGATTCCGTTCGCCGGTCAACCGGTGGACCGCGAACTGTTCGAAGTCATCCGCAACAATCCGCGGATCGACCAGGCGACCAAGGACAACTACGGGCGTTCGCTGTCCGACGAGGACAGCGTCACCCGAATCGACATCTTCGGCTCGTATCCCAACTACTCGCCGCTGGCGTTCGACTCGGTGCTCAAGCCCGCGGCCCAGCAATGGGCGCAGACCGCGGGGCCCGGGCGGGGCGCCTTCTGGAAATACCGTCGCTCCCGGCCACTTTCGGCGTCGCTGCCAATGACCGACGAGCAGCGATTCACGATGACCGGCGGCTGGTTCGTCGGCCAGCTGCTGGGCCGCATCCAGATCCCGGCGTCACCGTTCACCGAGCCGGTGCGGATCTACGACGCCGACAGCGGGCAGTGGCTGAACTTCCCGAACCCGCTGCTGACACCGCCGTCGGCGTTCCACGCTCCCTACGACTGGCTGCCGGCGGTGCTGGAGTCGATCCTGCTGGCCATCGCGCAGTCGCACGAGCCGCCGGTGATGCGCTCGCTGCGGCCCTACAGCGTGCTGCGTGAGCTTTACGACGCGCATTCGCAAGACCCCGCCAGCGGCATCGTCGCGCTGTCGGCGCAGGGACTGCTGCGCGAATTCCTGCAGGGGGCCTCGAGCGCGCCCGGGGTGCAGTCGCGGGTCCCGGGCATCGCCGAGGCCCAGACCGCCGACGAGCGCGCCGCTGCGGCGATCGAGTGGTTGACCACCATCCGTGACGTTGCGACGCAGTATCTTCCGGCCGACATGGCCGGCGCCACGCCGGGCGGGGCGTTCACGACGGTGCCGACGCGAACCACGGCGTCGAACACGCCGATGTTCCGCGATCTCGCGCCCGACGTGTACGCGGCCACCGGTGCGCTGATCAACCTGATCCAGCACGAGGCCGAGGCGCTGGCGGCCGGCGCGGCCGCGGGCGGCCCGGTGCTCGACGGCGGAGCGCCCGTGGTGATTCCCGAAGGCGGGACGTTCTGACGATGGCCGCATCCCCCGACACCTCGCTCACCGTGGTCGTGGCCCCGCACCTGCAGACCGACGAGCTTCTGGGCATCCTGTGCGATTACTCGTCCGCCGGGCTGCTGGGCGTCTTCGTCTGGGTGGACGCCGGCGATGCGCGGGGGCCCGCCACAGCGGCGACGATGGTGCGCGATGGCCGGTCGGAAAGCGTTGTGCTGCAACAGGTGTTGACCGCCCAGCATTACGACCGGGTCCGGGTGGCGGTGCTGGTTCCCCTCGATGCGCCGGCCGAGCAGCGGGCGCCGCTGGCCGCCGAGCAGTTCGTCGAACAAGTCGTGCGCAGCACCGCCAGGGGAGCCGCGATGACCCTGCTCCGGATGCTGCTCACCAGTGGGCGCGCCGGCGCCAGTCAGCTCGGCGCGTCGGTGGTGGTGGAGGGCTGGCACAACCTGCTGATCGCACCGGAGGATTCGCCGGCACCCGGGTTGGGCGCGGTGCCGTGGGGGCATCTCGCCGAACCGCTGGATCTGGCCCAGCGCGCCGCGCCGGTGGTCGCGGCGGTGGCCGGTTTGTGGGCCGATGTGCAGCAGACCCCTTTCGACAGTGTGGAGATCCTGCCGGGCCAGACGCTGCGCGCGGTGCGCGCGTTCTACCGCAGCCTGGACACCGCCGAGGTGGAACGCCGGCTGCGGGCGCGGCTGTTCGATCCGGCGGGGCGGCTGCCGCTGCCGCACGGCGGCCAGGTGCCGGTGCTCTACGTCGAGGACGTTGCGGCGGCCACCCAGGCGATGGCCCGCGCGCTGTGGACCAAACATCGCGACGTGCTGCGCGGACCGCGGCTGGGTGCCGACGATGTTGCCACCCAAGCAATTTCGATCTGGGCCGCGATGAAGATGTTCCTGCGCTTCATGGGCGGCGCTTTGCGCAACGCGCCGTCGGCGTGGTTGTCGGCGGTCAAGGGATCGGTATCGGCGGTGTTGGCCTCGACGGTGCAGGGCACCGTGTTCGGCGGCCGCGAATCGGCGTTCTCGGTGGTCACCAGCAGCCAGCTCGCCGACTGGCAGGACCTGGGCCGCAGCGCCGACACACTCAACGCCGCCATCGGGGGAACAGCGGGCAACGGTCAACTGGCGCAACAGGATCTGAGCCCGCTGTGGATCGATTTCGTCAACGGCGCCCTGACCCTTGCCGACGGCGGACGCCGGGCGAAGGGGCTCGACCCGATTCAAGTGGGCGCTGGCGTGGGTGTGTTGGCCAACGCGGCCGACGTCGTTCCCAGCCGCGCGGACCGGTTCAGGGCGATCCCGACGTCGCTGGCCGCGGTGATCGGCGTCAGCGACCTGGAGCCTGCCGACGTGCTGGGCGCGGCGGATCTGCGCCAGCGGCTGCAGCGCGCCTACTCCGACCCCGCCGCCGGCGTCGAGGCGCGCGGGGTGTCGACCGAGCTGGAGCGCTGGCAACAGCATGCGTCGAAAAGCTATGCCTGGCAGGCGGGATCGATCCTGACCGACTTCTTGGGGCGGGCCCGCACCGAGGTGGCGCAGATCGCCGAGCAGATTCAGCGGGCGGCCAGCGAGATCTCGATCGACGAGCGGGTGCGCGCCCGCCAGCAAGCCATCGGCACCATCCTGGCCACAATGACCTGGGCGACCATGGGGGTCCTCGTCGTGCTGGTCGGCCTCGCGGCGGTCGGCTTCACGGGCTGGAAGTACACGTTGATCACCGGCGGAATTTTGCTCGGCCTCTACATCGTGGTGTCGCTGACGTTGTTCCTGTTCGCCCAGCGCGACATGTTCACGTTGATGAATCTGCGGAAATCTCAACAGAATCAGCTCGAGATGATGCAGGCGAACCTGCAGACCGCGCTGCAGGACGTCAGCCGCCTGTCCACCGCGTACGGCCAGTATCTGTCGTGGTGTCGCGTGCTGGGGCCGGTGCTACGCGCGCCCTTTGGACCCGCACCCGCGGGGCGCTCGCCGGCGCCGCTGATTTCCGACGGCCTGCCCCGCTGCGCCCAGGTCGGGGTCGCCGACCCCAACGCGGAGCGCGCCGACGATGCGGCCCATGCCATTCAGCGCCGCCTGTACGCGCTCGGCTGGCTGACCAAGCCGTGGCAGGACATGGTCGCCCACGCAGCGGGCCGGCTACGGGAGGAGCCCGAAATGCTGTATCGGATGCCGGGTTTCAAGACCGCCTCGGGTCTGGACCAATGGTCGGCGGCCGTCGCCTCCGGGCAGGTGCACTCCACCGGCGCCGAGGCGCTATGGCAACGCGTCGAGCAGATGTTCGCCGAGGACAGCCGCGTGGGAAACGCGCTGACCGGTGCCGTCTTCGCTCCCGCGATGGGGCAGCACGTCGGGTCCGAACAGTTCGCCGCCGGTGTCGTCGACCATCGGCCGGGACACGCCGCCCCGTTCGACGGATCGGTGTTCACCGACGCGGCGATGACCGCGAGCCGCTGCGCGGTGGCCATCGATACGGCCGCACTTGCCCGGCCCGGCCTGGGATTTCGGGCCGCGGTGGTGCAGGCCAGCGACGGGCTGGCGCCCTATGACTTCACCCTGTTCGAGGTTCCGTTGGCCGCCGCGTCGGGAGTGGAGATGGAGAAGACCGCGGTGATCACCCACACCGAGCACCGCGACGTGCCGCCCGGCGGGGATTTGGTGTTCTAGTCATGCCCGATCCGCAACATGCCGGCGACGCCGACGACCCCCGCCTCAACGCCCTGATCGCGTGGCGCCAGCGCCTGATCGATTCCGGGGCGGTGTCCAAGGCCGGCTTCAAGGAAACCCACCTGCGGCTGATTCTGCGGTCCGGACGCACGGACGTGGAACAGATCCGGGCGATGCTGCCCGGCTCGGTCGCCGAGTACGCCGAGGAGTTGGCGGCCGTTTTGGCCGAGGTGGAGTCGCAGCCGTCGCCGGGCCGGCATCGCCCGGCCGGCCTGTCCGCGGTTGGACCCGACGGTGATCCGACCCACGCCGCAGACAGCACGACGAGCGACGAATTGCCGTTGAATGCAGCCGATTTCGCCGCATACGCCTTCGGTGAGCAGACCGGCCCGTTGGCCGCCGTCACCGTCAGACCGTCACGGCCCGACGACGGCGACACCGCGGGCAGCGAGCTGACCTGGACGCCGTACCTACCGGGCGGCGATGCCGTGGTGATCTACCGGCTGGTCGCGCAAGAGGACAACGCGCCGTACTCCCCGGACCGGGCCCGGCTGGTGGCGGCCACCCACGCGACCACCGCGGCCGACCACGAGCCCTCTGCCGCAGCGGTGCGCTACTACCAGGTGTGGGTCAACGTCGGCAGTACCCGCGCCGAAGCGCTTGCGGCGCAGCCGATCAAGCACGCCGAGGGTGTGGCCGTCAGCCCGGTGCGCGATTGCGTGGTTCGGCAGGACAACGGCAAGGTCATCGGCAGTTGGACGGTGCCTTCGGCGGTCAGCACCGTGTTCGTGTCCCGGATGCTGGCCGAGGAAGCCGGTCGTGAGGGGCCGCAGCATCGGATCTTGCTGGACCGCGACAACCGTGCCGGGTTCGTCGACTCCGACCCAGCGCCGGGGCGGCGCTACGTGTATCGGGTTCGGGCCGCGGTCCCGGTCAACGGCGTGCTGCGACTGGCAGCGCCGGTCGACGCCGAGGTCGAAATCGCCGCCGTCCTAACGCCGGTCACCGATTTGATGGTGACGTCGGCGCCGGGGGCCACCGACGGCTTCGAGCTCACCTGGCAGCCGCCCTCCGCCGGCGAGGTGGTGATCTATCGAAGCCAGAAGGGCCCGGCCGCCGGCGCCGAGGCCAATGACCTGCCCGAGGCCGCGCTCGAGCAGGTCGGACTGACCCCGGATTTGCGCCTGACGCAACCGATCACCCAGCAGGCCGGTCCCGACGGGCGGCCGTGGTCGATGATGTCGGGGGTGTCGTGGCCGACGGACTGGAGCCGCGCCTACTTCACCCCGGTCACCGTGCTGGCGGGTCGTGCGTTGCTGGGCAAGACTTTTTGTTCGGTGCGCACCGGGGTCATTCGGGATGTCGAGCTGGCCGAGTACTGCAACAAGCAGGTTTTGACGTTCGACTGGCCGCAGGGCGCCGCCGTCGTCGTGGTGTATCTGGCCCCCAAGGGCTATGACCCGCGCAACGGTTTGACCGGCACGTCCTACGAAATCACCGTCGAGCAGTACGAGAAGTACGGCGGCCTGCAACTGCCCAACGGCAAACTGCCGGTGAGCGGGTGTTCCCTGCACCTGGCGCCGGTGGCGTTCTCCGCCGGCCGCCGGGCCATCGGCACCGTACGCAGCATCGAATACGCGGGCCTGTTGCGGTTGCAGTACGCGGTGCAGTTGAGCCGCGATCCGCACGGACAGCCGTCGCACGCCACCATCTACATGCGGTCCGAATACGAAGTGCCGGGCTCACCGGCATTCGTCTTGATCAACAACCCCGACCGAATTCCGTTGTCGCCCACCGACGGCGAGGCGCTGGACGCCGCGCCGCTGGACGCACAGGGCGGCCTGGCGGCCACCCCCTCCAAGGAACTGCGATGGTCGGCCCTGACCACCGCCGGCACCGCCGAGCCCTGGGCCGTCGACCTGCGGGGCCGACGCGGATGGATCCGATTGTTCGTCAACACGCCCTCGGCGGCGCGGCTGCGCACCATCGCGCTGCTGGACCCGCCGGTGCACAGCCTCCGTTTGAGCGTGGGCGCGCCGTGACCCCGCGCTACGGCCAGTTGGCCTACACGAGTTTCGACCAGCCGGGCGGCGCTGGCGGCTGGCAGGTCAAGCAGACGACCGGGGATTTGTCGCCCGAGGAGACCCAACGCCTCGCGTCCGGTGTCCGCACCGCGTTTCGGCCCGTCATCCCGCTCCCCGACTACCCCACCCCGGAACAGTTGGACGCGGCGCCACGGCGGCTGGAGTACCGGCGTTGGGCCGGCGACGCGGCCGGCTACTGGCACACCGTCGCCGCCGGCGCCGACAGCACGGGGCGCCCGGGCAACGTGTTCGCCCACGTATTGCTGGACCGGGCACCGGATTCCGCGCCGCGGCTGCGGCCCATTCAGCGGTGGGGCTCGCCCGCCTGGCTACGCCCGTTCGGCGCCGCGGCCGTCGAGCGCGCCGCCCTGCCCGCCGACCCGCCGGGCGCAGCGCACGTCGTCACCCGGGAAAGCGCGATCGCGTTCGCGCTGGACACCACGACCTGGCGGGTCGGCACCCTGCTCGGGCTGCTCGACGCGGTGGCGGCGGCCCTCGATGGCGGCGCGCCCGTCGTCCTGGGTACCGTCTCCGTCGACTCCGCTGCGCAGTGGATCGGCCTGGTGAGTTTTTTGATGTCACCGGGGGCCGCGGCCACCCTGAACTTCAGCACCTTCGACCGCGCCGACCAGCTCGGCTCGGCGCAGCACGCCATCGCGCACCTGACCGCGGTGCCCATCGGTGACTTGGACACGCTGCCAACGGGTTTCGTCGTCATCGACGAGACCGCGACGCTGTCGCTGGGGGAGCTGGGTGGCGAACCCCATCGGACCGCGGCCGGTCAGGCGATCGACGTCACCGCCTGGTCGGTGATGGCGCAAGAGGTGCTACTCGACCCGCAATCGGCACTGGCGATGCTCGACGAACTCGACCGCCGGGCCGCCCAAACCGACGATCGGGGCCTGCACCCGGCCTGGCCATTGGCGGTCACGA
Source organism: Mycobacterium sp. NGS11 (assembly GCF_059813315.1). NCBI lineage: Bacteria > Bacillati > Actinomycetota > Actinomycetes > Mycobacteriales > Mycobacteriaceae > Mycobacterium > Mycobacterium sp. NGS11. Next base: position 321,721 of record NZ_JCALEJ010000002.1, read on the forward strand.
TCGCCGCCGACGAAGATTTCGCGGCCGCCCATCCCGAGGCCAACGCGATCATCACCGCCCACTCGCCGGCCGGCATCACCCCCGGGTCTCCGACCGAACGCCTTGTCGACGAGGCGCTTTCGGCCCTGGTCGGCCACACCACGCCCGACGCGTGGAAGGCGGCCGAACAGAACCTGCCCGGGTTCGCCGGCGAACACGCCGCGCTGACCTACCTGTGCCGCGCGATCGGCGACGACACCTGGCTGGATCAGCTCGGCCCGATCCCATTGAGCGCCAACACCTATCACGGCCGTGCGGTTCCCGAACCGCTGACGGCCGCGCTGGGCCCGGCGCTGGAGCGGGCCGGCGCCGCCGGTGACCCGCAGCGGCTGCTCAAGCTGGTCGACCTGCTACTGAGAGCGGGCGTCGACGACGATCGCCTGACTCAGGCCCTCACCGAAGGCGTCGCGGCCCAGCTCGCCGACCCGCACACCGGGCCCACGCTGGCCCGGCGGTTGACGCACCGGCTCGGCCCCGAAACCCGGATCGCCGCGGCCGCCGCGGCGCTGCGCCTGAGTTGTGAACGCGCCACGCCGATCAGCGACGCCGTGCTCGATTGGTTCGCCGATGGATCGACCATGCCCGCGGCGGCCGAACTGCTTGGCGCACAACCGTGGGACGCGACGTGGACGCGAGCTGCGGTGTGCGGCATGCGCGCCGAACGCAACCCCGGTGAGGCGGATCGCTTCGCCGAGCTCTGGTGGCTCGCGGCCAACGGGTCGCCGCGCCGCGACGAGCTGGCGGCCCAACGGATCTGGGATCCCACCCAGCTGCTGGCGGCGGGCGGCGCCACGATGAGCACCGCCGCGCTGTTGCCGACCCTGCTGGGGGCGCCCGACAGTGAATCACTGGCCCGGTTGGCCGACGAGATCACCGGCGCTAACAACGATGACCTCGCGGTGGCATGCGCGGCGCTGCGGATGGTCGATCCGGCATCCTGGGTGCAGCGGGGCTACCTCAACACTCATCAGCAGGCTTATGCCGGGCTGTGGGACACGGCACTACGCGAGATCGGGCCTGAGCGAATACATCCCGACTGCGCGGTGCGGGTGGCGGTGTTCGCGGCCCTGGGCTTGATCGCGGGACAGCCGCGACCGGTTGCGGCGGGCCGGCTGGCCGGCGACCCGCTGGTGGCCGGCGCGGCGACCGAGCAGGTGCTGGCCCTGGCGGACAGCGAGATCGTCACGGCCACCGAGGTTGTGGCGGCCAGCCTGTTGCGCACCGACGCCGCCGAGCCGGGCGACGCCGTCGATGGCGTGCTGGCCGCGGCCGCCGCCGCGGTGACGGCGAGACGGCCGTTCAGCGATGACGACCAGGAGGGGGTGCTCGCGGTGATGATGCGGATGGTCGGCAGCAACGATGCGGCACCGCCGCGGCGCTACCGGAAGCTGGTGAACACGGCGCTGACCCGCCGCGCCGACGGGCTTGCCCCGCAGACGGCCCCGCCGGCTCAGATGTGGAGGAACCGCTGATGCCGATCTACGCCCTGACCGCACGTAATCAACGCGCGCACATACCCGTTGGGCCGCTTTCGGTGTCGATCAGCGGTGCGGTCCGCGACGCGACGCTCGACATCCAGGGCGCACCGGGCCAGCCCGTGGTGCGCTCGAGCCCTCATCATGTCGTCTTGCCCTCGCTGACCGGTCCCGTCACCGTCGCCGTCCGGCCCGCATTCACCACGCAGTTCGGTGCCGGCGCCGTGGTGCACCTGGCGATCGCGCACGATGTGCCCGACGAAGCCGACCCGGTGCAGGTGCTGTTCGATCCGGTGGATGTCAGCGGCGACACCACGGTGGTGTTCGCCGAGCTGCGTCCGGCCGGTCACCACATCGAAGTCGCTGTCACCGCCGCCGCCGACACGGCGCTGAGCCCGCTGGCGGCAGCGGCGCGGACGTCCGCGCGGCGTCTCATCGGCCGCGACCGCAAGCAGGCCCACGCCGAACTGGTTGTCGCGCTGAACAGTTCGGCGTCGATGCGGCCCTGGTTCGCCGACGGCAGCGCGGCGGCCGCCACCGACGTGGCGGTCGGGGTGGCCGATGCCCTCGGGATTCACGACGTCGCCGCGGTCCTCGTCGGCGCCGACGTCACCAAGGTTCCGGTGGACGGACACGCCAACGGACCGGGGCTGGGGCTGGCCGAGGCGGTTCGCAAGGTGCAGCCGCGATGGTCGGCGGGTGCACGCTGGTCGCGGCTGCGCACCGACATCGCCACCGTGGCCTGTTCGGACTTCCCGGCCAGCGGCGTGCACAGCGGATTCGCCTTGATCACCCTGTCGGATGACCGCCGTGCCGCCGGGCCACGGCTGCCGGCACCGCGGTCGGGGCAAGATGCCACCGCCGAACTGCTGGCGCATCCGCAGGTGCTCGACGAGATCGCCGCCGGCCTTGTTCGGGCGCTGACATGACCGCTCCGACCGCCCCGGCGATATTGACGAAATGTCCACGCTGCTTTGGGCTTCTGGATCCCGATCATCACCTGTGGACGCTCGCGCCCGCCAGCGGCGCGCCGCGCTACCACGACGAGGTCGGCTCGGCGTTTCTGGGCGCCAAGGCCGACATCGGCCCGATGTTCCGGTGGGATCGGCCGCCCGGATACAACGGTCCGCCGCCGCCGAACATCGCCGCGCAGGCGCTGCGCGGCCCCGTCCTCGAGATCTGCCCGGTCTGCCATTTCACCCTGCCCGACCGGTGGCGGGAGGGTCAGGCTTATTGCATCGCGATGGCGGGGGCCCGCGCCACCGGCAAGAGCCTTTACATCGGCGTGCTGGTCCGCCAGCTGCAGCTGTTGTGCGAACACCTCGGGTTCGCGATGGCGCCCGCGACGCGCTCGACGGCCGTCGCGTACGCCACCCATTACGAGACACCGCTGTTCGTGCAGCGCGGTCTCATCCCGCCGACGCCCACGATGATGACGCAGACCTCGACTCAGCGCGAGCCGCTGATCTTCAGCCTGGGCACGTGGCATGGGATCCAGCGTTACCTGGTGTTGCGCGACGTCGCCGGTGAGGACATGGAGTCCGGGAACCTGCATTCTCCGCCGTTTCGGTTCTTCAGCAACGCCGAGGCCGTGTTCTTCATGTTCGATCCGCTTCGGGTGCAATCGATTCGGGATCAGCTGCAGGACCTGCTGCCCCCGCAGATGGTGAGCGGCGGGGACCCGCGCGGCGTGCTGAACAACGTGATGATGGCCATCGGTTCCGGTGAACCGCGGCTCGCGGTCATTTTGTCGAAGTTCGACGCCCTTCGAGCGCTGCGGGATGTCGACGGGTCCGAGTGGAGCATGGTGATGTCCAACGCCGGGGCCGCCTATCTGCGTGATCCCTCGGATTCCGTGCTCTACGACGACAACGACGGTCAGCTGCTGCACGAGGAGGTCCGCAGCCTGCTCACCCGGCTCAACGCCGGCTCGATCATCGCCGGGGTCGAAAACCCCTCCACGCCCCGGCGATTGAGGCACCGGTTCTTCGTCGTCTCCGCCCTCGGCCAGCCACCCAGCGGGCAGCGCCTACACGCCCGGGGCATCGCCCCGTTCCGCTGCGTCGACCCGGTCCGCTGGGTGACTTCGAGTTTCGGTGTGCTCTAGGCAGTCGCGAACATGACGATCCCACCTCGAAACCCGTTCGAGCACAATCCGTTCGGCGGCACCCCGTTCGGCAGCAATCCCGCTGCGCCTCCGGTGTCTTCGCCGCCGACGGCACCGCCGCCGGACCGTCCACCGGTCAACGCCCTGGCGACGTTGTCGGTGGTGTTCGCGTTCGTGTTCGCCCCCGTCGGTGCCGCCCTGGGGCACCTGAGCCTTCGGCAGATCCAGCGCACCGGGCAGCGCGGCCGCGATCGGGCACTGGTCGGGACGGTGCTGTCGTATGCGGTGATCGTCGTCGTGGTCGGAGTTTTGGTGGTGTGGGGTTTGCAGCCCTCGGGCGCTCCGGCGCACATCGCCGCGCCCACCACCACAGCGGCGCCGATAGTGAAACCGGCCGATTTACCTGCACTGATCCCCAGCCTCGATGACGTTAAAGTCATCACCGGTGAGCAGACCCTGACGATCGGCGGAGCATCGCACCAGCCGCAGCCGGCCCTAGAAACCCTCGACCGACCGGAGTGTAGGGGAGCCCTTGACGTTGGCGTGCCGGAACTTTATAACGGCGGTGCGATGCAAGGCTTCTACGTCGCAATGTACGTCGAAGGGGCAGGGGGCGATTCATACAATACGGTCACGGTGGGCCCGGGCGTCGCGTCGTTCGTCGACGGAGCCGCGGCGCGAACAGAGCTGACGAAATTTCTCTCAGTGTGGCGCCAATGTAACGGAGCTTCAGTGAAAGACACCTGGCCGAACAAGGCGCCTTTCATGATTTCGGTGACTGGGCCGCTCGACGTCGGGAACGGCATCAGCACAGTCGAACTGGCATCGGAGGCGTCGCTGAATGTGCACGCGGTCGCGGCCAAGGCAAACGTCTTCATCGACCTGCTGGTGTCCTACACCGGCAACGGCACCGACCGCGCCCGGCAAGCCGCCGTGGACGTCGCCAACCAGATACTCAACAAGATTCCGAGCTGAGCCATGACGAATCCACAGGAACCCTCCGGGCCCAATGCCTTCGGTGGCAACCCCTTTGGTGGTGCTCCGTACGGCGGAATGCCGCCCGGCCCGCCGATCTACACGGCGCCGCCACCGCAGCGGCCGCGCACCAACATCTTTGCGACGATGTCGGTGGTGTTCGCGTTCGTCTTCGCCCCCGCCGGGGCGGTGCTGGGGCATCTAGGTCTCAAGCAGATACGCCGCTCCGGCGAACGGGGCCGCGACCGCGCGATCGTCGGGCTGATGCTGTCGTACGCGGTCATCACGCTGACGGTGGTGGCCGTGGTGGCCTGGGCATCGCAGACCGACAGCGGCCCGTCCCGGACGGCGTCAACCACGAGTAGGGCAGCATCAACCACTTCTGCGCCGTCCTCGCCTATGGTCACGCCCACGGGCCTGCCCGGACTGCTGCCGACCATCGACGACGTCAAACGGTTCATGGGGATCCCCAACCTCGTTGCCCTTCCGCCCACCTACAAGCCGGGCCCGGACTCCGACAGCGCCTCCGTTGATCGCCCCGAGTGCTGGCCGGTGATGGGCGGCGGCGCCCCGAACAGTGATATGCAGGCCCTCGTCGGCTATTACGGCTTGGTGCTGATCGACGACCACGACGTACCTGCCCTGAAGGAAGCGGGACAGGTGGTCATGGCCTTTCGTGACCCGCCGGCCGCGCAGCGACAATTGACGAATCTGGTGTCGATATGGCGAAAATGTGGAGGCTCGACGATGAACATCCTGCCGCCCCCGGGCAAGCAGTCGCCGCCGGTGGCGGTGACCATGGGCGTCCCCTCCGACGCCGGAAACGGCATCACCGTCATGGTTTTGACCACGCAGGGCCCGGCGATGCGATCTCGTAACGATCGCGCGATCGTCGCCAAGAACAATGTGGTGGTGGACATCAACGTCGTGCTGGTGGACACCGATCGGGGCGAGCAAGCCGCCCTGGACATCGCCAACTACATCCTGGGCAAGATCCCGAGTTGAGCCGATGACGAATCCCTTTGGCCCCGGCCCGTTTCAGCCCAATCCGTTCGGCGCGGGTGCGCCTGGCCCGCATCCAGTACCGCAGCCACCTCCTGGCCCGCCGCGGGACGAAGCCAATGTGTTGGCGACGCTGTCGGTGGTGTTTGCGTTCGTCTTCGCCCCAGCGGGACTGATCCTGGGGCATCTGGGGTTAGCCCAGATTCGCCAGACCGGCCAGCGTGGTCGCGAGCGTGCCTTGGTCGGGGTGACGCTGTCGTACGTGTTCATCACCGCGTTGGTGGTCGCGCTGATCGTCGCGGCCGTCATGCCCGAGACGATCTAGCTCAGGCCGCCCGGCCGCTCAGGTGCCGAATCCTCGCGCCGGCGACGCGACCGGAGCCGGCCCGCCCATACCGAGGTGGCTGGAGGCGAAGCTGACGCCTTTGTCGATCATGGCGCCGTCGTCGGCGTAGGTGTCGTGGGCGGAGAAGTTCATGCCGTCGGAGCAGACGGGGTCTTCGGTGGCGCACACCTTGACGGTCTTGTCTTGGTAGAGCGGGCCGATGACCACGGGGGGTTCGCCCAGGAAGTTCATTGCCCGCACGTTAGGCATGCCGAAGAGCACGACCGAGGAGACGTGGCTGGCGACGTCGGGGGACAGCGGTTTGGGCACGGTGTTGGGGTCGATGCCCTCGGGTACGGCGGCGGAGGTGACAAAGCCCATCACGGCCGCGCCCTGGGAGTAGCCGCCGAGCACCATTTTGGTGTTGGGGCAGTCGTGGGCCATCGAATTGACATGGGCGCCTGCGTCTCTGACGCCGTCGATGCCGGTGTCCCATTGGTCGCTGGCGGGGTAGTTGACCGGGTAGACGTCGAAGGAGCGTCCGCCCACGCGCTGGCGCAGGGAGTCGACGAAGGCTTGTCCGGTGGGGCCGACGCCGGGTGCTTCGCCGGTGCCGCGGGCGAACACCACTTGCACGTCCGGACACTGGGCCGAAGCGGACGGGACGATCGACGTGGACACGGCCGAAACGGCCACGCCCGACGCCGCGAGAACTACTGCTGAACCGAGGAGACGAAGAGATTGACGTGCGTTCATGGCATCGAAAATGCCCATGCCAGCCCTCCCAAAACTGTCAAGTTGCCAACCATTAAGTGATGTTTTCCTGTATACCGCGGAAGATGGCGGCGGCGTCGTCGCCATCGGACCGGTGCGGCCCATCGCGCAGCGGCTTGCCAAAAAAACCATTCGAGTCGTCGTTTGGTGTTGTCCATTCAGGGTAGCCGGAGACGGCGAGTACCAGATTGGCGCTCAGTGTCAGGAGGTGGCGACATGGCAACGGGTGAAACGGGATTCGACGACGTAACTTTCGATCTTATTTCCCTTCAATATCACTCGCTGAAGGCGGGGCACGATTATGGCCAGTACGCGCGTGATGCGAAGAACGCGGGTTTGGATGATGTCGAGTCTTTCTTCCACGAAGTAATGGCTCAGGACTCCGAACGCGCCCGGCGATGCCACGATTTTCTGGGCCGACTACAGGGGACGTCCGCGGCCGGGCCGGCCACAAGATGACGACTGCGGCGCTTGGACCCGCCGTTTACGCGGTTAATCACCCGGTTGACCAGGCATGGTGACGTGTCGACGGATTGCCCCAGTTGTGTCGACAAGATCACATACTGGCAAAGCTCGGATGCGCCCGGCGTGGCGCCCTATTAGAGTCGCGTATCTTAGGGAAAGCTTATGATTCCTTAAGTACGCAATCACGTAGCACGGAGCGAGGCTGTGAACACGGAGCGTTTCGACGCGATCATCGTAGGCGCAGGTTTCGGCGGCATCGGCGCCGCTATTCAGCTGAAGCGCCTCGGATTTGACAACTTCATCATCCTCGACCGCGAGGACGACCTGGGTGGCACTTGGCACGTAAACCACTACCCGGGCATCGCTGTCGACATTCCCTCCACTACGTACTCGTACTGGTTCGAGCCCAAGCCGGACTGGTCACGGCTGTTTGCGCCGGGTGCCGAGGTCAAGGCTTACGCGCAGGACGTGGCCACCAAGTACGACGTGCGCCGCCACATGCGGTTCAACACGACCGTCGAGGGCGCCCAGTGGGACGACGACGCCGCCGAGTGGCGGGTCGCGCTGGCGGGCGGCGAAACGCTGAGGACACGCTTCCTGATCACCGCCACCGGATTCCTGTCCCAGCCGCGCATGCCGGACATCCCGGGCATCGCGAGTTTCCAAGGGAAGGTGGTCCACACCACGGCGTGGGACCACGGCTACAGCTACGCGGGGCGGCGCATTGCGGTCATCGGGACGGGCGCGTCCGCGGTGCAGGTCGTCCCGGAGCTGGCCAAGGAGGCCGGCGAGCTGACCGTCTACCAACGCACCGCGACACACGTGATCCCCAAGGTCGACTTCGAGTTCTCCCCGGCGGTGCGTCGCCTGTTTACTCGGGTGCCGGCGGCGCAGCGCGCGCTGCGCTGGGTGACCGACATCATCCTCGAGATCATCATGGTCGTGGGCGCGCTGCACTTCCGGGAGTCACGGGGGCGCGGCAACATTTCGGCCTCCGACCTGGCCAAGATGTCCCGATTCCGGTGGATCCGGGACAAGGAACTGCGCGCCAAGTTGACGCCGGACTACGACATGGGCTGCAAGCGGCCCACCTTTTCCAACGGCTTCTATCGCGCTTTCACCAAGCCGCACGTGCACCTGGAGACCAACTCGATCGAGCGGATCGAGCACGACGGCATCGTCACCGCAGACGGGCGCAAGACCGTCATCGACACGCTGGTGCTGGCGACCGGGTTCGACCTGTGGGAGGCCAACTTCCCGGCCATCGAGGTGGTCGGGCGCAAGGGCCGCAATCTGGGTAAGTGGTGGCGAGAGACCAGGTTTCAGGCCTACCAGGGCGTCTCCATGCCGTATTTCCCGAACTACCTGGGCTTGGCAAGCCCGTTCGCCTTCTCCGGACTGTCCTTCTTCCACACCATCGAATACCAGATGCGGCACATGGACCGGCTGCTCGGTGAGGTCAAGCGGCGCGGCGCGACGACCTTCGAGGTGACCGAGGAGGCCACCGACCGATTCATGGAGCGGATGACCAAACTGCTGGACAACTCCGTGTTCTACGCCGGTAACTGCGCCACATCGCGTTCGTACTACTTCAGCCCCAGCGGTGAGGCGTCGCTGCTGCGGCCGACGTCGACGCTCAATTCAGTGCGAGAAGCCCGGGCCTTTCCCCTCAGCGACTACATGATCTCCTAGCCCGCAAAGGCGCGCGTGTCGGTCAGCGCGGGGTCCGGCTTTTCAGACGACATCGACAAGAACCCGCGCAGGCAGCGCGCGGCCAGCCACCAATTGGCCGGCCTCTTCATGTCCAGCCCGCCCAGGAGCTGCTTGATCATGGTCAGCGTGTCGAAGTAGATACGTTCGCAGACAAGGGTTTCCGTGTCGTCGAAGACGAAGTAGGCGGTTATGCGGACGCGGAACCGGCTGCCCGTGGGCGGGACCTTGCCCAGGTATCCGCGGTGCGTGCCCATCAGCCAGAACTCGACGATCACCGCGTCGGCGCTGTGGCGCACCGCGATGATTTCGTGGTCCTGGTCGGGAAACGCGGTCCGCGTATAGGCGTAGTACTCGCGCACCGCCTCGTCGCCGTCGTGCACCAGCATCTGGGGGATCAGCTCGTAGCGCGGATGGGGAAAGGTCGACAAGACGTCGTCCCAGGCTTGGCGAACCTCGTCGTGGAAGTGGTCGAGCACGAGTTTTTGGCGGGCGGCCAGCACCTCGGCGGCCGGAAACGCGGGAATGGTCACGTGGTCAGCGTAAGCCCCGAATCCGCTCGCGCATGCGCTGTCGGATTCGAGAAGGCGATATAGCTTCGCACAGAGGGGAATTGGGCCCGGGGCTACCGAGGCGGGGTCCAGGCCACCGGCAGGGTTTTGATGCCGTGGATGAACTGCGACAGCAGGCGCGCGGGCTCGTCCGTCGCGACGATGTCGGGTATCTCGCGGCGCAATTCGTCGAAGACGACCCTGATCTCACGGCGAGCCAGGTTGGCGCCGAGGCAGAAATGGGCTCCGCCGCCGCCGAAACCGAAGTGCGGATTGGGTGTGCGGGCGACGTCGAAAACCCAGGGATCGTTGAACGTCGACTCGTCGCGGTTTGCCGAGTTGTACCACAGCGTGGCCTTGTCGCCGGCCTTCATCTTGGTGCCGCCGAGCTTGAAGTCCCGGGTCAAGGTGCGTCGCATATAGATCACCGGGGAGGCCCACCGCACGATCTCCTCGACGGCGGTGGGGGTCAGGCGGTCGAAGTTTGACCACCACTTCTCCCGCTCGGCGGGGTAACGGGACAACGCCAGCACACCGTGGCTGATCGCGTTGCGCGTCGTCTCGTTGCCGGCCACCACCAGCAGGATGAAGAAGGACGCGATCTCGGCCGAGGACAGCCGTTCCCCGTCGACCTCGGCCTCCACCAGGCTGGTGGTCAGGTCGTCGTGGTGGTTGGTTCGCCGGTCCTCGGCCAGCGCGCTGGCGTAGGCGCCGATGTCCATCGACACCTGGAGGAACTCGTTGAAATCCGTGGCCAGATCCGGGTCGCCGAACCCCAAAATCACATTGGTCCAATGGAATATGCGCTGATGGTCGTCTTCGGGGATGCCCATCATGTCGCAGATGACCTGCAAGGGCAGGGGACCGGCGAGCTCGCTGACCAGCTCGGCCTCTCCGTCGGGATGATTGGCGACCAGCGAGGCGACCAGCCGGCGGGCCCGCTCGCGGACCGACGCCTCGATGCGCGCCACCACTTTCGGGGTGAACGCGCGGCTCACGATCGAGCGCAGCCGCTGGTGCCGCGGATCGTCCAGCACGATCATCGAGCCGAAGTATTCGCTGATCTCCGGCGTGTTGTCGTTGATGGTGATGTTGGGGCTGGAGCTGAAGATTTCGGGGTGACGGCTCGCGAAGTACACGTCGTCGTGTTTGGTCAGCGCCCAATGCCCGCCGCCGGGTTCGAAGCCCTCGTACTCGATCGCGGGCCAGAACGAAATCGGCGCCTCGCGGCGCAGGGTGGCGAAGGCGCCGTCGCGGATGTCGTCGTCCAACCCCCAGAAGTCCAGCGAGTCGAGATGGATGTCGGCGAGCGAAATGTCGGACGGTGGCGCCCCATTCGTTCGCGGCGCCAGGGCGTTCTTGGGACCCGTCTTGAGGCTCATCTAGACCTCCTTCGAGGTGGCAAAGGGGAGCGCTGGGTCAGTGCGTGCAGACCGTTCTGGCGGGCGTACCGGTGGTTGCCGTCGCGGCGCTCACCACGTTGCCGTCCAGCAGGATCTTGCAGGAAATCGGGCCGGGCCCCTGCGCGCTGATGGTGAACACTTCCCCGCCAAAGGCGGTGAACTCCGTCGACCAGGGCAGCGGCGCGTTCACCTGGTGCAGTTGCCCGTCGTCGGTTTGGTAGTAGATGAATTCGGCGACCGCGGGCCCGTTGACCTCATAGCGGACCTTCGGCATCTGGGGCAGGGCGTGGGCCACGCCGCACGCGTTCGCGAATCCGAAACCGACGGCCAACAGGACCGAAGGTCCGGTGAGGTGCTTCATCATGAATTGCATCGTGTCACCACGAGCGACGGTAGGGAAGCTTAATGTGAAGTTCGGCTGGTAACCGGAAAGGTGGCGTAAACGCATGGCGGAACACGGCTCAAAGCGAGTGGTGGTGTACGGAACCGGCTTCGTCGGCAAGATGGTGATCGCCGAGATCGTCAAGCATCCGTTGTTCGAGTTGGTCGGCGTCGGCGTCAGCAATCCCGGCAAGGTCGGCCGCGATGTGGGCGAGATTTGCGGGCTGCCCGAGCCGGTCGGGATCACCGCCACCGACGACGTCGATGCGCTGATCGCCCTGAAGCCCGATGCGCTGGTTCACTACGGCCCGACCGCGATGCATGCCAAGGAGAACATCTCGCTGATCACCCGGTTCCTGCGGGCCGGCATCGACGTGTGCTCGACGGCGATGACGCCGTGGGTCTGGCCGACCATGAGCCTCAACCCCCCGAACTGGATCCAGCCGATCACCGAGGCGTGCGAGTTGGGGGAGTCGTCCTGCTTCACCACCGGCATCGATCCCGGATTCGCCAACGACCTGTTCCCGATGACCTTGATGGGCCTGTGCTCGGAGGTGCGCCGGGTCCGGGCTTCGGAGTTGCTGGACTACACCAACTACGAGGGCGACTACGAATTCGAGATGGGCATCGGCCGCGAGCCCGAGTTCAAGCCGATGCTGGAAGACCGCGACATGCTGATCTTCGCCTGGGGCGCCACCGTCCCGATGATCGCGCACGCCGCCGGCATCATGCTCGACGAAATCACCACCACCTGGGACAAGTGGGTGACCCCGACGGAGCGCAACTCGGCCAGGGGCGTCATCAAGCCAGGGCACGTGGCCGCGGTCCGGTTCACCATCAACGGCGTCTACCGGGGCGAGACCCGCATCCAGCTCGAGCACGTCAACCGGATCGGGCTCGACGCGGCCCCCGACTGGCCCACCGGCCACGACAACGACGTCTACCGCGTGGACATCGAGGGCACCCCGAGCATCTTCCAGGAGACGGCGTTCCGCTTCACCGACGGTTCGGGCCGGGACGCGGCCGCGGCCGGATGCCTGGCGACCGGCCTGCGCGCACTCAATGCCGTCCCCGCCGTCAACGACCTGCGGCCGGGCTGGGTCACCCCCCTCGACCTGCCGCTGATCGCCGGCGAGGGCAGCATCCGCTGACGGCGCACAGCGGGCGCATAGCCGCCGCTGACACGGAATACAGACTGCGACGGCACAATGACGCCTAGCCGGATGCGAGTTGGTGCTGTGGATACGGGGAATCGGGATATGGCCAATGGAGTCGGGACAGCGCTGGGCTTGTCGATCGGAACCACCAACCTCGCGGCCGTCACCAGCGACAACGCCATCACTCGCAAGCCCGTTCTGACGCTCTATCCGGATCGTCCCGCCGAGGTCGGCATCCCCGCGGAGAACCCCGGACTGCGGGGGCCCGGCGTGGTGATCACCGGCTTCGTCAACCGTGTCGGCGACGCGCGTGGCGTCGTGGCGGTCGACGGCTCCGTGCACCGCAGCGAGATATTGATCGCCGACGCGTTGCGGGCGCTCGCGCACGCCGCCACCGGCGGCCATGCCGTGCCCGAGGACGTCGCGGTGACGTATCCGGCGCACTGGGAGTCACACGCTGTGGATGCCCTCGGCGCCGCCCTGAGCGAGGTCCCCGAATGGTCGCAACGGGCGCGCCCCATCCTGCTGATCCCCGACGCCGCGGCGACGCTGCTCGCCGTGCGCGCCAATCCGGGCATACCGCCGGGCGGAACCGTGGCGGTCTGCGATTTCGGCGGCAGCGGCACCAACATCACGTTGATGGACGCCGGCGGGGACTACCGCGCGCTGGCCCCGACCGTTCGGCACCGCGATTTCTCCGGCGACCTGGTCGATCAGGCGCTGCTGGGCGTCGCCATCGCCAACATGCCGACCACCGGTGCGTTCCCGACGGGCACCGCGGCGATCGGCTCGCTGAGCCGCCTGCGCAGCGCGTGCCGGATCGCCAAGGAACAGCTGTCCTCGAGCATGGTCGCCACGCTGACCGACGGGCTGACCGGTACGCGCGGTGAAGTCCGGCTCACCCGGCACGAACTTGACGACGCGATCCGCCCTCCGCTGGGCGGCGTGATCGCGGCGTTGGAAGAAGCGTTGACGCGTAACGGAATTCGCGACCTCGTCGCGATAGTCTCGACGGGTGGTGGGGCGAACCTGCCGACGGTCATCACCTCGCTGTCTAGGCATTTCCGCGTTCCCGTGGCAACGACGCCGCGCCCGCAGCTCACGGCCGCGGTCGGCGCCGCGTTGCGGGTGGCGCACGGCCCCGGCGACGCCGGCGCGACGCTTTCGGCACCCGCGGCGCCCGCCGCGCCCGCCGCGCCCGCCGCCGTGACCGCTCGGGCGTCGGCGCGGCCGGATCCGCGCACGGACGCGACCGCGAGCGCCGAGCCGACCCGGGTGGCCGAGGCCGCACCCGAAACCGCCACGCGTAAGAAGCTGTCTTCTCGAGGGCATCTGCTGCCGGCGGCGGCAATAATCATCGCGGTCGCGGCGGTGCTGCTGGTCGGGACCGCCGTGGCGATCGGCCTGACCTCGCAGAACAAATCGGCGACCACACCAACGCCGATCCGGAGCACGGCGCCGGCGGCGCCCAACAGCGCAACCGGCCAACCCGCCGCGCCGCCACCGGAAGTTCCGGTGCCGTCAACTTCCGACACCACGCCACCCGCCGAAACCGAGACGCCGATGACCACCACACCCGGGGCGACTCCCCAGGCGGCCCCACCGGCGGCGCCCGCGCGTCCTGCGACTCCGCGCAGGGTGGCGGCCCCACCGATTCCCCCCATACCGGGCGTCAACGAACCCCTTCCCGGGCTCGACCGGGTCAACGAGATCATTCAGGGGATCGCGGGCAACTTGGGAATCAGCGGATTGGGGCCGCTGCCCGGGCGTTGAGTTCGGGAATTTGCTTCCGGCTCAATCTTTTTCGCCCTTGTTCTCCTCCTGGGCGGCTTCTCTCAGCTTCTCGTTGAGGGCCTTGTCCTTTTCGATCTGCTCCTTCAACGCCTGTTCGTCGCGCTGGCCATCACCCTGCTCCGCGTCAGAATCCTGCGCATCCGAGCCTTGGGCGTCCGAGTTCTGAGCATCCGAACCCTCGGGTTCTTCGTGCTTGGGATTGCCGTCTTCGTCCAGCCAGTCGTTGACCGCGGTGCCGGACACGCTTCCGCCGGTGCCGGGCAGGACGATCGTGGGCTTTTCTTTGTAGGCCTCCATCATTTCGGCGGCCTTCTGCTTATCGTCGTCGTCCGGCTCGGGTTTCTCCGTAACCCGCTGCTCATCGTCCCCTTGATTGGTTTGATCAGCTTGCTTGGCTCGCTCCGACTGCGTATCTTCCTCGGTCGACTTGTCGTTCTCAGTCCCTTTATCGTCTTGCACGCTCATGCGTCTACCCCTTCGCGGTCGCAGGTTGACGATTGCTAGGGGTTACCCGCACTGCCGTTGTGCCGAAACTCTCATCGTTGCGCTGAGTCGCGCTTGACCAGCACGACCAACGCCTGCGGAATCCGCATCGGCTCGGGTGCGCTCGACAGGCGCTCGGCGAGCCCGGCCTCCAGCTGCTCGGCGAACTTCGCCGCTCGCCCGTCGTGGATCCCACCGTCGAGCGCGGCCACCAGGGAGGGGAACAGCGCGAAGCGAGCGAAGACCGCCCACTGCGCGCCGAAAGCCTCTGCGTCGCGGTCCAACCGGTAACGAGCCCAAAATCGATCCTCGGCGTTGAACATCTCGAGGTGCTCGATCATCAGGCCTTCGAACCGGCCCTTCGGCGCGAACGGGGCACGAAAATCCTTCTCGGCACGGGGAAACGCCGGAATCGTCATGCGCCGCAGCTCATCTGAGCTCAGCAGGCCGTCGCGCACCTGGTCGCCCAGCGCATCGACGATGGCATCGAGCAGCGGGGCGAAGCCCGCCGTGTCGTCCTCGTCGGCGGCCGGCGTCAACGCCACCAGTCGGCCCTCGGGGGCCAACTCGCGGCCGCGGAAGGCGACGAAGTTATGCCAATCCAGCGCGGCCTGGTCGGCGAAGGCCGACCGCACGGCCTCGTCCCTGCTGTGCGAGACGTGCACGTGATCGTGCACCTCGCACGGAGTTCGGCTCAGCCATTGGATTGCCCACGACGTCCAACCCAGGTTGACCGTCTTGGACGGCACGATCTGGTCATAGAACGATCGGCCGACCGCCGAGGTGAACGTCGCGGTGTCCGAGTGTAGATAGCTTTCCGGATCGTCGGCCACCGTCGAGAACAGCGCCGCGAAGTCGTTTCGTGGTACGTCGGTGTGCGCCACCAGGATTGCGTGATCGTGGCGGGTGCGGCGACGCAACACCGCGATTGCCGCCGACAGCGGCTTCAGCGAATTGTGGCCGTTGGCGGCGCCGTAGTCGGCGATGACGATGGGCTGCGGGGCTTTGGGCAGCGTCACCTCTTCGGCGGCCCGCTCGAACGCCGCGATCGCCTGTGCCAAACCGGCGGCCCGCAGCCGCGACGCCTCGGCGTAGTCGGGTTCGGGCCGCACCACGATGCTCGATTCGGGCATCTGGGGTTCGGGCCGCATGGATCAACGATAATCGTTGCGCTGATTATCAGTTCGTCGTCGGATAGCTCACGCCGGTAAGCTGCGCCGAAAGCTCCCACAGCCGCCGGCAGTCGTCTTCGTTGCGCGCGCGCTGGGGAACCTTCGCCAAAGCCACCCCGCCGCCGGCGGCCTCGAAGGGTCCCCGGGGCCCATAGAACGCGCCGCCTTCGGCGTGCGGCGCGGCCGCCGCGTACAACGCCGGCAGAATCCCCTCGTCGATCTCCTGCCACAGGAACGGCGTGAAGCGCCAGGACGCCTTGTACAACCGCTCCATCAGCGCGGGCTTCTCGCGACCGTGTGAAGGGCCGGCGACCTGCAGGTTGGTCTTGGTCAGGCCGGGGTGTGCGGCGTTGGACATGATGCCCCAGCCGGCCGCCCGGCTGCGCCGGTCCAACTCGAGGGCGAACATCAACACCGCGAGCTTCGACTGGCCGTAGGCCGACATCGCCGCGTAGGACTGCTCGAACTGCGGGTCGTCGAAGTGGATCTTGCCGCTTTGGCGCGCCGCGAGGCTGCTCAGCGAGACGACGCGAGGGCCCTGGGCGGCGCGCAACAGCGGCAGCAGATGCCCGGTCAGCGCGAAGTGCCCGAGATGGTTACTGCCGAACTGCAATTCGAAGCCGTCCGCGGTGGTGTCGCGCTCCGGCGGCGTCATGACCCCGGCGTTGTTGATCAGGATGTCGATCGGTCGGCCGTCGGCATTGAGCTGCTCGCCGAGCGCGGCGACGGAGGCCAGCGACGACAGGTCGAGCGATTTGATGGTCAGCTTGGCCCCGGGAACCGTGGTGCGGATCTCCTCGATCGCCCTTTCCCCTTTGGCCCGGTTACGAATGGCCATGACGACGTCGGCGCCCGAGGCCGAGAGTCGCCGAGCGAGCCCGAAGCCCAAACCGCTGTTCGCTCCGGTGACGACCGCCAGTTTTCCGGACAGATCGGGCAGGGTGGCGACGAGGTTGCTGGCCATGCGTATCACTCCTTAAACAGTGTGGAGTACTCAGTGGCCGCGGGCCACCCATTCCTCGTAGTGCACGATCTCCTCGCCGATCGTGGTGCTGTCCCCATGGCCGGTATGCACGACGGTCTCGCCGGGCAGCTTGCCCAGCCGCCCGGAAATCGACTCCAGAATCGTCGGGAAGTCGGAGTGCGAACGCCCCGTCGCGCCGGGGCCGCCGGCGAACAAGGTGTCGCCGCTGAATACGACGCCTAGGTCGTGCACGTACCAACACACCGATCCAGGGGAGTGACCCGGAGTGTGCAACGCTTTCAACTCGGTGCCGGCGATCTTCAACGTCTCACCATCGGATATGGTGCGAAAATCCTTGTCCGGGTGGGTCATTCGCCACAGAACGTCGTCGGCGGGGTGCAGCAGCACAGGTGCGTCCAGCGTCTTGCCGAGTTCGGGCGCCACCGTGACGTGATCGTTGTGGCCGTGCGTGCACACGACCGCCACCACATGGCGACCCCCCACCGCCTCGATGATCGGCGCCGCATCGTGGGCAGCGTCGAACACCACGACATTCGAGTTGTCGCCGACCAGCCAGATGTTGTTGTCGACTTCCCAACTGCCGCCGTCGAGTTCAAAGGTGCCGTGGGTGACCACCCGATCGATGTCGACCATCAGAGCACAACCACCGATCGCAGTACCTTGCCGCCATGCATCTTCTCGAACGCCTCCTCGATGCCGTCTAGCCCGATTCGCTCGGAGACAAACTTCTCGAGGGGAAGCCGGCCCTGCAGATACAGGTCGATCAGGGTGGGGAAGTCGCGTTCGGGCAGGCAATCGCCGTACCACGACGACTTCAACGCCCCGCCGTGGCTGAACAAGTCCACCAGCGGCATGTCCAGGCGCATGTCGGGGGTCGGAACACCCACCAGCACAACGGTTCCGGCGAGGTCGCGGGCGTAGAAGGCCTGCTTCCAGGTTTCGGGCCGGCCCACCGCGTCGATCACCACGTTGGCGCCGAACCCGTCGGTGAGGTCCTTGATCGCCTCGACCGCGTCGAGTTCGCGGGCGTTGACGGTGTGGGTGGCGCCGAACTTGCGGGCCCAGTCCAGTTTCGTGTTGTCGGTGTCGACGGCGATGATGCGCCGCGCGCCCACCAGCGCCGCACCGGCGATCGCGGCGTCACCGACGCCGCCGCAACCGATCACCGCGACGGTGTCATCCCGGGTGACCGCCCCGGTGTTGATCGCCGCGCCGAGTCCGGCCATCACCCCGCAACCCAGCAGGCCCGCCACCGCCGGGTCGGCCTCGGGATTGACCTTGGTGCACTGGCCGGCGGCCACCAGCGTCTTGTCGGCGAACGCCCCGATGCCCAGGGCGGGTGTGAGTTCGGTGCCGTCGGTCAGCGTCATCTTCTGCGTGGCATTGAAGGTGTCGAAGCACAGCTGCGGCCGGCCGCGCTTGCAGGCCCGGCACTGCCCGCACACCGCGCGCCAGTTCAACACGACGAAGTCGCCTGGCGCGACGGCGGTCACGTCCGGCCCAACGGCCTCGACCCGGCCGGCGGCCTCGTGGCCGAGCAGGAACGGATACTCGTCGTTGATGCCGCCCTCGCGGTAGGTCAGATCGGTGTGGCAGACCCCGCAGGCGATGACGTCGACCAGAGCCTCGCCGGGCCCGGGGTCCGGGACGACGATGTCGACCAGTTCGACGGGCTCGCCCTTCTTACGTGAAATCACGCCGCGCACTGTCTGACTCATGGGCTCCAACCTACTGACCGCCGCCATACATCTCTCGGCGGGTTGTCCAGCCATGGACCGGGTGTAGCGTCGCTGTGCGTGACGGCTTTGGAAACCACCGAAGAATTCACCGAACGGATGACCGCGGCGATCGACGGCGCCAGCCTGTCGCTGTTGCTGAGCATCGGGCATCAGACCGGCCTGCTGGACACGATGGCCGGGATGGCACCCTCCACCAGCGAGCAGATCGCCTCGGCTGCCGGGTTGAACGAGCGCTACGTCCGAGAGTGGTTGGCCGGCATGACCACCGGCCGCGTGGTCGAGTACGACCCCGGCACCGCCAGTTACTCGTTGCCCGCGGAGCGCGCCAAGGTGCTGACGCGCGAGGCCGGACCGGACAACCTGGCCCTGGTGACCCTGCTGTTTCCGGTGCTCGCCGAGGTCGAACAGAAAATCATCGGGTGCTTCCGCGCCGGCGGCGGTCTGCCCTACAGCGAGTTTCCCCGCTTTCACGCGTTGATGGCCGAGCAGAGCGGCGTCGTGTACGACACCGCGTTGGTCGACGTGGTGTTGCCGTTGGTGGGCGGCCTGGTGGAGCGCCTGCGGTCCGGAGCCGAGGTCGCGGATTTCGGCTGCGGCAGCGGACACGCCATCAACGTGATGGCACAAGCGTTTCCGGCCAGCCGCTTCACCGGGATCGACTTTTCCGAGCAGGCGATTGCCACCGGGATCCGGGAGGCCGAGGAGCTCGGCCTGACCAATGCGGCCTTCGAGAGCCACAATCTGGCTGACCTGGACAAGGCGGACGCCTACGACGTCATCACCGTCTTCGACGCCATCCACGATCAGGCGCAACCGGCGCGCGTCCTGGAGAACATCTACCGGGCGCTGCGGCCCCGCGGCGTGCTGCTGATGGCCGACATCAAGGCGTCGAGCCGGCTCGAGGAGAACGTCGGCGTGCCGATGAGCACCTACCTGTACACGACGTCGCTGATGCACTGCATGACGGTGTCGCTGGCGCTGGACGGGGCCGGACTGGGCACCGCCTGGGGGACGCAATTGGCCGTCTCGATGCTGGGCAATGCCGGATTCGCCGACGTGAGCGTGGCCGAGATCGAGTCGGACCCGATCAACAACTACTACATCGCCCGGAAGTGATGGCGGCCCTCGACGCCCTGAACGACTGGCCCGTCGGGGCCGCCGCCGCGGCGGTAATCGGACCCGATGGTGTGCTGGCCAGCCACGGCGACACCGGGCGGGTGTTCGAACTGGCGTCGGTGACCAAGCCGCTGGCCGCCCGGGCCGTGCAGGTCGCTATCGAGGAAGGGGCGGTCGACCTCGACACGGCCGCCGGGCCGCCCGGCGCGACCGTCCGCCACCTGTTGGCCCACACCTCCGGTCTGTCGATGCACTCCGACCAGGTGCTGGCCGCGCCCGGTGCCCGCCGGATCTATTCCAACCAGGGCTTCACCGTGTTGGGTCAGACCGTGGAGCAACAGACCGGCATCGAGTTCGCGCGCTACCTGACCGAGGCGGTATGCGAACCGCTGGGCATGGCGGCGACCGTCCTGGAGGGCGGCGCGGTGGCCGCCGGATTCGGGGCGAGGTCGACGGTGGCGGACCTGGCGGCGTTCGCCGGGGACCTGTTGCGCCCGGTGACGGTCTCGCCGGACCTGCACGCCGAGGCGACGACCGTGCAGTTTCCCGGTCTGGACGGCGTTCTGCCCGGTTACGGGGTGCAGCGGCCCAACGATTGGGGGCTGGGTTTTGAGCTCCGGGACACGAAATCGCCGCACTGGACGGGCGCGGGTAATTCCGCGCGAACGTACGGACATTTTGGCCAAGCAGGCGGTTTCATCTGGGCAGATCCCCAAAAAGACCTGGCGCTGGTGGTGCTCACGGACCGGGAATTCGGGGACTGGGCGCTGGGGCCGTGGCCGGCGATTTCTGACGCCGTGATAGCCGCTTACAGCTAGTGGGAAACGCACACTAGCGCAACAGGGGTATCACAAGGCACAATAGACACGCACGACACACAAAAAATCGAAGAATTCAGCACGCTGCCCTGTTTGTCGGGTCCGCAGGTCGTTGGGGAAGACGTCCCTCGTGGAACCGAAGGAGCAGGATATGCGAGCGTCGAACCAATTCGCCGACGTGACGACCGGCGTGGTGTACGTGCACGCGTCACCCGCGGCGGTTTGCCCGCATGTCGAGTGGGCGTTGTCGTCGTCCCTGGGCGCCAAGGCGAATCTGACCTGGACGCCCCAGCCGGCGATGCCCGGGCAGCTGCGCGCGGTCACCAACTGGGTCGGTCCGGTGGGCACCGGCGCCAAACTGGCCAACGCGCTGCGGTCCTGGTCCGTGCTGCGGTTCGAGGTCACCGAGGACCCCAGCCCCGGAGTCGACGGCCACCGCTTCAGCCACACCCCACAGCTCGGCCTGTGGAGCGGCGCGATGAGCGCCAACGGCGACGTCATGGTCGGGGAGATGCGCCTGCGGTCGATGATGGCCCAGGGCGCCGACACCTTGGCGGCGGAACTGGACTCGGTGCTGGGCACCGCCTGGGATGAGGCACTCGAGCCCTACCGCGACGGCGGCGACGTCGGAGAGGTGACCTGGCTGAGCCGGGGCGTCGGTTAGGTTTCCCGCTCGCCAGTGGGCCGCAGGATCTGCAGCGCGCCCGGCACCGCCGAGATCTCGGCCGGCAGCGCGCAGGCGAAGTCGCCGTCGGCGTAGACGTTGATGCCGGGGCACTCCACGTGGATTGACCGGGCCCTGGCCGTGCTCACCTCATCGAGGTTGACGTGGGTGCCCTTCATCACGGTGGGGAACAGTCGGACCAGCTTGGTGCGGGATGCCTCGTGCACCATGGTGATGTCGAGCAGACCGTCGGTGTAGTCGGCGCCGGGGCAGATCCGCATCCCCCCGCCGTAGCTGCGGGTGTTGCCGAAGGCGGCCAGCGTGATGTCCGCGTCGACCTCTTTGATGCCGTCGAGAATTAGGCGGAATGGCAAAAGCCGCAGCTGCGACAGCTCGGCGAGCATCGCGACGTAGTAGCGCAGCCGGCCGTGTGGCCAGGTCATCCGGTTGGCGCGGTCGGTGACCAGCGAATCGAAGCCGGTGGCCGCCACCGTGCCGAACCATTTCTCGACGCCGTTGCTGTCCCGAATCAGGCCCAGGTCAATGGATTCCGTGCAGCCGTCGACGACGATGTCCGCGGCGGCCTCGGCATCCTTGGTGGGAATGCCGAATTCGCGGGCGTGGTCGTTGCCCGTGCCGGCCGGAATGACGCCCAGCGGGATGTCGGTGCCGGCCATCACCTGCAGGGCGTTGGAGACGACGCCGTCGCCTCCGGTCACCATGACCGCGTCGGCGCCCTTCTCCAGGGCGGCGCCGACCAGGTGCCGCGCGTCTTGCGCATCGTCGCCGATGATTTCGACTACTTCCACGCCCCGGCGGTGCAGCCGGGCGATCGCGAGCTGGGCGGCGCGGACCGCGGCGCCGTGGCCCGACACGGGGTTGGTCAGCGCGATCACCTTGGCGATTTCTCGGCGGCGCGGCGGTGTCACGGAATCAGCTTGCCGGGGTTGAGAATTCCGGCCGGATCCAATGTCTGCTTGACCGCGCGTAACACCTGCACTCCCAGCTCGCCGATCTCGTCGCGCATCCACGGGCGGTGGTCGGCACCGACCGCATGGTGGTGGGTGATGGTCCCGCCGGTGGCCATGATGGCATCCGACGCCGCCTTTTTGGCGGCCTTCCATTGCTCGATCGGGTTGCCCCGTTGCCCGGCGACGACGGTGAAGTACAACGAGGCGCCTTCTGCGTAGACGTGGGAGATGTGGCACATCACCAAGGCGGGAGTGCCTGTCGCGGCGAGCGCGTCGGTAAGTGCTTGGGTGACAGCGGCTTTGAGCGCGGGAACGTTCGACCAGTTGGTGGCGGTCTCCAGCGTTTCGCACAGCGCACCCGCCGCGAGCAGGGAATCGCGCAGGTACGGTGCGCCGAACCGGCCGCGCTCCCACGCCTGCGCCGGACCGTCGCCAAACGAGGTTCCGCCCCGCGCCGCCAGCAGAGCGCTGGTTTCGGCGTGCCGGCTTTCGACGTGTTCCTTGGTGCCCTCGAAGGCGGTGATGGCCAGGCATCCGCCGGTGATCTGGGACTCGCCGATCGACTCGGTGGTGGCCAGGTTCACTCCGGTCTCGGCTTCGTCGGAGAGCCGAATGACGGTGGGGCCGGTGGCATTCTGGGTGACGGCGCGCAGGGCCGCGGCCCCGGTCTCGAAATCGGGGAACGACCACGCCTCGTAGCGGACGGCTTCCGGCGCGCGGTGCACGCGCAGCCGTACCTGGGTGATGACGCCCAGGGTGCCCTCCGAGCCGATCAACAGCTGGCGCAGGTCGGGACCCGCGGCGGATTCCGGCGCGCGACCCAGGTCCATGGTGCCCACCGGAGTGACCACCCGTAGCCCGCGCACCATGTCGTTGAACCGGCCGTAGCCCGCCGAGTCCTGACCGGAGGAGCGCGTCGCGGCGAAGCCGCCGATGGTGGCGTACTCGAAGCTCTGCGGGAAATGGCCGAGCGAAAAGCCTTGTGCGCCAAGGAGTCGTTCGGCTTCCGGGCCGGTGACCCCGGCCCCGAAAACGGCCTGGCCGGACACGTCGTCCAGCGAGATCAGTTGGTCGAAGCGCCGCAGATCCAGCGAGACGACGGCGGAGAACTCCCCACGGTCGGGGTTGAGGCCGCCGACCACACTGGTGCCTCCGCCGAAGGGCACGACGGCGATGCGGTGTTGCGTGCAGTGGCGCAGGATCGCGGCAACGGCGTCGTCGTCACCTGGCAGCAAAATCGCGTCGGGCGCATCCTGCACGCCACGCTGCGCGCGGTTGAGCAGGTCAATGGTTGACTTGCCGCCCGCATGCAGCAACCGATCGGGGTCCGCGGTCCGACAGTATTCGGCGCCGACGATGGCGGCCAGGGCCTTGTGATCGGACTGCGACAACGCCGACGGGCGCAATTGCACCTGGTCGGGTTGCAGTTCGGCCGTGCGGGACCCCTCGACCCCCACGGCCTGTTGCAGCAATGACCGGATCCCCTCCGACAGCGGCTTGGCCGCGGCGGGATCTCCCCATGCGTTCCATTTCATCGGTGGCAAAAGCCCCTGAGGGTCGGTCATGCGTTACAGTATTACACATGCTGTCAATCCGTAACAAAGAGCTGGACACCGGCGAGCGGATCCTCGCGGCGGCGGGCAGCTGCGTGGTGGACTTCGGCGTGGACCGGGTGACGCTAGCCGAAATAGCCCGACGCGCCGGCGTCAGCAGGCCGACGGTGTACCGGCGGTGGCCGGACACACAGTCGATCGTGGCGGCGCTGTTGACCCAGCACATCACCGAAGCGATGCGCGACGCGCCGTTACTCGGGGAGGATCGCGAATCGCTTGTGCGACAAATAGTCACGGTGACCAATCTGTTGCGGGCCGACCGATTGGTGATGTCGGTACTGCACTCGGATCTCGCGTCGACGTACATCACCGAACGCCTGGGGACGAGCCAGCGCATGCTGATCGACGCGCTTGCCGCCCGGCTGCGGGCGGCTCAACGGCACGGTAGCGTCCGGCGCGGGGACCCCGTCCAGATGGCGACCATGGTGCTGCTGATCGCGCAATCGACCATTCAGTCGGCCGGGATCGTCGAGTCGATGCTCGACGCCGATGCGCTGGTCACCGAACTTGCCCACGCACTGAATGGATATCTGTCGTGATACCTGACCCGACCGCCTTGAATGCCACGCGCCGCGCGGCCGATCTGACCGCACTCGCCGACGGTGAGCCGTTGGACGTGGTGGTGATCGGCGGCGGCATCACCGGTGCCGGGATCGCGTTGGATGCCGCGGCGCGCGGGTTGCGGGTGGCGCTGGTGGAAAAGCACGATCTCGCGTTCGGCACCAGCCGGTGGAGTTCCAAGCTGGTCCACGGCGGGCTGCGCTACCTGGCGACTGGCAACGTCGGCATTGCCCGCCGGAGCGCCATCGAGCGGGGAATCTTGATGACGCGCAACGCCCCTCACCTGGTTCGTGCGATGCCCCAATTGGTGCCGTTGCTGCCGTCGATGAGTTCGGGCAAGCGGGCGCTGGTGCGCGGCGGGTTTTTGGCCGGTGACGCGTTGCGGTTCCTCGCCGGCACCCCGGCGTCGACCCTGCCCCGCTCGCGCCGGATCTCGCCAGGGCGTGTCGTGCAGATGGCGCCCACCGTGCGACGCGACGGTCTGGACGGTGGCTTCCTGGCCTACGACGGTCAACTGATCGACGACGCCCGACTGGTCACCGCGGTCGCCCGTACCGCGGCGCAGCATGGCGCCCGAGTTTTGACCCACGTGTCGGCATCGCGGGCCACCGGGACCTCGGTGCGACTGACCGACATGCGCGGAGGGGGATCGTTCGACGTGTCGGCGGGCGCCGTCATCAACGCGGCCGGGGTGTGGGCGGCCGAGATCGACGGCTCGCTGCGGTTGCGGCCCAGCCGCGGCACGCACCTGGTGTTCGATGCCCAGGCCTTCGGGAATCCGACTGCGGCGCTGACCATTCCGATTCCCGGTGAACTCAACCGCTTCGTTTTCGCCATGCCCGAACAGCTGGGCCGCGTCTATCTGGGGCTGACCGACGAGGCGGCTCCCGGCGCCATTCCCGATGTGCCCGAACCCTCGGTCGAGGAGATCACGTTCCTGCTCGACACGGTGAACACCGGATTGGGGACCGGGCTCACCGCCACCGACGTGATCGGCGCCTACGCCGGGCTACGGCCCTTGATCGACACCGGCGAAGGCCGCACCGCCGACGTCTCCCGCGAACATGCCGTCGTGGAGTCGGCGTCGGGGGTGATCAGCGTGATCGGCGGCAAGCTCACCGAATACCGCTATATGGCACAGGATGTGCTGGACCGCGCGATCCGGGTACGGCGGCTGCGCGCCGCGAAATGCCGGACCCGCAATCTGCCGCTGATCGGAGCGCCGGCGAACCCCGGGGTGATCGCCGCGACGGACACCGCGCTGCCGGTGTCACTGGTGCAGCGTTACGGGGCTGAGGCGTCCAAGGTGATTGCCTCCGCCACCTGCGAACGCCCCACCGAACCGGTCGTCGAGGGAATCGACGTCAGCAGGGCGGAATTCGAATACGCGATAACCCATGAGGGCGCGCTGGATGTCTCCGACATCGTCGATCGGCGGACCCGGATCGGGTTGGTGGCGCGCGACCGGGAGCGCGTTGTTCCGGTGGCAACCGAGTTCTTGGCGCGCGTCGGCTAAGCGGCGCCAGGCGCCTAGTCCGACGACTTCTTGGAGTCCTTGGAGTCCTCGTCGTCCTCGTCGTCCTCGGAGTCATCGTCGTCGGAGTCGTCCTCGTCGTCATCGTCATTGGAGTCTTTGGAGTCGTCGTCCTTGGAGTCCTTGGAGTCCTCGTCGTCCTTCGAGTCCTTGGAGTCGTCGCCGCCCTTCGAGCCCTCGGTCTCGTCGGAATCCGCGGCCTCTTCGAGCTTGGTTGCGAACTTCGTCAACAGGCCGGCGAGGTCACGGGCCTCTTCGGCCGAGAGCGAATCATCGAATACACGCTCGTCGCCATCGGAGATGCGCTCGAGGCGAACCGCATTGTCCTGGATGCCGACGTCCCACCGGCCACCCTCTTCACGACCCATCCGATGCCCCTTTCGATTAGGACGTCACCAACTGCAGACGCGTTGAGCGTTGTTTACCCACTCCTGCTGATGGCGCAACGGCCTTTAGCTGGAATTTCTGGAAGCCGTCCGACACGCAGCAAACTGCGGCTATATGAGAGTCAATATCGAATGGTAGTCTCTGTCAAAATACTGCCTTCGGAGGTGAATGCGATGACGACGCGTGTCCCGGTTTTGATCGTCGGAGCCGGCGTCGGCGGCCTCGCGACGTCGACGCTGCTGGCCCAGCACGGCGTGCGCTCGCTCCTGGTCGAGAAGCGACGGGAATTCTTCCTCTACCCGAAGGCCCGCAACCTGAGTTTCCGCAGCTCGGAGATTCTGCGCGGCTTGGGGCTTGGCGACGAGGTGCGAGAAGTCGCCGAACACGTCTCGGCGCTGGTGCTCAAGCGCACGCTCAACAGCGCCGCGCAAGAGCCGGCGCTCGACGTCGACGCGATCTTCGCCGGCCTGGACGAGGTCAGCCCCGAGCCGGCGGCGCAGTATTGCCCGCAGAGCCGGCTCGAGCCGATCCTGCGCGACGCGACGAGACGGGGCGGCAGCGAAGTGCGCTATGGCACGGCACTGTCCTCGATCGAGATGGACGAAACCGGAGTCACCGCGGTGGTGCACGACGCGGAGTCGGGAGAGTCGGAGACCATCCGCGCCGACTATCTGGTGGCCGCCGACGGCGTGCACAGCCCCATCCGCGAATGGCTGGGCATCACCACATCCGGGTACGGCGCCCTGCCCATCTATGTCGTGTTCGTCTACTTCCGGGCGCCATGGCGGCACTTCATCCCGGAGTTGCACGACGGTGACGGCGTGCAGGTCAAAAACGACGACGTGGATGGCATATTCCTGGTCGCCGAGGGCGATCTCGGCATGTTCATCACCACCTACTTTCCCGGCGCAGGCGAGACGGCCGAACAGTTCACCCCGCAGCGCTGCCGCGAGGTGCTGACCAAGGCGATCGGCGAACCGATCGACATCGACATCATCGAGGTCGCGGCGTGGCAACCATACGAACGAGTGGCCGACCAATTCGATTGCGGGCGAGCATTTCTCGTCGGCGATTCGGCGCATACCATGCCGCCGTTCAAAGCCGGAGGTGCCAACACCGCCATCCAAAGCGCACACAACCTGGCGTGGAAACTCGCTGCCGTCCTGCGCGGCACCGCCGCGCCGGAGCTGTTGGCGACTTACCAGGCCGAGCGTCATCCGGTGGGCCGATTCGCCGCGCGTCAGTCGCTCACCGGGCCGTCGGCGGCGCTGCTGCGGGCGGGTGGCGATGCGCCGCAATTGCCGGCCGACGAGGAGCGCTCGATGTTCGCCCTGCTCATCGGGTACCGGTACCGTTCGGCCGCGGTGGTGACAGCTGACGCGGACGGCGGCGGCTTGGTGGAGGAATTGCGCGCCCAGCCCGGCACCCGGCTGCCGCACGTCTGGGTGCGCGAGGGAGTCTCGACGCTCGATCTGCTGGGACCCCGATTCACCGTGCTGTCCGGGGACGAGCGCTGGTGTGCGGCAGCGACTTCGGCGTCGCTGGCCGCGCACCGCTTCTACAGCGACGAGTGGGCGGCGGTCACCGGGCTGCCGCCGGAGGGCGCGCTGCTGATCCGGCCGGACGACTTCGTCGGGTGGCGCGCCGAGGAACTCCCCGTCGATCCCGAAGGGGAACTGCGGCAAGCCCTTTCGGCGATCCTGGGCCGCGGGCGCTAGGGCGCGAGCAGACGCAAAAGCCCCGCGACACGCCGTGCGTCGGGGGCTTTTGCGTCTGCTCGCGAGAAAAAGTTACAGCGGGATGTTCTTGTGGCGACCGCGGCGGGCGGGCGCCTGGGCCAGCGCCTCGGTGAGCTTGCTGCGGGTGTGCGACGGGTCGATCTTCTCGTCGACGACGCCGATCTCGATGGCGCTGTCCACGCCGCCCGCGATCCGCTCGTGCTCGGCGGCCAGCTCGTCGTGCAGCGCTTCGCGCTCGTGGTCCGCCGCGGCGGCCAGCTTCTTCTTGTGCAGAATGCCGACGGCGGCCTTGGCGCCCATCACCGCGACCTCGGCGTCCGGCCACGCGTACACCTTGGTCGCGTTGAGCGACCGTGAGTTCATCGCGATGTAGGCCCCGCCGTAGGTCTTTCGGGTGACCAGAGTGACACGCGGAACCGTGCACTCGCCGAACGCATGCAACAGCTTGGCGCCGCGGCGCACCACGCCGCCCCACTCCTGGTCGACACCGGGCAGGTAGCCGGGCACGTCGACGACCACGACCAGCGGAATGCCGAAGGCGTCGCAGAGTCGCACGAAACGTGCCGCCTTCTCGGCACTTTCGGAGTTCAGGCAACCGCCCAACCGCAGCGGGTTGTTGGCCAGCACGCCGACCGTGCGGCCGGACAGCCGGCCCAGGCCGATCACCATCGACGGCGCCCAGTTGGCCTGGAACTCGTCGAACGGCGTCTCGGCGTCGAGGATCGCGGCCACGATTGGGCGCACGTCGTAGGCGCGCCGCGACGACTCGGGCAACAGCGCGTGGATGTCGGTGTCACCGGCCTCGGCCTTGTCCCGGTCGAAATGCCCTTGCTGGCAGAACAACCCGACCAACCGGCGGCCGCGCTCGTAGGCGTCGAGCTCGTCGTCGGCGACGATGTGGCACACCCCGGACTTCTTGTGGTGGGTTTCCGGGCCGCCGAGCGAGCACATGTCCACGTCCTCGCCGGTGACGCTGCGCACCACGTCGGGCCCGGTGACGAACACCCGGCTTTCCGGGGCCATCACGATGACGTCGGTCAGGGCCGGCCCGTAGGCGGCGCCGCCGGCGGCGAAGCCGACGACCACCGAGATCTGCGGGATGTAGCCGGACGCCCGGATCATCGCCTCGAAGACCAGGCCGACCGCGTGGAGTGCCTTGACACCCTCGGCCAGCCGGGCACCGCCGGAGTGCCAGATGCCCACGATCGGGCTCTGCTCCTCGATGGCGGTGTCGTAGGCGTTGACGATGTGCGTGCACCCCTCGATGCCCATCGCGCCGCCCATGACGGTGCCGTCGGTGCAGAACGCGATGGTGCGCACGCCGTTCACGGTTCCCGCGGCGGCAAGCACGCCGGAACGATCGCGCTCGTGCAGCAGCTCGACGGAGTCATCGTCGAAGAAATTGCTCAAGCGCAACAGCGGGTCGCGAGGGTCGAGCGACTCGCCAACCGTCTCGGGGGCCGTGATTGTCATCGCAGGTCTCCTGATATTCGGTGTTGCTCGGGT
This sequence comes from Mycobacterium sp. NGS11, assembly GCF_059813315.1. Classification (NCBI taxonomy): domain Bacteria; kingdom Bacillati; phylum Actinomycetota; class Actinomycetes; order Mycobacteriales; family Mycobacteriaceae; genus Mycobacterium; species Mycobacterium sp. NGS11. The sequence goes on from NZ_JCALEJ010000002.1 coordinate 351,167, forward strand.
TTAGTACCGCCCGAAGGCGATGGCCACGTTGTGTCCGCCGAACCCGAACGAGTTGTTGATCGCGTACTCGTAGTTGCCCGGCCGTGGTTTGCCGGCCACGACGTCGAGGTCGATTTCGGGGTCGAGGTTTTCCAGGTTGAGCGTGGGCGGGACCACCTGGTCGCGCAGCGCGAGCACGGTCAGGATGGATTCCACGGCTCCGACCGCGCCCACCGAGTGGCCCAGCGCGGCTTTGGGGGCATAGACGGCCGCGTTGCCGCCGTGAGCGCCCAGCGCGTTGTTGATGGCCTTGCTCTCGGCGACGTCACCGACGGAGGTGCCGGTGGCGTGGGCGTTGACGTGGTGAATATCGCTGGGGGACAGGCCCGCGAGCTGGATGGCCCGGCTCATGGCGTGCCCGGCGCGTTCGCCGTTGGGGTCCGGCGCCACCATGTGGTAGCCGTCGGAGGTGATGCTGGCGCCCATGATGCGGGCCAAGATGTTGGCGCCGCGGGCTTTGGCGTGTTCCTCGGTCTCGATGACCATCAGCGCGCCGGCCTCGCCGAACACGAAGCCGGTGCGGTCGCGGTCGAACGGGCGACACGCGCCCGCCGGGTCGTCGTTCTTGGTCGACATCACGATGCGCATCTGGGCGAACGCCGCAATGGGCACCGCTTCGATACGCGTTTCCACACCGCCGCAGATCGCGATGTCGGCCTCGCCGAACACGATGTTGCGCCACGCCTGCGCCACGCCCTCAGAACCCGACGCGCAGGCCGACACCGGCGTGATCACCCCGGCCTTGGCCTGGCGCTCGAGTCCCACCGCCGCCGAGGCGCCGTTGGGCATGTACTTCTGAACGCCCAGCGGAGAAACGGCCTTCATGCCACGAGCGCGCATGTCGTCGTAGCTGAAGACCATCTCCTCCGACGAACCCAGACCGGTTCCGATCGACACCATCAGGCGATTGCTGTCGACCTCGGGGGAGCCGGCGTTCTCCCAGACCCGGCGGCCCAGAATGGTGGACATCCGCTGCAGGTAGCCCGTCCGGCGCAACTCGATGCGGGTCATTTGGCTGTCGAATTCCTCCAGCAAATGCCCGCCGATGCGCACCGGCAGGTCGAACTCCTCGACGAACGGATCCTCGAGTTTGCGGATACCACTTTGGCTGTCCAACAACAGCTTCCAGGTGTTCTCGGCATCAGTAGCCAACGCGGTCGTCATGGCGATGCCAGTGACGACCACGTTCGGGAGCGTTTTCCCGGTAACCAGCTCTGTCATGGGTCTTGCGAACGTTCCTTCCGTGCTCAGTAACGCCCGAAGGCGAGTGCCACGTTGTGGCCACCGAACCCGAATGAGTTGTTGATCGCGTAACGGAAATCGCCGTAGCGGGGTTCGCCCGCGACAACGTCCAAATCGATCTCGGGATCGGGTGTTTCGTAGTTGAGTGTTGGCGGTATCACGCCGTCCCGAAGGCTCAATACCGTGAGAACAGACTCCAGAGCTCCGACGGCACCAATGGAGTGCCCCAGAGCCGACTTCGGTGCGTACACCGCCGCTTCCTGGCAACCGGCGACCCGAATGGCGTTGGCCTCGGCCGTGTCGCCGATCGGCGTCGCGGTGCCGTGCGCGTTGACGTGGTCAATGTCCGCCGGCGACAACCCCGCCAGCTCGAGCGACCTCGTCATCGCCCGGCCGGCACGGACGCCGTCCGCCGCGGGCGCCACCATGTGGAAGGCGTCCGAGGTGATGCCGGCACCCAGCAACCGGGCCAGTGGCTTGGCGCCCCGGGCCTTGGCGTGCTCTTCGGTCTCGATGATCATCATCGCCCCGGCTTCACCGAACACGAAGCCGTCGCGGTCCTTGTCGAACGGCCGCGATGCGCGCTCAGGCTCATCGTTGCGCGTCGACATGGCCCGCATCATCGAGAACGCCGCGATCGGCAGCGCTTCGATGGGACCCTCGACACCGCCGCAGACGGCGAAGTCGGCGTCGCCCATGACGATCTGACGCCACGCGTGCGCGATCGCCTCCGAGCCCGACGAGCAGGCCGAGACCGGGGTGATGACCCCGGCGCGAGCGCCGAGCTGCAGGCCCACCACCGCCGCGGCGCCGTTGGGCATGATCATCTGAACCGCGAGCGGCGACACCTTGCGGGGGCCACCCTCGTTCATCAGGTCGTAGCTCTCCACGATCCGTTCGGCGCCGCCGAGCCCGGTGCCGACCACGACCGAGAACCGGTCGGGGTCGACCTCCGGACTGCCGGCGCTCTCCCACAACTGACCGCTGAGCAGTTTGGCCAACCGCTGTACGTAGGACATGCGGCGCAAGTCGAGCCTGCTCATGTGTTCGTCGATGGGCTCCTTGAGGTGTCCACCGATCTTGACGGGCAGGTCCCACTTGGTGATGAACTCGTCTTCGAGGACGTGGATGCCGCTCTCGCCGGCCAACAAACCCTTCCACGTGCTCTCGATGTCCGGCGCGATCGATGTCGTCGCCGAGACGGCGGTTACCACAACGCTGGGGTAACCGCCATTAGCAGTGGAAGGCTTGCTCACTTGCTGTCCGCTTCCAGCCTCGACTTGACGTTCGCGACCGCCTCGGGGTTCTCGGTCTCCAGCTTGGCGCGCAGCGCCTCGGCAGCCTCGGGGTTCTCTTCCTCGAGCTTCTGGATGTAGGAGACGACGTCACCGACGGTGCGAAGACCGGCGAGGTCCTCGTCGGGGATCTTGACGCCGTACTTGTCCTCGGTCTGAACGGCGATCTCGACCATCGACAGCGAGTCGATGTCCAGGTCGTCGACGAAGGACTTCTCCGGGGTGACCTCGGAGGGCTCGATACCGGTTACCTCTTCGATGATCTCGGCGATACCGGCGATGATTTCTTCCTGGCTGACGGCCACAGCGTGCTTCCCTTCGTAATGTGTTGTGTGTTAGTCGAATTGACGTGCTATGCGGTTGTACTGGTTGTGCAACTGGTCGAGCTGGCTTTAGAGCTCGGCCAATGCGTCCAGGTCTGCGGGAGACTTGACGGCGCGAGCCGTGATCCCCCGAAGTTCTCGTTTGGCGATGCCGGTGAGCGTGCCCGCGGGCGGGAACTCCACGGCCGCAGTGACTTCCAGGTCACGCAGCGTCGCGGTGCACAGGTCCCAGCGCACCGGCTGGGTCAGCTGGGCGACCAGCGCCTCCATCGCCGCGGCCGCCGACGCGACCGGCTTGCCGTCGCGGTTCGACAGCAGGGTGGCGGTTGGCTCGGACGTCTGGACAGCGGCCGCCGCGGCGGCGTAGCCGTCGAGCGCCGACGCCATGTACTTGGTGTGGAACGCTCCGGCCACACCCAGGGCGCGCACCCGGGCCTTCTCCGGCGGGTCCTCGGCCAGCTTCTCCAGCGCGGACAGCGAGCCGGCGGCGACTATCTGGCCCGCGGCGTTGCGGTTGGCGGGAAACAGGTCGAGCTGCTCGAGCCGGGCAAGAACCTCGCCCTCGTCCCCGCCGAGCACCGCCGACATGCCGGTGGGCTCGACGGCGCAAGCCTTGGCCATCTCGGCGCCACGGGTGGCGGCCAGCGCGACGGCGTCGTCGGCGGCGATCACGCCGGCGATCGCGTATGCGGCGATCTCGCCGACCGAGTGGCCGGCGACGACCAGTTCCGCATCCGACAGCAGGCCACGTTTGGTCAGCTCCTGATGGGCCAGCAGCGTGGCGGCGACGACCAGCGGCTGGGTGACCGCAGTGTCGGTGATCTCTTCGGTCGATGCAGTGGTGCCCAGGCGCACGAGGTCGAGGCCACTGGCCTTGGACCACAGCGCCAACTGGTCAGCAGCGCCGGCGAGTTCGAGCCACGGCGACAGCATCCCCTCGGTCTGCGAACCCTGTCCGGGCGCAAGCAATGCAATCACGTGTTTAAGAGAACACTGTGGAAACGGTTTTGGCGGGTGTATCAGATTATGAACCTCGTCTTAGGTTTTTGTGAACTCCCTACAAAACAGCTCCTTAAGCTACGGGTTTGATATCGCGCCGCGATCTGTTGCCTGGGTCACTGTCACCCGGATTGGCGCGCGGCGACCCCTCTGACCGGCAGCGGAACCGCCGGCATGGCGTTGTTGTCGGCGCTTGGCGGATTGATGGGGTAGTTGAGCTGGCCGACCGTCGCCGCCACTCGCAGCACATATGCGTCTCGCGGCTGCATGGGATCGCGGCCGGTGAAGTCGGTGATCCGCTTGAGTCGGTAGCGCACGGTGTTTGGATGAACGAACAACTTTCTGGCACAGGCCTCAATCGCGCCGCCACAATCTAAGTAAGCGTCAAGCGTCTCGATCAGCGTGGGACCCGCGTCGGCCAGCGGGCCCATCACGTCGGTATGCAGGGCCACGATCGCGGACGCGTCGCCCATCAGGGCCCGTTCGGGCAGCAGCTCGCGGGCCGGCACCGGCCGCGGCGCACCGCGCCAGCCACCCACGGCGTTCATGCCGGAGATCGCCTCGCTGGCGCTGTGGTAGGCCGCCGTCAGCATCGGCGCGGTGGGTCCGACGACCACGGGGCCGTCGGCGAAGGCCGCCAGCAGGTCGCCGAGGAATTTGTCGGTTGGTGACAGTTGGCCGGACACGATCGCCACCAGCCAGGTGCCGTGCACGTCGGTGAGGGCCGCGCGCCCGTGCTGGGCCGCGATATCGCGGACGTGCTGACTGGCGCGCTCGCTGTCGTCCGGGCCGGTCGATCCGTCGCGGCCGGGGGCCGGGGTGCCGACGACGACCGTCGCCGGGGCGGTGGTGTCCCAGTTCAGCGCCGCGGCGCGGGACAGCAGCTCGGGGCCGGTGTCGCCGCGGACCACCGCGTCGACGACGCTGGCTTCCATCCGGCTGTCCCAGGTGCCGCGTGCTTCGGCCGCGTTCGCGTAGGCGGTGGCGGCGGTGAACGCCAGGTCGCGGCTGTATTTGAGGATGCCCACGGTCAGCGCGGTCAGCTGCTCTTCGGAGCGGGCCAGCAGCGGGACCACTTCCTCGAAGAAGTCCATGGTCACGCGCGCCATGTCGACGCTGTGGCGCAGCGCGATGCGGCGGGCGAGGTCTTGGGGTACCAGTTCGAAGGCCTGCGCGGTGTGGCTGACGTTGCTGTGCGGGTCCTGCATCCACTCCGCGAAGTTGTTGATGGCCGTCTGCACGACCAGCGCCATGCTGGCCCGCTGCGAGGCTTCCAGGTCGGCGAAGAACGGCAACCGGTCGCCCATCACCGAGACCGCTTCGGTGGCCAGCCGGCCGGAGTACTGCTTCAGCCGGCGCAGGACGGAGTCCGGCACGGTATCCAGCAGCTCCAGTGGCGATCGCGGCTGCTTGGCGAACGGACCGGCGAAGGGGTTGTCATTCACCCCTAAAACCTACGCGCCATTTCTGGAAGTTTCCCCCAAAGCCGGCGCGTGTTGTTCGCGGCGTTGGGGGCGGACGTCGAGCGTGAAGTTATCTTCACGCTCGGTGCCCAGCGTGAAGATAACTTCACGCTGGGCGGGCGGGTGGCCGGGGCCGTGCCGCCCGTCAGGCCACCCCCGGGTCCGACGTCTGCTCGGGGGCGGCCTGTACGTCGTCGATCTGGTACTGGCGGGCCGCGGCGATCGGCACCGAGGGGTCGATCTCACCGTCGCGCGCCAGCGCCTCCAGCACCGCGACGACCTGCGATTCGGCGTCGGTGTTGAAATACCGCCGCGCCGCCGGCCGGGTGTCCGAGAAGCCGAACCCGTCGGTGCCCAGGGTGACGTAGGTGCCTGGGACCCAGGGCCGGATCTGCTCGGGAACGGCACGCATCCAATCCGACACCGCGACAATCGGCCCGCTCGCGTTCTCGAGGGCCTCGGTGACGTACGGGACGCCGGCCGGCCGGTCCGGATGGCGCAGCCTCGCCCTGTCGACGGCCACACCGTCGCGGTTCAGCTCGCCCCAGCTGGTCACCGACCACACGTCGGCGGCGACGTCCCACTCCGCGGCGAGCATGTCGGCGGCATTGAGCGCCGACGGCATTGCCACCCCGGACGCCAGGATCTGCGCCTTATTGGTCCGCTGCTCGGTGGCGACGCGGTAACGGTAGAGGCCGCGCAGCACGCCCTCGGGGTCGAAGTTCTCCGGCTCGGGCGGCTGCACGTACGGCTCGTTGTAGACGGTGATGTAGAAGAACACGTCTTCGGGGTTCTCCCCGAACATTCGCGCCAGGCCGCTCTCCACGATGTAGGCGATCTCGTAGGCGAAGGCCGGGTCGTAGGCGACCACGGCGGGGTTGGTGCTGGCGAGCAGCAGCGAGTGGCCGTCGGCGTGCTGCAGGCCCTCGCCCGTCAGCGTGGTGCGCCCCGCGGTGGCCCCGAGCAAGAACCCGCGTGTCATCTGGTCGGCGGCGGCCCACAGGCCGTCGCCGGTGCGCTGGAAGCCGAACATCGAATAGAAGATGTAGATCGGGATCATCGGCTCGTTGTGCGTCGCATACGACGTGCCGACCGCAATGAACGACCCCACCGACCCGGCCTCGTTGATGCCCTCGTGCAGGATGTGGCCGCCTTCGCTTTCCTTGTAGGCCAGCATCAGCTCGGCGTCCACTGCGGTGTACAGCTGGCCGTTGCGGTTGTAGATCTTCAGCGACGGGAACCAGGAGTCCATCCCGAAGGTGCGCGCCTCGTCGGGGATTATCGGCACGATCCGCGGGCCAACTTCTTTGTCCCGCAACACTTCCTTGAAGGTCCGCACCGTCGCCATGGTGGTCGCGACCTCCTGGTTTCCCGACCCCTTTTTCAGCGCGGCGTAGGTTTCGCGGCCTGGCAGCCGCAGCGCCTTCGCCTTGGTCCGCCGCTCGGGCAAAAAGCCCCCGAGGGTGCGCCGGCGGTCGACCATGTAGCGGATCTCCTCGGCGTCGGAGCCGGGGTGATAGTAGGGCGGCAGGTAGGGATCCTCTTCCAGCTGGGCGTCGCTGATCGGGATCCGGATCGCATCGCGGAAGTCCTTAAGGTCTTGCAGCGCAAGCTTTTTCATCTGGTGGGTGGCGTTGCGGCCCTGGAAATGTGCGCCCAGCGAATAGCCCTTGATGGTCTTGGCCAGGATGACCGTGGGCTGGCCCTTGTGGTCGACGGCGGCGCGGTAGGCGGCGTAGACCTTGCGGTAGTCGTGGCCGCCGCGCTTGAGGTTCCAGATCTCGGAATCGCTCATGTGCTCCACGAGCGCCTTGGTGCGCGGGTCGCGGCCGAAGAAGTGATCGCGCACGTACGCACCGTCATTGGCCTTGTACGTCTGGTAGTCGCCGTCCGGGGTGGTGTTCATCAGATTGACCAGCGCGCCGTCGCGGTCGGCATGCAGCAGGGCGTCCCACTCGCGGCCCCAGACCACCTTGATGACGTTCCAGCCGGCGCCACGGAAAAACGACTCCAGCTCCTGAATGATCTTGCCGTTGCCGCGCACCGGGCCGTCGAGGCGCTGCAGGTTGCAGTTGATCACGAACGTCAGGTTGTCCAAGCCCTCCAGCGCGCCCACGTGCGCCAGGCCCCGGCTCTCCGGCTCGTCCATCTCGCCGTCGCCCAGGAAGCACCACACGTGCTGGTCGGACGTGTCCTTGATGCCGCGGTCGTGCAGGTAGTGGTTGAACCGCGCCTGGTAGATCGCGTTGAGCGGACCGAGCCCCATCGAGACCGTGGGGAACTCCCAGAAGTCGGGCATCAACCGCGGGTGCGGGTACGACGGCAGCCCGCCGCCGGCGTGGCTGTGCTCCTGCCGGAAGCCGTCCATCCGGTCGGCGGTCAACCGGCCTTCCAGGAACGCGCGGGCATAGATGCCCGGGGACGCGTGGCCCTGGATGAACACCTGGTCGCCGCCGCCGGGGTGCGATTTACCGCGAAAGAAGTGGTTGAACCCGACCTCGTAGAGCGCCGCCGACGAGGCGTAAGTCGAAATGTGGCCGCCCACACCGACTCCCGGGCGCTGGGCGCGGTGCACCATGATCGCCGCGTTCCACCGGATCCACGCGCGATAGCGCCGCTCCACGTCCTCGTCGCCGGGGAACCACGGCTCGAGTTCGGTCGGAATGGTGTTGACGTAGTCGGTGGACGTCAGCGACGGGACCGCGACGCGCTGCTCGCCGGCCCGTTCCAGCAATCGCAGCATCAGGTAACGCGCCCGCGACGGGCCGGAGCGCTCCAGCAGCTCATCGAAGGACTCCAGCCACTCCGACGTCTCTTCGGGATCGATGTCGGGCAGGTAGGAGGCCACCCCCTCGCGGATCACCCGAACGCGGTCGGGTTCGGTTGCGCTGTGGGGGTTTGTGGCCAGATCGTGGCGCACGAACTCAGTTGTCAACGCACTACTCCTGTTGTTGGCGGAATGTGTGCCGTAACGGGTGGGTCGCACCCTGCCACCATCGTGCCGCACCCGTGTCTCGCGCGGATAGCCGACGTCGGCTCGCCGGCGAAGCGTGGCGCGGCGAACACGAACTCGGCGGGTATGGGGCAGTCGGGCAACCCACCCGGTAACGTCAGCCGTGTGCTCATCCGGTGGGGTGCCGTCCCTCAGACGCAGGTGAAGGCTTTGCCCCAGCGCGGGGCCTTGGCGCTGGGATGTGTGGCCGTGGCCCTGATGGGCATCGTCGGGTGCACCTCCGTCACCAACGGCACGGCCACGCCCGACACCAAGGTGGCGCCGGCCTACCGGCAGTCGGTGTCCGCGTCGGTGTCGGCGTCGTCGGTGACCTCGAGCGTGCGGGAGTCACAGCGGCAGCAATCGCTGACCACCAAGGCCGTGCGCACCGCCTGCGCCACGCTGATCACCACCAGCAAGAACGCGATCGACAAGACCAACGAGTTCGTGAAGGCGTTCAACGCCGGCCGCGGCACCGGCCCGACCGAAGGCCCGGCCATCGACGCCCTCAACGACAGCGCCACCACGGTGGGCAATAGCTTCAGCGATGCGATGTCGCAGCAGATAAAGGACGCCTTCAACGCCTACATCGACGCCGCGCGCGCGGTGGCCAACGCCATCGGGACGCACGCGGGAACCGGCGAATTCAACAAACGGGTCGACCAGCTCAACGACACGAAGAAGAACGCGGTGAAACTGTGTCTGGCAACGTGATGGTGCGGAAGTATGGACCGGGTTCTGGCTGTGCGACGATAATCCTCAATCGCATCGCGTGCGGACATTAAGGAGGCTCCACGGTGGTCGCGGCGGATCACGCCCCGAGCTACGCTCGCAAATTGGGCATCCAACCCGACCAAGTTGTCCAGGAGTGGGGCTGGGATGAAGACACCGATGACGAGATCCGCGCCGCGGTCGAGGAGGCCTGCGGCAGCGACTTGCTCGACGAAGACACCGACGAGGTAGTCGACGTCGTTCTGCTGTGGTGGCGAGACGGTGACGGCGACCTGGTGGACACCCTGATGGATGCGATCGGCCCGCTGGCCGAGGACGGCGTGATCTGGGTGCTGACGCCCAAAACCGGCAAGCCCGGGCATGTGTTGCCGGCCGAAATCGCTGAGGCCGCGCCCACCGCCGGTTTGATGCCGACCTCGTCGGTCAACCTGGGGGACTGGAGCGCCAGCCGGCTGGTGCAGCCCAAATCCCGTGCCGGGAAGCGTTGATGCTGCCCGTCGGCACAGCCGCCCCGGATTTCACCTTGCGCGACCAGAATCAACAACGCGTCACGCTGAGCTCCTATCGGGACGCCAAGAACGTACTGCTGGTGTTCTTCCCGCTGGCATTCACCGGGATTTGCCAGGGCGAGCTGGACCTGTTGCGCGACCACCTGCCCGATTTCGAAAACGACGACAGCGCGGCGCTGGCGATCTCGGTGGGACCTCCGCCGACCCACCGGGTCTGGTCGCTGGACAGCGGTTTCACCTTCCCGGTGTTGTCGGACTTCTGGCCCCATGGCGCGGTCAGCCAGAGCTATGGCGTGTTCAACGAGGACGCCGGTTACTCCAACCGCGGGACGTTCGTCGTCGATCGGTCCGGGATCATCCGCTTCGCCGAGATGAAACAGCCCGGCGAGTCCCGCGATCAGCGGCTCTGGACCGATGCCCTGGCCGCACTGCGGGGCTGAGCGGGGCTGGAAATTTTGGGAACTTGGCCTTCGGACGGGTAGCCTGCCCGGGGCAACGGGCGCGTAGCTCAGTGGTAGAGCTCTGGTTTTACACACCAGCGGTCGGCGGTTCGATACCGTCCGCGCCCACCGACATTTGCGCGCGGCGGCGTGACCGCGCCGAATCGCTCGCTTACGAACTGGCGGCCGTCGTCGTGGTGGTCGACGAGATCGCGTCCGGACAGTAGGCGCTGGCCGCGATCGCGGTGAATTTCTCCGCTTTCTCTTCGGTCAGTGCGGCCGCCTTCGACGTCATCGCCTTGGCGATATCCGCCATCGCCGTGCCGCCCCCAGCCGCCGAGCACACATAGTGGGCGGCCTGGATGACCTGCGCCGGATCGTTATAGGTGAAGCCGGCCGAATTGAGCGACGCGAGGAACGCGTCGTCGGTGTCATCGGCGTGCGCGGGCACCGCCAAGCCAATGACGGCCGCCACGCCGGAAATCATCAGAACGAGCTTCATAAATTCGAAATCGTCCCAGATGCGCTGGGCGGTTCGTGGCCGACGAAACAATTTGTAACAATCGGCAACCTCCGGTTGACAGACCGAATTATCCGAGTGTGCTTCGCGCAAAGCGCCCCGGCGTTAGTCTTTGCCGATGATCGCGGGCGAGAAGGCGCCTGACTTCACTTTGTTTGATCACACCGGTCGGCCCCGGGCGCTGTCCGCGCTCCTTGCCGAAGGGCCGGTTGTGCTGTTCTTCTTCCCACTCGCATCATCACCGATCTGTACGGCCCAGGCCTGTCATTTTCGGGACCTCAGCAACGAATTCGTGACGGTGGGCGCCCAGCGGGTGGGTATCAGCACCGACACCGTCGACAGGCAGGCCCACTTCGCCCAACAGCGCTCGTTCGACTATCCGCTGCTCTCCGACGCGGACGGCGTGGTGTCCGAGCTGTTCGGGGTGCGCCGAGGCAGGTTCGCCAAGCTGCGTAGATCCGTCGCCGCGCGTGACGAGGCCCGGCGCGGCCGGCACACCCGGCGCCGTGGCCTGCTGGCCCGGTTGCTCCCGGTCAGACGGACCACGTTCGTCATCGACACCGATCGGACCGTGCTCAAGGTGGTCTCCAGCGAGCTGCGGGCATCGGTGCATGCCGACCAGACCTTGTGGTTCCTGCAGCACCACATGGGTGCCCATAGTTCGCCGCATGCCGGGGGGAAGCATTCCGACGCGCCTCGGCAGTCGGAGGACAAAGGCACGGAATCAGAGACCGCGAACGAGCCGAGCCTGGTCCGGCCGTACGCGCTGACGGGAGGCCGCACCGACGCCGGTGTCGAACTCGCACTCGAGGCTCCGGTCGAAGCGCTCGACACCACAGCGAAGCCGCCGCGCTGGCCGAGAAACGATGTGCGGGGCCAGATCCTGACCTATTGCGTGCAGAGTCCCTCGGTCGCAGAGATCGCCGCTCGGCTGTCCCTGCCGCTCGGTGCGACGCGGTTCCTGGTCGGCGAACTGGTGACACAGGGCTATCTGAGGGTGCACGCACCCCTCGGTGACTCGATGTCGATCGACGAACGACGTGAACTGATCGGCCGGACCCTCAGCGGCCTGCGAGCGCTCTGACGGCGCCGGGGTGCGTGCCGCCGGTCACGCGGCCGCAGGCACTATGAACGCGTGAAACCGTTCCGCATCGAGGTTCCTGACGACGTTCTCGACGATCTGCGATCGCGGCTGGCCCGTACGCGTTGGCCGGAGGCCGAATGCGTGGACGACTGGAGCCAGGGCGTGCCGTTGGCCTACACCCGCGAGCTGGCCGACTACTGGGCCAACCACTACGATTGGCGAGCGCGGGAGGCCGCGCTCAACCGTTTCGATCAGTTCACCACCGAAATCGACGGCCTGGACATCCATTTCATCCATCAGCGGTCGCCGCACGCCGACGCCTTCCCGCTCGTGATCACGCACGGCTGGCCGGGTTCGATCGTGGAGTTCCACAAGGTGATCGAGCCGTTGACCAATCCCGCGTCGGGCCGCGCCGAGGACGCCTTCCACGTGGTATGTCCATCGCTTCCGGGATATGGGTTCTCCGGAAAACCCACCGAGACCGGCTGGGGCGTGGAAAAGATTGCCGAGGCGTGGGAAACGCTCATGCTGCGCTTGGGGTACGACCGCTACGGCGCCCAGGGCGGCGACTGGGGCGCCGCCGTCACGACACAGATCGGCCGCAACAGTAGCCACAGGGGAGGCCACTGCCTGGCGATCCACCTGAACATGCCGGTCGGCCGGCCCACCAAGGACTCGCTGACCAACCCGACCGACGAGGAGCAACGGGCGCTCGCTGGGTTGGCCAACCACCGCAAGTGGGGCACCGGCTATTCCAAGCAACAGTCCACCCGGCCGCAGACACTGGGCTACGGCTTGGCTGATTCGCCTGTGGGGCAGCTGGCCTGGATCGTCGAAAAGTTCTGGGACTGGGCCGATTGCGACGGGCATCCCGAGAACGCGGTCAGCCGCGACGAGCTGCTCGACAATGTGATGGTGTACTGGGTGACCAACACCGCCGCGTCCTCGGCCCGCCTGTACTGGGAGAGCTTTGCGGTCTGGGGCGGCGGGGATCGCGTCGAATTGCCAACGGGCGTCGCGGCTTTCCCCGGTGAGCTGCTCAAGGCGCCTCGTAGCTGGTGCGAGCCGGTCTACAACATCACCCACTGGACGGACATGCCGCGGGGCGGGCATTTCGCTGCGTTCGAACAACCGGAGCTGTTCGTCGAGGACGTGCGCGCGTTCTTCGCGACGGTGCGCTGACGATCAGCCGGGTGGGGCGAACAACTCCAGGGCGATGCCGTCGGGGTCGCGGAAACTCAGCCCGGAGCCGTACGGCGCATCCACGATGCCGCCGTGCTCGATGCCCAGTTCACCCAGCCGGGTGACCCAGTTCTCCAGCTCGGCGCGGCTGGCGCAACCGAAGCCGACATGGTCGAGACCGACGCGATGTTCGCTGAACTTTTCGTCGGGTGCCTCGCGGTCGTGCTGATGGATGCCGAATATCGTGCCCCCGTCGAGCATCCACACCTGATGGTGAAATCCGGCATCGGTGTGTTCGTCGAGGATCGGGTCGGCGCCGAGCAGGTTGCGATACCACGGGCCGCTGATGTCGATGTCGCGCACCGTGACCGCGACGTGGTTGAGCGGTGGAAACGTCATGCCTTGCCACGCTAGTCCGCTTTGCGCGGTACGGGCTCGCCTATTGACGAGGAAGATTTTCCCCTCGAAACGACCCTGTGCCCGCTAGACGATCCGCCAGCCGCGCCGGGCGCGAAACCGCATGTCCCACAGGTAGATTCGATACAGGAGGATCCAGGCGTCATGGAGGATGAACAGGTCGGCCAGCCGCAGCGCCGAAAGCAGCCATTCGAACCGGCGCTGCTGGCGCGGCGACCAGTCCAGCTGCATCATCGCCCGAAACTGCGGAGCCAAAAAGCCAGTCGTCGCGAACAGGTTGAGCGGCCCCCCCAGCACCCGCAAGGGCCAGGGCAGAAACGCCATGGCAGCCACCCCGTGCAGATGTTCGCGCACCGGGGGGTCGATGCGCAGTTCTTCGAGCGAACGCTTCCAGTACGCATCAAAGGCGGCCCGGTCTGGCGGCCACATGCTCTCGGGCACCTGCAACGTGGTGCCTAGCCGCTTGCCGTCTTGATAGACGGCGTCGGCGGTCGCGTCGTCCAGCGGGCCGTACAGGAACTCGTGTTGCTCAACGAAGTACCGGTACAGGCAGGCCGCCACCCACAGCTGCAGCTTCGGGTCGAATGCGTTGTAGGACACCGGACTTGACGACGTCGATCGCACTTGCCGGTGCGCGCCGTCGACGGCGGCGCGGATCATCGCCCGGTCGGACTCGGTCCCGATGGCCGCGACCGCCAGATAGGTGCCGGTGGTGCGGGCCCGCTTGAAGGGATGCTTGTAGACGTTGCCGCTGTCCACCGGGCTTTCCAGCACGCCATAGCCGACGCCGGGCAACGACAACTGCATGATGACGTTCGCGGCGGGCAACAACAACGCCGCCGGGTTCAGCAGGTCGGCGACGCGGGTCGCGGGCCGCTTCACCGCCGACCTCGCCTGCTGGGCCTCATGCCTTCGAGTAGACCATCGCCGGATCGGCACGATCAATGATCTGACGTTATATCCGCCTGATAATGGGCGCGCCTGGGCGGTCAGCACCTAGCCGAGGCGGGGCGCGAGGGTGTGAGACGCTGCCGAGGTGGTTGCGAGGCAGGCTCGAGTCGCGGGCGTGGCGATCGGCTATTTGGCCGACCGCGCGCTGGGCGACCCGCGACGGGGCCATCCCGTCGCGCTGTTCGGCCGTACCGCCGCCGCGCTGGAGAAGGTGACCTATCGCGACAGCCGGATCGCCGGCGCGGTCCATGTCGGGGCGCTGATCGGGGCGGTGGGCGTGCTCGGCCTGGCGATGCAGCAGGCCGCCGCGCGGAGCGCCCGGGTGTGGCCGATCGCGGCGACGGCCGCGGCCACCTGGGTCTCGCTGGGTGGCACCTCGTTGGCCCGCACCGGACTGGACATGTCGGAGCGGCTGGGACATGGCGACGTCGAGGCCGCGCGTGCGCTGCTGCCGTCGTTGTGCGGGCGTGACCCGGCGTCGCTGAACGGCGCGGGCCTGACCCGTGCGTCGCTGGAATCGATCGCCGAGAACACCTCCGACGCCCAAGTGGCACCGCTGCTGTTCGCGGCGGTCGGCGGCTTGCCCGCGGTCCTGGTATATCGCGGCATCAACACCCTGGACTCGATGGTCGGCTATCGCTCGCCGCGGTATCTCCGGTTCGGTTGGGCCGCGGCGAGATTGGATGACACCGCCAACTTCCTCGCCGCGCGGGTGACCGCGTCGCTGACGGTGCTGCTGGCGCCGGTGGTCGGGGGATCACCGGCGGGCGCGGCCCGGGCCTGGCGCCGCGATGCCGCCCGTCACCCCAGCCCCAACGCCGGCGTCGTCGAGGCCGCCTTCGCCGGGGCGCTGGGCGTGCGCCTGGGCGGTCCCACGCACTACCAGCACGGACTGCAGATCCGGCCCACGCTCGGCGATGGCCGCGAGCCGACGGTGGCCGACCTGCGGCGCGCCGTGACGCTGTCGTCGCTGGTGCAAGCGGGTGCCGCGGTGTTGGCCGGACTGTTGACGTATCTGTCGGGTTACCGCCGGCGGCCGTAGCGGTCGGCGAGTTTGGCCTCGACGGACTGCGGCGCCTCGGGCGCCTGGGTCGCTTCGGGGGTGGGCGCTGCCTCGGGCGCCGGCCGGGGTTGTTTCTCCTGTCGCCGGGCGCGGATCTCCGAGTAGGCGAAGTAGCCCAAGCCGATGGGTGCGAGGATGCCGAACGCGATCCACTGGATGCCGTAGGACAGGAACGGGCCCGCGTCCAGCTGCGGCACGCCTACCACGCCGAGCCCACCGGGCTGACCGTCGATCAGTTGCAGGTAGGACCCGGCCAGTGGGGTCTTGGTCAGCACGGCGACCTGTTCGGTGTCGATCGAATAGACCTGCTGCACACCGTCGCCCACGAACGGATCCTTGTTCGCCGCGGCGGTCTCGGAGTTGCGCAGCCGCGCCGTGATGGTCACCGTCTGCGCGGGCGGGCGGGGTATCGGCGGGACGTGAGACCCCTCCAAAGGACGCACATAGCCGCGGTCGACCAGGACGGTCGGTCCGCCGTCGACGACGAACGGCGCCAGCACCTCGAACGCCGGCTTCGAGTCGATCACCCGCAACCGGGCCAGCACTTGCACGTCCGGCAGATAGTGCCCGGTTGCGGTGACCTGGCGCCACTGCGCGCCGGGAGCCGCCGAATTCTGCTGCGGCAGTAGCGTTTTCAACGGAACCGGCGCGGTGTTCAGCGAAGCTTCGATCTGGCGGTTCTCCTGCGACGTCCTGCTGTGCTTGCCCAGCTGCCAGGGCGCGAGCACCGTGAAGCACAGGTACGCGAAGGCGAGGACCACCAGCGCCAGCACGATCCAGCCCGGGCGCAGCGGGAAGGGCAACCGGCGCATCAAGGGGATCCGTTCTGCGCGAGCCGTTCGTCGACCCAGTCGTGCAGGCCGGGCAGCGCGGCCTCGATGACGGCGTAGACGCGTTCGAAGTCTTCGGTGTCGCCGTAGTAGGGATCGTCCACGTCGGGGGTGTGGGCGCCGCTGCGCGGGTCGAAGGACCGCAGCATCCGGACGCGATCCTCGTCCGCGCCCAGGTGCCGCAGCATCCGGGCGTGGTTGCGGTCCAGGGCCACCACCAGATCGGCGCCCAGGTGCTCGGCGTCGACCTGTGCGGCGCGGTGCTCGCACGCGTAGCCGTGGGCGCGCAGCACGCCGGCCGCCCGCTCGTCGGCGCGCTCGCCCACATGCCAGTTGCCGGTGCCGGCGCTGCTCACCCGCACCGCGTCGGCCAGGCCCCGCCGGCGCAGCTGGTCGGCGAACATCTTCTCGGCCATCACCGAACGGCAGATGTTGCCGGTGCACACGAACGTGACGTGCAGCGCCTCGCGACTAGACACCCAGTGCCCTCCGCAGTTCGTCGATGGTCGAGGCGTGCGTCACGCCGGATTCGGCGGCGTCGCTCGCGGCTGCGCGGTCGGGGAAATCGGCTTTGCCGTAGCCCCAGCCGACCACCACCGTGTCGATGCCGTGCGCGGCCGCGCCGTGCACGTCGTGGCTGCGGTCGCCGACCATGCGCACCCGCTCGGGCAGGGGCCGCAGCTGCGCCAGGGCATGGGCCAGCACGTCGACCTTGGTCTTGCGCGAACCGTCGGGGCTGGCGCCGGCGATGACCTCGAAGTGCTGGTCGAGCCCGAAATGAGCGAGGATGCGCCGCGCCGTGGGCTCCAGCTTCGAGGTGGCGACCGCCAGCCGGACGCCGGCGGCGCGCAGATCCACCAGCAGCGCCTCGATCCCGTCGAAGAGCGCGTTCATCGCCCAGCCCCGAGCGCCGTATTCGGCGCGAAACGCGGCGATGGCCTCCTCGGCGTCGGCGCCGAGCTCCATCGCCCGGAACGTGTCGTCCATCGGCGGGCCGACGATCTGCGCGACGAGGTCGCCGGGCGGCACCGGGGCGCCGATGTGGTCGAGCGCATGCAGGAAGCTGGCGACGATCCCCTCCGCGGAGTCGGTCAGCGTGCCGTCGAGATCGAAGATCACCAGCTGCGCCCCGGGGGCCTCGCGTTCGGCCGGCCTTGTGCCTGTCACCTCACCATTGTCCTTGATGGGCGGGGCCGGGTGTGACGGTGTTGCCGATGCATCGCCGGGCGGACCGGCCGGCGCACTAGTGTTTCACGGATGGCGAGTCTGAACCTGAGCCCGCCTGCGGCGCGCTACCACGGTGATCAGGCCGTCGCGCCCGGGATGCTGGATTTCGCCGTCAACGTCAGGCACGGCCGCCCGCCGGAGTGGCTGCTGCGACGACTGGCCGAGCGGCTGCCCGATCTGGCGCGCTACCCGAGCCTCGACGACGTCCACCGGGCCCAGGACGCGGCCGCCGAGCGGCACGGCCGGACCCGCGACGAGGTGCTGCCGCTGGCCGGCGTGGCCGAGGCCTTCGCGCTGCTGGCCAACCTGCGTCCGCGCCGGGCGGCGATCATCGCGCCGGCGTTCACCGAGCCCGCCGTCGCCCTGACCGCGGCCGGGGTGCCGGTGCACCACGTCGTGCTGGAGCCGCCGTTCGGCCTGGCCGGTGCGGCCGTCCCCGACGACGCCGACCTCGTCGTGGTGGGTAACCCGACCAACCCCACCTCGGTGTTGCACACCCGCGAACAACTGCTGGCGTTGCGCCGGCCCGGGCGGATCCTGGTGGTCGACGAGGCCTTCGCCGACTCGATTCCCGGTGAGCCGCAGTCGCTGGCCGGCGACGCGCTGCCCGACGTGCTGGTGTTGCGCAGCCTGACCAAGACGTGGGCACTGGCCGGGTTGCGGGTGGGCTACGCGCTCGGTTCCCCCGAGGTGTTGGCGCGGCTGACCGTGCAGCGGGCGCACTGGCCGGTGGGCACGCTGCAACTGACGGCCATCGCGCAGTGTTGCGGTCGGCAGGCGGTCAGCGCCGCGGCGGCCGGCGCGACGCGATTGGCGCGGCTGCGCGCCCAGATGGTGGCGGGCCTGGCGTCGGTGGGCGCCGAGGTGGTCGACGGCCAGGCGCCGTTCGTGCTGTTCCGCACGCCGGACGCGGTCCGGCTCCGAAAAAGTCTGCATGACAGGGGAATTGCCGTTCGCCGCTGTGATACGTTCGTCGGCTTGGACGAGCGGTACCTGCGGGCGGCGGTGCGTAGCGAGTGGCCGCGGTTGGTGCAAGCCATCTCGGAAGCGACGGGACACCTCGGGGGGCAGCGGTGAGCGTGAAGCTGGCCGAGGTCATCGCGGTGCTCGACGAGGCCTACCCGCCGCGGCTCGCGGAATCGTGGGATTCGGTGGGGCTGGTGTGCGGTGACCCCGACGACGAGCTGCACTCGGTGACCGTCGCGGTCGACCCGACGCCGGCCGTCGTCGACGCGGTTCCCCGGGCGAGCCTGCTGTTGGCCCATCACCCACTGCTGTTGCGCGGGGTGGACTCCGTGGCGGCCAGCACCCCCAAGGGCGCGCTGGTGCACCGGTTGATCCAGACGGGGCGTTCTCTGTTCACCGCGCACACCAATGCCGATTCGGCTCGCCCGGGCGTCTCCGATGCGCTGGCCGAGGCGCTGAGCCTGACCGTCGAGGCCGTGCTCGAACCGGCGACGGGCGCGCCCGACCTCGACAAGTGGGTCGTCTACGTGCCCGGCGAGAACGCGGAAGCGGTGCGGGAGGCGGTGTTTGCGGCCGGCGCCGGCCACATCGGGGACTATTCGCACTGCAGCTGGACCGTCAGCGGCATCGGGCAGTTCCTGCCGCACGAAGGCGCCTCGCCCGCGCTGGGCAGCGTCGGGAAGGTCGAGCGGGTGGCCGAAGACCGGTTCGAGGTCGTCGCGCCCGCGCGATCCCGGGCCGCGGTGCTGGCGGCGATGCGCGCCGCCCACCCCTACGAGGAGCCCGCGTTCGACATCTTCGCGCTGGTGCCCCCACCCGGCGAC
Organism: Mycobacterium sp. NGS11; assembly: GCF_059813315.1. Taxonomy (NCBI): domain Bacteria; kingdom Bacillati; phylum Actinomycetota; class Actinomycetes; order Mycobacteriales; family Mycobacteriaceae; genus Mycobacterium; species Mycobacterium sp. NGS11. Next base: position 370,265 of record NZ_JCALEJ010000002.1, read on the forward strand.
ACCGGGCTGGGCCGCATCGCGACGCTGGCACGCCCGGAACCGTTGCGCGACTTCGTCTCCCGTGTGCAGACGGCGTTGCCGCGGACATCCTGGGGAGTGCGAGCGGCGGGCGACCCCGATACGCCGGTGTCGCGGGTCGCCGTCTGCGGTGGCGCCGGAGATTCGTTGCTGGCCGCGGCGGCCGGTGCCGGTGTGCAGGCCTATGTCACGGCCGACCTGCGGCACCATCCGGCCGACGAACATCGCCGCGCCTCCGATGTGGCTCTGATCGATGTGGCACATTGGGCAAGTGAATTCCCTTGGTGTGAACAGGCCGCCGGGTTGCTGCGGTCGCGTTTCGGTGCGGAACTCCCGGTGCGAGTGAGCTCGATTCGCACCGACCCGTGGAACGTCGAGCACGCTGACAACGAGTCCGGGGGGGACGGGTCATGAAAGCCGAAGTGGCACAGCAGCGTTCGTTGCTGGAATTATCGAAATTGGATGCCGAGCTGTCCCGGATCACGCACCGGGCCACGCATCTGCCGGAACAAGAGACCTGCGAGCGGTTGCAGAAGGAAGTCGAAGCGGCGGGCGACCGGCTGGCCACGCTGCGCATCGCCTTGGAAGACATCGACGCCCACGCCTCGCGGCTCGAGGCCGAGATCGACGCGGTGCGCAAGCGGGAAGACCGCGACCGCTCGCTGCTGCAGTCGGGCGCGACCGACGCCAAGCAACTGTCGGATCTACAGCACGAGCTGGAGACCCTGCAGCGTCGTCAAACCAGCCTGGAGGACTCGCTGCTGGAGGTGATGGAACGTCGCGAGGAGCTGCAATCTGAGCTGGACCGTGAGCAGCAGACGCTGACGTCACTGGAGGCCGAGATGGCCGGCGCGCGCGAGGCTCTCGACGCCGCGGTCGCCGAGATCAGCGAGGCCCGCGAGCTGCAGTCCTCGCGGCGTGACTCGCTGAGCGCCGAGCTGGATCCGGCGCTGGCCGCCCTGTACGAACGCCAGCGCGCCGGGGGAGGCGCGGGCGCGGGACAGCTGATCGGGCGCCGGTGCGGGGCCTGCCGACTCGAGATCGACCGCGGCGAGTTGTCCCGCATCTCGGCGGCGGCCGAAGACGATGTGGTGCGCTGCCCCGAATGTGGCGCGATCCTGTTGCGGGTCAAGGGTTTCGACCAGTGAAGGTCGTCATCGAGGCCGACGGCGGGTCACGCGGTAACCCCGGGCCCGCCGGATACGGTGCGGTGGTATGGACCCAGGACCGAGCGACCGTGCTGGCGGAGGCCAAGCAGGCGATCGGCCGGGCAACCAACAACGTTGCCGAATACCGTGGTCTGATAGCCGGTTTGGACGACGCCCTGAATTTGGGCGCCACCGAGGCCGCGGTGTACCTGGATTCCAAGCTGCTGGTGGAACAGATGTCGGGTCGGTGGAAGGTCAAGCACCCCGACCTGGTCGAGCTGCATGCCGAAGCCCGGAACCGGGCGCGACGCTTCGAGCGGATCAGCTACTCGTGGATTCCGCGGGAGCGCAACACGCACGCCGACCGGTTGGCCAACGAGGCGATGGACGCCGCGGCCGAGGTCGACGACGCGACGCAAAAGCCCGAGCCGGCACAACAATCCGCCCCGGCGGCAAAACCCGAACCCGCCCCGTCGGCGCCCGGCTGGACCGGCGCGCGCGGCACCCCGACCCGACTGCTGCTGCTGCGGCACGGCCAGACCGAGTTGTCGGTGCAGCGCCGGTATTCGGGTCGCGGCAACCCGGCGCTGACCGAGCTGGGGCGGCGGCAGGCCGACGCGGCTGCGCGCTATCTGGCGCAGCGGGGCGGGATTTCGGCGGTGTTCGCCTCGCCGCTGCAACGGGCTTATGACACCGCGGCGGCGGCGGCCAAGGCACTGGGCCTGGACGTGACCGTCGACGACGACTTGATCGAGACGGATTTCGGCTCCTGGGAGGGGCTGACGTTCGCCGAGGCGGCCGAGCGCGATCCCGAGCTGCATGGTCGCTGGCTGCGCGACACCGGCACCGCACCCCCGGGCGGGGAGAGCTTCGACGCGGTGGCCGAGCGCGTGTCGCGGCTTCGTGACCGGATCGTCGCCGCCCAGCAGGGCACGACGGTGCTGGTGGTGTCGCACGTGACACCGATCAAGATGTTGCTCCGCGAGGCGCTGGACGCCGGCCCCGGCATCCTGTACCGCCTGCACCTCGACCTGGCATCGTTGAGCATCGCCGAGTTCTATTCCGACGGAGCGTCTTCGGTGCGGTTGGTGAACCAGACGGACTACCTGTAGACGTCACTCCTGCTCCTGGTTGAGTCGCGGGATCAGCCCGCCGGCCAACACGTCCTTGACCTGTCGTGGCGAGAGTCGATGCCGCACCGCGAATGATGAATCCTTGCCGGCATTGTCGACCTGCAGCACATTGTCTTTGTCGATCGCGTTCAGATTCTGGAAGCGCAGCGTGTCGTCCTGGTCGATCGAGTCGTAGTCATCGGGGTTTTCGAACTCGAGCGCCAAAATTCCATAGTTGGCCAGGTTTTGCCAGTGGATGCGCGCGAAGGACTTGGCGATGACAACGCGCAACCCGAGGTAACGCGGTGCGATCGCGGCATGCTCGCGCGAGGAGCCTTGGCCGTAGTTCTCCCCGGCGACGATGACGTGCCCGCTGTCGTCGGCCTGTTGAGCCCGCTCGGGGTAGGAGTCGTCGATCCGGGTGAAGCTGAACATTGCGAGCTTCGGGATGTTGGACCGAAGCGGAAGCGCCTGCACGCCGGCCGGCGAGATCTCGTCGGTGGAGATGTTGTCGCCGACCTTGAGTAGCACCGGAGCCTCGAGTTCGTCTGGCAGCGGCGACAACTCGGGCAGGCTGGAGATGTTGGGCCCCTTCACCGGTTCGACACGTTGTGCCTCTTCGATGTCGAGCGGAGGAACCAGCATTGCGGTGTTGACGGAGTTGTGCTCGGGCAGATCGAGTTTCGGGTACTCCATCTGCTCCTCTTTGGCCCAGTCCCGCGGATCGGTGATCACTCCCGTCAGCGCCGATGCCGCCGCGGTCTCGGGGGAGCACAGCCAGACCGCGTCCTCCTTGGTGCCAGACCGGCCGGGGAAGTTGCGGGGCATCGTGCGTAGCGAGTTGCGACCGACCGCGGGCGCCTGGCCCATGCCGATGCACCCCATGCAGCCCGCCTGGTGGATGCGCGCCCCGGCCACCACCAAGTCCAGCGTCGCGCCCATCTTGGTCAGATCGGCCAGGATCTCGCGCGACGTCGGGTTGATGTCGAAGCTGACCTGCGGGGCCGTCTGGCGTCCCGCCACCATCGCGGCCGCGATCGCGAAATCGCGCAGCCCGGGGTTGGCGCTCGAACCGATCACCGCCTGGGCGATCTCCTCGCCGGCCACCTCGCGAACCGGTACCACGTTGCCCGGCGACGACGGTTTGGCGATCAGCGGCTCGATCTGCGACAGGTCGATCGTGTCCTCGACGTCGTAGCCCGCGTCGTCGTCGGCCTGCAACTCCATCCAGTCGTCCTCGCGTTCCTCGGCGCGCAAAAACTCGCGAACGGCGTCGTCGCTGGGAAACACCGTCGTCGTCGCGCCGAGTTCGGCTCCCATGTTGGCGATGACGTGGCGGTCCATCGCCGTCAGCGTCGCCAGGCCGGGGCCGTGATACTCGATGATCCGGTTCACCCCGCCCTTGACGTCGTGGCGGCGCAACATCTCCAGGATCACGTCTTTGGCCGAACACCATTGGGGCAGCTCGCCGTCGAGCCGCACACCCCATACCTCGGGCATCCGGATGTGCAGGGGCCGCCCGGTAATCGCGAGCGCCACCTCGAGGCCGCCGACGCCGATCGCGAGCATGCCCAGCGATCCGGCCGCCGGAGTGTGGGAGTCGGAGCCCACCATCGTCTTGCCGGGGATGCCGAAGCGCTGCATGTGAGTCGGGTGCGAGACTCCGTTGCCCGGTTTGGAGAACCACAGCCCGAAGCGTTGCGCCGCGGTGCGCAGGTATTCGTGATCCTCGGCGTTCTTCTCGTCGCCCTGTAGCAGGTTGTGGTCGACGTACTGGACGCTCACCTCGGTGCGGGCGCGATCCAGCCCGAGCGCCTCGAGTTCCTGCATCACCAGCGTGCCGGTCGCATCCTGGGTCAGCGTCTGATCGATGCGGATCGCGATCTCTTCTCCCGGCGACATCTCCCCGGATTCCAGATGTGAACTGATCAGCTTGTGAGCGACGTTCATGGCCATACCCGGGGGTTACCCCGGCGCGGCGTGTTCTAGCGCGATGCCACAGCCGACGTTTGGCCTCGGACCCACGCGTCAACGACCCAGCGTGATGGCACTTTCGGGGCAGTTCTGTTCGGCGGTGACGGCCTGCGATTCCAGCTCGCCGGACACCTCGTCGACGAGCACCACGCAATGTCCGACCTCGTCGGCGTCAAAGACGTCGGGCGCCAGGGTGTAGCAGCGTCCGTGCCCGGTGCAGCGGTCGGGATCGACGGCTACGCGGGTCATGACACCGGAAAGACCAGCGGCAGCGACTCGACCGAGCGCAGCGCCGCGGTGTAGGACAGCTCGGCGCCGGGCTTGATCTCGTAATCCGGTATCCGCCGGTGGAATTCGCGCAGCGCCACCCGCAGCTCCATGCGGGCCAGGTGCGAGCCGAGGCAACGGTGCGGCCCGCCGCCGAACGCCCGGTGCCGGTTGGGGTTGCGGGTGAAGTCCACCAGCTCCGGGTCGGGGAACTCGGCCGGGTCGGTGTTGGCCGCCCCCAGCAATGGGCTGACCCGTTCGCCCTTGCTGATCGGACACCCGCCGACCTCGACGTCCTGGATGGCGACCCGGGCGACGCCGGGCACAGGTGTTTCCCAACGCAACAACTCCTCGACCGCACCGGGCAGGACGTCGGGCCGCTCGACAAGTTGACGACGGTGATGGGGGTGGCGCGCCAGGTACACGAAGAAGCAGTCGAGCGAGTCGGTGACCGTGTCCAGTCCGGCGATGAGGAACAGGAAGCAGATGTCGAGCAGCTCGTCGCGCGACAGCGGTTGGGCCGCGTCTTCTTTGAAGTTCGCCGCGATCATTGCGGACAACACATCGTCGCGGGGGCTGGCGATGTGGTCGTCGATGGCCCGGTCGAAGTATTCGTAGATTTGCTGGGCCATGCCCGCCGAGCTTTCGTGGCGGCGGTCGAAACCGGAGTCGCCCTCCGGGCGGATCACGCCGTCCTTCCACACCAGGAATTTGTCGAGGTCGTCGAGCGGCAAGCCGAGCAGCTGCAGAAAGACGGTGCAGGGCAGCGGCACCGCGAACTCGGTGTGGAAGTCGCACTCGCCCCGGTCGGCGAAGCGATCGATCATCTCGTTGACCAGCTCGGTGACGCCTGGTTCGCGTCGGGCCATCTCCCGCGGAGTGAAGAGGGGATCGAGAATGCGCCGGTACTTCGCATGCTCGGGCGGATCGATTTGGAGCGGGATCAGCGGCCGCACGTTACCCAGGTCGACCGCGTCCATGTTCGACGAGAACAGCTCGGTGTGTTTGAGCGCCATCTCGATGTCGGCCAGGCGGCTGAGAACGACCGCCTGCGGCGACCGGAATACGGGGCTGGTTTCGCGCAGCGCCTTATACATCGGTTGCGGCTCCGCGAGTCCCGTCCGCGTCTGATCGACGAAACTTTCGGCTTCTGTCATGCGGTCAGCCTGGCACCGACGCGCCTATTGGGCAATGGGCTAATACGGGTCAACTATGCAGGTGGAGCCGCTCGCCGTGCGGTCCGAAGATGACGATGGCTTCCACCGGCCCGTCCACCACACCGAACCAGTGCGGGGTCCATGTCGAGAACTCGACGGCTTGGCCCGGGTCGATGGTGAAGTCGCGTTCGCCCAGGATGAGTCGCATCCGGCCCGAAAGCACATACATCCAGTCCCGGCCCTCGTGCACCGGCAGCTCGGCGGGTGGGGTGCGGCGGCGCGCGCTGACCCGGACCTTGAACGCGTGCAGGCCCCCGGCGGGGCCCTGGCGGGTGAGCGGCCAGTAGGTGACGCCGTGGTGGGTATGCGCGGTCCCGCGCACCCGCGGGTCGGGCGTCGGCGGCGCCTGCAACAGCTCGTCGGTGCTGACGGACAGGGCCCGGGCCAGGCGCGGCAGGTGATCCAGTGCCAGCCGGCGCTTCCCGGATTCGAGGCGGCTGAGCGTCGAGACGTCTATCCCGGCGCGCTCGCCCACCTCCTGCAGCGTGAGGCCGCGCTGCACGCGCAGTTCTCGTAGTCGCCGGCGCACCAGGAGGTCGATGTCGGGTGTGCTTTTTGCCTGCATGGCAATTCAGCTTGGCAAACGCCGTGCCGGGTGGGCAAGCTCGCGGTGTGGAGAACTCATGCAAATCAGATGATGCCCAGCGGCTCTGGGAGGAGCGCTACCGCTCGGCGGAGCGGGTGTGGAGCGGACGGGTCAATCCCCGCCTGGCCGAGGCGGCCACCGATCTGCCGTCGGCCGGGCCCTCGACCTGGGCTGCGGTGAGGGGGCCGACGCGCTATGGCTGGCCGAGCAGGGCTGGGAAGTGGTGGCCGTCTACATCTCGGCCACCGCGTTGCAGCGCGCCACCCAGGCTGCGTCGGCTCGGAACATGCTCGCCCACATCGACTTTCAGCGCCATGACCTCAACGAGAGCTTCCCCGACGGGACCTTCGACCTGGTGTCCGCGCAGTACTTGCACTCGCCGGCGCGACTGGAGCGCGACGGGGTGCTGCAACGGGCGGCCGAGCGCGTGAATCGCGGCGGTGTGCTGTTGATCGTCGACCACGGAGCGCCCCCGCCGTGGGCGGAACATCACGATCACCATTTCGAAGACATCGAGGAGGTCCTCGCGTCGCTGCACCTGAACGCGTCGCGCTGGACGCGGGTGCGCACCGAGGCCGTCGAGCGAGAAATGGTGGGTCCGAATGGGGAAGTCGGCACCATGGCCGACAACGTGATGATCCTGAGACGATCCGGCTAGCCCCCCTACGCCGCGTCGTGGAAAATCAGCCCCATGGCGTAACGCTCACCGGAGCGAACGACCGAGACGCCGTGGCGCACCGGCGCCGCGGACCAACCCCGGGCCGAGGGCACCGGTCGTTCCCGGGTGGTGAACACATACCCGTGTCCCTGCGGCAGTTGTGTTGCCATGCCGCGGGATTGGGCCCGCAGCCGTTGTTCGACGAGCAGGAACTCGCCGCCGGTGTAGTCGGTGTCGGGATTGCTCAGATTGATGACCACCTGGAGCGGGAAAACCAACTCACCGTACAGATCGCGATGCAACGCATTCCAGTCGCCCGCACCGTATTTCAGCATCAGCGCGGTCGATCTACCCTGGCCGGCCGCGTGACAGGTCGCCAGCCAGTCGTCGAGGCTGTCCGGCCAAGGTGCTTCCCGGCCGAGCTTGCCCCACCAGTCGCGCGCTATCGGCAGCAGCCGGGGGTAGAGCGCCTGTTTGAGCCGTTCGATCGGTTCGGGGTAGGGCGCGCGGAAATAGCGGTATTGGCCTGCGCCATAGCGTTTGGGCGCCATGTCGATGGTCGACCGAAACAGGTCGTCGTGGGCGTAGAGCCTGCGCAGCCGGACCGCTTCGGCGGGCGTGACCAGCCGCGGCAACAGCGCGCCGCCGTATTCGTCGGCCGCGGTGGCGATGGCGTCCCAATCGCCTGTGTCGACGCGCTTTTTCCACTGGTCCATCTGGTCCACCATAGAGCCGCGCAAGCGGTTGTTGCTGGCACCGGCATCCCGCAGGTAGTACCGTGGTTCGTCGCGGACGAGTTGGCCGGGCGGCCGCGGACCGTCGCAAGCGGTTCGAGGAAAGTCCGGACTTCACAGAGCAGGGTGATTGCTAACGGCAATCCGAGGTGACTCGCGGGAAAGTGCCACAGAAAACAGACCGCCACCCCCGCGGTGGTAAGGGTGAAACGGTGCGGTAAGAGCGCACCAGCATCCCGGGTGACCGGGATGGCTAGGCAAACCCCACCCGAAGCAAGGCCAAGAAGGCCGCACCGGAAGGTGCGGCCGCGCAGGCGTTCGAGGGCTGCTCGCCCGAGCCTGCGGGTAGGCCGCTCGAGGCACCCGGTGACGGTGTGTCCAGATGGATGGTCGCCGCCGCGCCGCCGTTGCTTATGCGCGGCGGCGGGGAACAGAATCCGGCTTACAGGCCAACTCGTCCGCCTTCTAATGCCCCGCCTTGCGGACCGCTTTGGCGAGTTTGCGCAAGGCGTCGTCGAGTTCGTCGCGGCACCGGTCGGCCAAGTCGGCCTCGCGCTGATACAGCAGCCCGTAGGTGAAGGTGTCCTCGCCGGCGGCATGCGCGGCTTCGGCCTCCTGACGCAGATGCTCGCGGCTGACGACGCTGTCTTGATGGTCACCGAGCAGCGACTGCACCGCCTTGGCCTCTTCGGACACCCCGGCGGCGCCGGTGGCGGCGGCGGTATAGCGAAGTCGCTTGGCGCGCTTACGGATTCGATGTATTGCCTCGTCGCGTTGGTGCCGGTCGTCCGGGTGTTCTCGGTCGACCCGCGCGGCGGCCTTCTGAGCCTTGCGTACCTTCGTATACGCGGCGTCGATGGTTACCGGGGCCTGTTCGTCGACCACGGCGGCGCCGGGGGTCTCGGCCGCTATCAGATCGAGGGAGTCCAGCAGGCGGAAGTATCGCTGCGACCGCATGGCGATCAAGGACCGGCGCAGCCCGATCTGGTAGCGCCGCTGGGCACCCCCGACCAGGCGTTCGCGCACCGGTCCGCGCACCAATTCCGGTGCGAGCGCGTCCAAACCGCGCTCGTATCGCTCGGCGAGCACCTCGGCGTCGCGGGCCACACCCAGGATTCCGGCGAGCTCCCGCAACTCGTCCATGACCCACCCCTCGTCGGGCAGGGCGAACGACTCCTGGTAGTCGCGCAGCAGGCTGCGCAGCTTGCGGGTGGTCACCCGCATCTGGTGAATGGCGTCGTAGGCGTCGGCACGAACGGCGCGATCCCACACCACAAGCTCGCGAACCTGCTCGGCGATCGCGCGCTGCAGCGGATCCTCGGACGGCTGGGCGCCGTCGGGCGGCGCGGCGCCGAGCACGCGCGCCAGCTTGGACCCGTGACCCGCCGGTACGGCGCCGGCGTCCAACAGCCGGTTGCCCAATCGGTTCAGCAGCTCAACGCCGGCTGTCCCGTTGGCGAGCCCGCTCGCTTCGAGGAGCTCCAATTCCCACTCCCGCCATTCCTGTTCGGTTGGCGCCGAGTCGGTGTCGTCGGATCCGCGGGTCGACCACGCGGTGACATGGTCGTTGCTGAACTCGGCCAGCGCGGTGCCCGCGGCGTCGTAGAGCACTTGGCTCTCGCGCCGGGTGGTGATGCGCGCGACGGGCTGCATCGGACGGTCGCGGACGATTGCCAGCACCACATCCGTCAGCTCGTTGGGCACCGAATCGTTTCCGCCCGAGGCGTCCAGCGGGAGGCGGACCTCGGTTCGGGAGTCCGGACCGGCCGGCAGCTTCAGGTGCCAGCCCGCGTCCGAGCCACCGGTACGGCGGCGCAGTGTGATCTTGTTGCGCGCCAAATCGTGGATGGGGGTGTCGAAGTACGTCGCGTCCAGGGTGTGCGCCGGCGACTTCTCGACGTGGGCAACCGCGGCGATCCCGTCGAACGACGGTGACACGGTGGATTCCACTACGTCGAACTTGCGCTCGACCTCGAGATAACGCGAGGGCTGCGGCGCTTTTGCAGGCATCTTCTTCGGCTCCGTTGCGGACGCGTCACGGCGGCCGTGAACATGGTGGACGGTGGGAGATGAGCACCCATAGCCTGCCATACCGAAGCGACGCGCCCGCCGCGGATCGGACGGTCAGTGAGGCGCCCAGCCGTAACGGCGGCCGCTGACCGATCGTCCTCAGCCGGCCGGTGGTGGCGGCGGCTGCAGGTGCATCGCCAGGTCGCTCAACTCCAGGATCGTCTGCATCTCGGCGTCGCGGAATGGCCGTCCGTCCGGACCCAGCAGGTCGTGAAACCACTCCTGCGGCATCGCCGGGTCCGGGTCCGGGTGGTCCCAGGAATCCCAGGGGAAGAAGGTCTGCGTCTTTCCGGCGACCAGACCCCAATTGAACGCGCCGACTCCGGCACGCTTCGCGATCGGCAGGATGCCCTGCACCGTGCTGCCCAGTGGGCGGGCCATGTACTCGGTGCACAGGATCGGGCGGCCCAACGGGACGAGCTCGGCGATGCGTCTCTCGAACTCCGCCGGCTCGCCATAGTTGTGGAACGTGATGATGTCGGAGTTGTCGAGCTGGATGCCACTGATGACGCTGCGGCGTCCCACGTCGGCCCACTCGCCGTGCCAGACGCCACTGGTCAACGGCTGGCAGGGATCAACCAGCCGCGCCCACTCGAACACCTGGGGCAGCAACTGGGCGACCAGGTCCACCTTGTCTTTGCGTTCGACCGAGGCGTAAGCGTCCGCGGGGTTGTCGGGCTCGTTCCACAGGTCCCAGCCCAGGATGCGATCGTCAGCGCGGAACTGCGTCAGTACTCCGGTGACATAGCCGCGCATGGTGTGCAGGTAGCCGCGATCGTCCAGGCGCGCCGCGCCCGGGCTCTGCACCCAGCCGGAGTTGTGGATGCCCGGCCGAGGCGCACGCTGTGGACCCGCCTGGGGGAACGGATCCCAGCACGAATCGAACAAAACGAACAGCGGTTTGATCCCGTGACGGGCGGCGATGTCGACGAACTGGGACAGACGGCCCTGAAACCCGCGATGATCCTGCGCCCAGAGCTGGTCGTGCAGGAAGACCCGGATCGCGTTGAACCCGTTGACCCGCGCCCAGCCCAGTTCGGTGTCGATGCGCCTGGGGTCGAAGGTTTCGCGCTGGAACATCTCCAGCTGATTAATGGCATTGGAGGTGATGTAGTTCGCGCCGACCGGCCAGCCTTGCGCCTGATACCAGCGGTTGGCGCGCTCGGGCGACCACCTGCTTGCTTGCGGCGAGGTCCGAGGCGGTTCGGCGGACGCCCGCGGTGTTGGGGCCAAAGCCATGCCTCCCGCCATCAGCAGCGGCAACGTCAGCACCATTCGACGGTGCACGAAGTCACCGCGGTTCCCCCGGTCGATGTGGTCCACCCCTGATAGTTCGGATCGCCCCCGCGAGCCATCGTACATCCATGTACCGCAACGCTTTTCAGCGGTTTGGTTGCGACGGCAATAACGTGGTCAACCAGGCGCTGACCGTGAATCGCAGCCAGGAGCGTGCAAACTAGCGCGTTGACGCGCCAGGGGTGGATCTAAAAGCAGTGCTCGTCGGCGGGGAACACCCCGGCGGCCACCTCTTGGGCATATTGCGTTGCCGCGCGGCGCAATTCCCCACCGATGTCCGCGAACCGCTTGACGAAGCGGGCCGCTTTGCCGCCGCTCATACCGGCCATGTCCTGCCAAACCAGCACCTGGCCATCGCAGTTCGGTCCGGCGCCGATCCCGATGGTCGGGATGGTCAGCTTGCCCGTGATCTGGGTGGCCAGCTCGGCCGGCACCATCTCCATGACGACGGAGAACGCGCCGGCCTCGGCGACGGCGATCGCGTCGTGCACCGTCTGCTCCGCCGCGTCACCGCGTCCCTGCACCCGGAACCCGCCGAGGCTGTTGACGCTCTGCGGGGTGAACCCGACGTGCGCCATCACCGGGATGCCGGCGGCGGTCAGGCAAGCGATCTGCTCGGCCACCCGCTCGCCGCCCTCCAGCTTGACCGCGTGCGCGCCGCCCTCCTTCATGAACCGGGTGGCGGCGGCCAGGGCCGCGGCGGGCCCGGCCTCGTAGCTGCCGAACGGCAGGTCGGCGACGACGAGCGCGTGCGGGGCACCCCGCACCACGCCGCGCACCAGCGGAATCAACTCGTCGATCGACACGGGCACGGTGGTGTCGTAGCCGTAGACCACGTTGGCCGCGGAGTCGCCGACCAGCAGGACCGGGATGCCCGCCTCGTCGAAAATGCGGGCGGTCGAATAGTCGTAGGCCGTGAGCATGGCCCACTTGTGGCCTTCGGCCTTCATCTTCTGCAGGTGATGGGTGCGGATCTTGGGTCTCGCCTTTTCGGGCTGCGCGGGCGAGTTGGCACCGTAAACGTTGTGCTCAGACATCATTGTCCCTAAGGGTGGTCGGTTCGATCCTCGAGGCCTTTGAAGGTCCCCGGGTTCGTTTGACCCTCTGATTCTGCCATTTCTTTTACGCGGTCGCACCGTCGCGGCGGTGTGAGACATACCATGCGCGCCGGTTGCGGGGGAGGGAGGAGTTGCTCGCTCGCGGGGTGACCGGGCGGCGGGTGCCGCTAATCATGATCTCAGGTTTCCTCTGGCAGCATAGGTTGGCATGGGGCTGTCTCGCCGCGGCGATATCGCGCGCACGCTGCTGATCTGGACGTCGATGGCTGCCGTCGCGCTGCTTCTGGCGGGCTGTGTCCGCGTCGTGGTGGGACGCGCCGTCATGTCCGGGCCGAAGCTGGGCCAGGCCGTCGAGTGGACGCCATGCCGCACCGCGAACCCCAAGGTCAAACTCCCCGCCGGCGCGTTGTGCGGCAAACTGGCCGTGCCGGTCGACTACGACCACCTCGACGGCGACGTGGCAACGCTGGCCATGATTCGTTTCCCCGCGACCGGAGACAAGATCGGCTCGCTGGTGATCAACCCCGGCGGGCCGGGCGAGTCCGGCATCGAGGCGGCGCTGGGCGTCGTCCAGTCGTTGCCGAAGAAGGTTCGCGAGCGATTCGACCTCGTCGGCTTCGACCCCCGCGGGGTGGGGTCGTCGCGGCCGGCGGTCTGGTGCAACTCCGACGCCGACAACGATCGGCTGCGCACGGAGCCCAACGTCGACTACAGCCCGGCCGGGGTCGCCCACATGGAGGACGAAACGAAGCAGTTCGTGAGTCGCTGCGTCGACAAGATGGGTAAGGATTTTCTGGCCAATGTCGGCACCGTCAACGTCGCACGGGATCTCGACGCCATCCGCGCGGCGCTCGGTGACGAAAAGCTCACCTACCTCGGCTACTCCTATGGCACCCGGATCGGCTCGGCCTACGCGGAAGCCTTCCCGCACAACGTGCGGGCCATGATCCTGGACGGAGCCGTCGACCCCAACGCCGATCAGATCGAAGCCGACCTTCGTCAGGCCAAGGGATTCCAGGACGCCTTCAACAACTACGCCGCCGACTGCGCGAAGCAGCCGACCTGCCCGCTGGGCACCGACCCGGCCAAGGCGGTGGACGTCTACCACAGTCTGGTCGACCCTCTGGTCGACCCGAACAACCCCATGGTGGGCCGGCCCGTCCCGACGAACGATCCCCGCGGCCTGGGCTACAGCGACGCGATCATCGGCACCATCATGGCCCTGTATTCGCCGAACCTGTGGCATCACCTGACCGACGGTCTTTCCGAGCTCGTCGACCACCACGGCGACACCCTGCTCGCCCTGGCCGACATGTACATGCGCCGCGACTCGCACGGCCACTACACCAACGCGACCGACGCGCGGGTCGCGGTCAACTGCGTCGACCAGCCGCCGATCACCGACCGCGCCAAGGTGATTGACGAAGACCGCCGCTCCCGCGAGGTCGCACCGTTCATGAGCTACGGGCAGTTCACCGGCAACGCACCGCTGGGCACCTGCGCATTCTGGCCGGTGCCGCCGACCAGCAAGCCGCACACCATTTCCGCGCCCGGCCTGGCGCCCACGGTGGTCGTGTCCACGACCCACGATCCGGCCACCCCGTACAAGGCCGGCGTCGATCTGGCCAACGAGCTGCGCAGCTCGCTGCTCACCTACGACGGCACCCAACACACCGTCGTCTTCCAGGGCGACGGCTGCATCGACAACTACGTGACGGCGTATCTGGTCGGCGGTTCCATTCCGCCCGACGGCGCCAAGTGTTAGGCAGGCGGCTGGCGCCGAACGTGCACTCACGGCGAGCTTTTCGCCGATTTCTCGCCGTCAGTGCACGCTCGGCGACGCCGGCAGCCGAGACCAAGGCGTAACCGTTTCGCGCTGCCACGGGTACCCGGGCCTGCAACGATGACAGCCATGTCGCGCCTGAGATCGTTGAGCTCGGCGCTGTTCTCCTTGCTGATCGTCAGCGGTCCGTGCGTCGTCGTGTCGCCCCCTGCCGGCGCCACGCCGGAACCGGGCGCCGGGCAGACGCCGACCCCGAATCCGCCGTCGGCCGCGGTGCCGCAAGGGTGGGGCAGCTGCAGCCAATTCGTCGGTGACACAAGCGATATCCCCACCGCGCAGTGCACCACCGTGTCGGTACCGATCGACTACAGCAACCCCGCCGGCGCGCAGGCCAAGCTGGCGGTGATCCGGATACCCGCGACGGGACAACGGATCGGATCCCTTCTGGTCAATCCCGGCGGTCCCGGCGGCTCGGCGGTCGACATGGTGTCCTCGATGGCCCCGAACCTCGAGGACTCTTCAATCAGGCGCAATTTCGACCTGGTCGGCTTCGATCCGCGCGGCGTGGGCCATTCGACCCCCTCGCTGCGCTGCCGCACCGACGCCGAATTCGACGCGTACCGGCGTGAGCCGATGGTCGACTACAGCCCGGGCGGCGTGGCGCACATCGAGCAGCTCTACCGCCAGCTGGCCCAGCAATGCGTCGACCGGATGGGGGCTGCGTTTCTGGCCAACGCCGGCACCGCCTCGGTCGCCCGCGACATGGATGCCGTCCGCCAAACGCTGGGCGACGACCAGATCAACTACCTGGGCTACAGCTACGGCACCGAGCTGGGCACCGCCTACCTGGAGAAGTTCAGCAACCACGTGCGCACGATGGTGCTCGACGGCGCCATCGACCCGACCGTCGGGCCGATCGACGAGAACGTCAACCAAATGGCGGGATTCCAAACCGCGTTCAATGACTACGCCGCCGACTGCGCCCGCTCACCGGGCTGCCCGCTGGGCACCGACCCGGCCCAATTCGTCAACCGGTACCACGCGCTGGTCAACCCGCTGGCGACCAAGCCCGGTCGCACCGCGGACCCGCGCGGCCTGAGCTATGCCGACGCGACCACCGGCACCATCAACGCCCTTTACACGCCCGCGCACTGGAAATACCTGACCAGCGGCCTGCTCGGCCTGGCCCGCGGCACCGACGCGGGCGACCTGCTGCTGCTCGCCGACGACTACGACGGCCGCGACAAAGACGGGCACTACTCCAACGACCAGGACGCATTCAACGCGATCCGCTGCGTCGACGCGCCGAACCCGACGGACCAGGCCAGCTGGGTGAGTGCCGATCAGCGCATCCGCCAGGCCGCGCCGTTCCTGAGCTACGGGCAGTTCACCGGCAACGCTCCCCGCGATGTCTGCGCGCTGTGGCCGGTGCCGCCCACGTCGGCGCCGCACGCCGCGCCGCCGATGGCGCCCGGCAAGGTCGTCGTCGTCTCCACCACGCATGATCCGGCAACGCCGTATCAGGCCGGCGTGAACCTGGCCCACCAACTCGGTGGGCCGCTGATCACCTATGACGGCACGCAGCACACCGCGGTTTTCAACGGCCACCAATGCGTGGACGACGCCGTCGTCCGGTATTTGGTCGCCGGAACGCCGCCGCCGGCCTCCTACCGCTGCCAGCCCTGACGACCGCCGGACCGCGCGATCGGCGTCGAATCGTTTGCTGATTATCCGGGGTGAGGGCTGGGTATTCCCCTGACCATGCGTTTCATCTATCTCGCTGTCACGGCCGGGCTAGCCGTCGCCGTCCTGTTGATCGCCCCGGCTGTGCTGATGGGCGCGTCTGCTCACGCTGATTTCAGTGGTTACCGCCGCTGCGTGGGCAAGATTACGGAACCGATCGGGGAAGCCGACCCGCAGAACTTGCAGCTCATCGGCGAAATCAAGCAGGATCTCAACTCCGGTGTCACACCGGCTGCTGAAGCCCAAAAGGTTTCCCACAAGGGATTCAACCCTCAGCTCGCCAACGGGATCGTTCAGTGCGTCATCGAGGAGCGCCCGTAGACGGGCGGTCGGTCCGCAAGAGCGGCTCGAGTCCGACCTGGAGGCCAGGTCACAGCACATCCGTACTGATCCGGTAACACAGAATTAACAGCAGTTGCATACTGTTCGGGATATGGATCGACAGAAGGAATTCGTCCTCCGCACCCTCGAGGAACGGGACATCCGCTTCGTTCGGCTGTGGTTCACCGATGTGCTCGGTTTCCTCAAGTCGGTCGCCATCGCCCCAGCCGAGCTCGAAGGCGCCTTCGAAGAGGGCATCGGCTTCGACGGATCCTCGATCGAGGGCTTCTCGCGGGTCTCGGAATCCGACACCGTGGCCAACCCCGACCCGTCCACCTTCCAGGTGCTGCCGTGGGCCTCGCCCAGCGGCCACCACCACTCGGCGCGGATGTTCTGCGACATCACCATGCCGGACGGATCGCCGTCGTGGGCCGATCCGCGGCACGTGCTGCGCCGGCAGCTGCAGAAGGCCAACGACCTGGGCTTTTCCTGCTACGTCCACCCGGAGATCGAATTCTTCCTGCTCAAGCCGGGCCCGGACGACGGGACGCCGCCGGATCCCGTCGACAACGCCGGCTACTTCGATCAGGCCGTTCACGACTCCGCGTCGAACTTCCGCCGCCACGCGATCGAAGCCTTGGAATTCATGGGCATCTCGGTGGAATTCAGCCACCACGAGGGCGCGCCCGGCCAGCAGGAGATCGACCTGCGGTTCGCCGACGCCCTGTCGATGGCCGACAATGTGATGACGTTCCGCTACGTCATCAAGGAGGTCGCGATCGAGAACGGCGCCCGCGCGACCTTCATGCCCAAGCCGTTCGGGCAGCATCCCGGCTCGGCGATGCACACCCACATGAGCCTGTTCGAGGGTGACGTCAACGCGTTCCACAGCCCCGACGACCCGCTGCAGCTCTCGGATGTCGGTAAGTCCTTCATCGCCGGGATCCTCGAGCACGCCTCGGAGATCAGCGCGGTCACCAACCAATGGGTCAACTCGTACAAGCGATTGGTTGGGGGCGGCGAGGCGCCGACCGCCGCATCGTGGGGTGCGGCCAACCGGTCCGCGCTGGTGCGGGTGCCCATGTACACGCCCCACAAGACGTCGTCGCGGCGCGTCGAGGTGCGCAGCCCCGACTCCGCGTGCAATCCGTACCTGGCCTTCGCCGTGCTGCTGGCCGCCGGACTGCGCGGGGTGGAGAAGGGCTACGTGCTTGGCCCGCAGGCCGAGGACAACGTGTGGGACTTGACCGCCGAGGAACGCATCGCGATGGGCTATCGCGAGCTGCCGACCAGCCTGGACAGCGCGCTTCGCGCCATGGAGTCCTCCGAGCTGGTCGCGGAAACCTTGGGGGAGCACGTATTTGACTTCTTCCTGCGCAATAAGCGCACGGAGTGGGCCAACTATCGCAGCCACGTCACCCCGTACGAACTGAGGACGTACCTCTCGCTGTAGCCCGTATCGGGCGCCGATCAGGCTGAAGATCGGCTGGTTGCGCTACGGTCGTGGTCGTGACCAAACCCGCGACGCAGCGCCCCAGGCTGCCCAGCGTCGGCCGGCTCGGGTTGGTCGATCCGCAAGCGGCCGAACGCATGGCGCAGCTGGGTTGGTACGAGCACGACGATCAGGCCCACGTCGATCTGCTCTGGTCGCTGTCGCGGGCGGCGGACCCCGACGCCGCGCTGCTCGCCCTGGTCCGGTTGTCGGAGAACCCCGATGCCGGATGGGATCAGCTCAATGCCGCGTTGCTCGCCGAGCGCCCGCTGCGCGGCCGGCTGTTCGGCGTGCTCGGCTCGTCGCTGGCCCTTGGTGATCACCTGATCGCCCAGGCTGGCTCCTGGAAGCTCTTGCGCGGCAACGTCAAACTCCCCACCCACGACCAGCTGTGCGCCATGTTCACCGAGTGCGTCGACGAATCGCTGGCGGCGCCGGGCTCGGCGATGGTGCGCCTGCGCACGCTGTACCGCGACCAACTGCTGATACTGGCGGCGCTGGATTTGGCCGCGACGGTCGAGGACGAACCGGTGGTCCCGTTCACCGTGGTGGCGGCCCACCTGTCGGACCTGGCCGATGCCGCGCTGGCCGCCGCGCTGCGGGTGGCCGAGAACAGCGTGTGCGGCGACCGGACGCCGCCACGGCTGGCGGTCATCGCGATGGGCAAATGCGGTGCCCGAGAACTGAATTACGTCAGCGACGTCGACGTCATCTTCGTCGGCGAGCAGGCCGACGCGGTCACCACCCGGGTGGCCAGCGAGATGATGCGGCTGGCCTCCGAGGCGTTCTTCCAAGTCGACGCCGGGCTGCGGCCGGAGGGGCGCAGCGGTGAACTGGTTCGCACCGTCGAGTCGCACATCGCCTACTACCAGCGGTGGGCGAAGACCTGGGAGTTCCAGGCGCTGCTGAAAGCCCGTGCGGCGGTGGGCGACGCGGAGCTCGGGCGGCGCTATTTGGACGCGCTGATGCCGATGGTCTGGGTCGCCTGCGAGCGTGAGGACTTCGTGGTCGAGGTGCAGGCCATGCGCCGCCGGGTCGAACAACTGGTGCCCGCCGAGGTCCGCGGCCGCGAGATCAAGCTCGGCAGCGGCGGATTGCGCGACGTGGAATTCGCCGTGCAGCTCCTGCAGCTGGTGCACGGCCGCGGCGACGACTCGCTGCACGTGGCGTCGACGGTGGACGCGCTGGCCGCGCTGGGCCAGGGCGGCTACATCGGACGCGAGGACGCGGCCAACCTCACCGCCTCCTACGAGTTCCTTCGGCTCCTCGAGCACCGGTTGCAGCTGCAGCGGCTCAAGCGCACCCACTTGCTGCCCGAGGCCGACGACGAGGAGGCGGTGCGCTGGCTGGCGCGGGCCGCCCACATCCGGCCGGACGGGCGCCACGACGCGGCCGGGGTGCTGCGCGAGGAATTGCGACACCAGAACCTGCGGGTTTCCCAGCTGCACGCCAAGCTCTTCTATCAGCCGCTCCTGGAGTCCATCGGCCCGGCCGGGCTGGACATCGCCCGCGGCATGACCTCCGAAGCCGCCGAGCGCCAACTGGCGGCGCTGGGTTACGAGGGCCCGCAGACCGCGCTGAAGCACATGTCGGCCCTGGTCAACCACAGCGGGCGGCGCGGCCGCGTGCAGTCGGTACTACTGCCCCGGTTGCTGAACTGGATGTCGTACTCGCCCGATCCCGATGGCGGGCTGCTGGCGTACCGGCGGCTGTCCGAGGCGCTGTCCGGCGAAAGCTGGTATCTGGCCACGCTGCGCGACAAGCCCGCGGTGGCCCGCCGGCTCATGCAAGTGCTGGGGACCTCGGCGTACGTGCCGGACCTGCTGATGCGAGCGCCGCGGGTCATTCAGGATTACAGCGACGGGCCGTCCGGCCCGAGGCTGCTCGAGACCGAGCCCGCCGCGGTGGCCCGCGCGCTGGTCGCATCGGCCGGCCGTTACTCCGACCCGGTGCGGGCGATCGCCGGGGCGCGCACGCTGCGGCGCCGCGAGTTGGCCCGCATCGCATCCGCCGACCTGCTCGGCATGCTCGAGGTCACCGACGTGTGCGCGGCGCTGACCTCGGTCTGGGTGGCGGTCCTGCAGGCGGCGCTGGAGGCGATGATCCGGGCCAATTTGCCCGTGAACGGGAAGGCGCCGGCCGCGATCGCGGTCATCGGCATGGGCCGGCTGGGCGGCGCCGAGTTGGGTTACGGATCCGACGCCGACGTCATGTTCGTGTGCGAACCCGCCTCCGGTGTTGAGGATTCGGTGGCGGTGCGCTGGGCGACGGGTGTCGCCGAGCAGGTGCGGGCGCTGCTGGGGACGCCCAGCGTCGACCCGCCGCTGGAGGTCGACGCCAACCTGCGGCCCGAGGGCCGCCAGGGTCCGCTGGTGCGCACCCTGGCCTCCTACGCCGCGTACTACGAGCAGTGGGCGCAGCCGTGGGAGATTCAGGCGCTGTTGCGGGCGCACTCGGTTGCCGGCGACGCAGAGTTGGGGCAGCGGTTCCTGCTGATCGCCGACAAGACGCGGTATCCGTCGGACGGGGTGTCCAGCGAAGCGATGCAGGAGATCCGGCGGATCAAGGCCCGTGTGGATTCCGAGCGGTTGCCGCGCGGCGCGGACCCCAACACCCACACCAAGCTGGGGCGTGGGGGACTGGCCGACGTCGAGTGGACCGTGCAGCTGCTGCAATTGCGGCACGCTCACGAGATCCCGGCGCTGCACAACACCTCGACCTTGCAGTGCCTCGACGCGATCGCTGCGGCCGACCTGGTGCCCGCCGACGAGGTGGAGCTGTTGAGGCAGGCCTGGCTGACGGCGACCCGGGCGCGCAACGCGCTGGTGCTGGTCCGCGGTAAGCCCACCGACCAGCTGCCCGGCCCCGGCCGCCAGCTCAACGCGGTCGCCGTGGCCGCGGGCTGGCCGACGGATGAGGGCGGCGAATTCCTGGACAGCTATCTTCGGGTGACACGACGAGCAAAAGCGGTGGTGCGCAAGGTGTTTGGAAGTTGAGTCAGGAGGCCGGCGCGTTGGACGCCATATTCGAGGTGCTCAGCGCGGCGGAGGCCGAGCGGGTGACCGCGCTGTATGCTCCGCTGGCCGGTGCGGTCCGCGAGCTCGTCGACGCCACCATCCGGACCGAGGCGGACGACGAGGTTGTCGCCGAGGCCAGGAAAGCGATCGAGGCCGTCACCGCATCGTTGCGGCAGCGCACCCGCCCGCTCGGGGTGAGCTATCGCGTCAACGGACGCCCGCTGCCGTTGGGCAACGCAGCTATCGGCGTCTGCAACCCCATCGCCCCGCCGATCGTCGTGCAGCACGAAGGCGAAGGCCGCTGCTGGAGCGAATTCACCCTCGGTTCGGCCTACGAGGGCCCGCCCAAACTGGTGCACGGTGGCGTCAGCGCCCTGGTGCTCGACCACATGCTCGGCGAGGCGGCCAGCGAGGGGCTGTCGAAGGCGCGTTTCACCGGAACCATCACGGTGAAGTATCTGCGCGGCACCCCGCTGGGCCCGCTTCGCTGCGAGGCGTGGGTCGACGGCAAGGAGGGCCGCAAAGTCTTTGCGCGCGGCACCATTTCGGATGCCGCCGGCGTCACGGTCGAGGCCGAGGGCGTCTTCATCGAGCCGGCCTGGGCGCAGGAGACGCAGTGAAGTTCTACATCAGCAGCGCCTTCCTGAACACCCGCGAGATCATCGAGCTTGCCAAGGCCGCCGACGAGCTGGGCTATGACGGGATCGGTATCCCCGACCACGTCGTCAATCTGGAGACCCTGGACACGCCGTACCCGTACACCAAAGACGGCCAGCGGCGCTGGCAGCCCTTCACCGACTGGCCCGATCCCTGGGTCCTCGTCGGTGCGCTGGCGCAGGTCACCACGAGGTTGCGGTTCGTCAACACCGTCTATATCCCCGCGATGCGCAACCCGTACTCGGCGGCGAAAGCCATTGGCACCGCGGCGGTTTTGGCGTCCGGCCGGGTGGAGCTGGGTATCGGCGTGGGGTGGTGCCGTGAGGAATTCGCCTTGATGGGCGAGCAATTCGAGGCTCGTGGCAAGCGCACCGACGAGATCATCGAGCTGATGCGGGCGCTGTGGGCGCCGGGCTGGACGGAGTTCGAGGGCCAGTTCTATCGGGCACCGCGGCTCGAAATGCAGCCGACGCCGCCACCAATTCCGGTCTATGTCGGCGGCCTGTCCGACATCGCGCTGCGGCGTGCGGCCCGCAACGACGGCTGGATCGGCGATTTGATCAAGTCCGAGCAGGCCATCGACGCGGTCGGGAGGCTGCGGGAGATGCGCGCCGAAAACGGTTTGGCCATGGACGATTTCACCATCCTGACGCCGCTGACCGACGCGTTCACCACCGCCGACTATCAGCGGGTCGAGGATGCGGGCATCACCGGCATCATCACGATGCCGTGGATGTTCTACGCCGGGCCGCACGCCAGCCTGGACGACAAGATCGATGGCATGCAACGCTTCCGCAAGGATCTGGCACTCGACGGCTAGCGGCGCGACATGAAAAGTGGCGCAGGGGCCTGGCTATTGTCGCGGGGACCCCGGGTCGGCCCGCTCACGGCACGAAAAATCGGAGCATAATTGGGCCATAGGCCGAAGCCGGCTTTGCTCATGACCGGGCGGCTTCGGCCAGATTGGAAAAGCATGATGACCGACCATTCCAATGCGAGTCAGCTCTCGCCCGCTGAGCTCATCGAGCAAGCCCTCGACGTCATCATGAACCGGTTCGATCTCGACGCCGAACAAGCGATGAAAGTGCTTCGCAGCATCTCACGCGAAACGTGCACGCAGATGTGCGTGGTCGCCGAGCAACTAGTCAAGGACAACGGCACTGTGGGCCCCCTGCACCCTGAAAAAGATGCGCTGCTGCGGCTGGTTCGTCGCGACGAAACAATAGCTTGACGGCCATTGCCGTTGCGGACTCAACAAATGCGATTAACAACGCGGTCGGCGGGTAAACACACGCAATGGCGCGTGATATCAGGATTATCGACGCCGAACTGCGATCCGTGGCGGCACTGCGCCGTGCGGCTCGAGAACACGGCGGTCCGTTGCCGTCGATAGACGCGGCGGATGCGCTGCTCGACGAACGCTACGAGCTGACGCGCTTCACCCCTGTCCGAGAAGTCGCGAAGGCGTAGGGGTTCTCCGACCCGCCCGTCAGGTGGGCCGGTGGCGGATACCGGGGCGCTCTCCGGTAGCCCAAATGTCGTACTCGAACGCCGGCGGCATAGGCGCGTACTTCGAGCCGTCAACAAGCGGCCCTCCAGCGTTTCGCCCAATATTGCACACACGCCCAATGGCAGCGTTAGCATTCAATGGTCGCGGTACTCAGGTGCCCGGACGATGTGGCTGGAAGAAAGGTGTGATCGATGAGGACGAAGAGCACCAAGAAGATGCTGAAAGTTGTCGCATTGGCCGCAATGCTGACCGGTGTGATGTTGGGGTCGACGGGCTGCATAATGATCGACCTCGCCCCCGCTCCCGTCTACGTCGCGCCAGTCGGCTGATTGACGGCTGAATGACGATTTTCGCCGGTTCGTCGTCGACCTGACGACCGACGTCGAGATTTGCTGCCGGCAGGGCGCGGGCAGTTCTCACCAAATCGCCCGGGCCCTCGACTCCGGCGAGCGCCCCTGCCGGCTGAGATTCGGATATCGCCTCCCTGGTCGTCGGGTTGCGTTAAAGTCTGCGCGGTCAGGGAAGGAGTTCACACATGACCAAACTGTCATTGACCAGACTCGGCATTGCAGTTGGTGGTTTGACGCTGGCGTTCACCGCTGGGGCCGGGGTCGCGTCTGCAGACCCCGACTTGAGTCCCGCCGTCAACACCACCTGCACGTATGACCAGCTCGTCGCTGCCTTGAACGCGCAAGACCCAACGCTCGCCGCGATTTTCAACAATTCGCCAGATGCGCAGGCGGGTTTGCGTCAATTCATCGCTGGGTCGCCCAGCCAACGGAGGCAATTGGCCCAGCAGATAGTGAGCGATCCGGATAGCCAGCCATACATCGGAGTTCTGCAGCGAAGCTTCGATACCTGCAATAACTTCTAAACGGCTCGGGGGGCTGCCGATGCGCCCGCGCAACGGCTTCGGGAACAGTCACGGCTTCGCACCCGACTTGCCGCTGGCCCCGAAATCTATTGGTGCGCAGCGGAACTGGCCCGGCAGTACAGAACGTCGTCAACGCTTCTCTGACATACACCACAGCGGCGCCGGATTGCACCGACAGACCACCGGCCGCACTCGCAGCATGCCGATGAGTCCACCCGCTCGGCGATCGGTGCGGTGATCGCGAAGCGGATGGACCCATTCGGAACTACTGCGGCGCTACGACTCAGAGCGTTCCGGCTCGTAGCCGTCAGCCGGCTTACACGTCGTAGTACAGCGCGAATTCGTAAGGGTGCGGCCGGATCTGGACCGGCAGGATTTCGTTCTCGCGCTTGAAGTTGATCCACGTCTCGATGAGGTCGGGCGTGAACACGCCGCCCTCGGTGAGGTATTCGTGGTCTTCTTCCAGCCGGTCGATTACCGCGGACAGCTGCGTGGGCGCCTGCGGAATGTTGGCAGCCTCCTCGGGTGGCAGCTCGTAGAGGTCCTTGTCGACTGGGGCCTGCGGCTCGATCTTGTTCTTGATGCCGTCCAGGCCGGCCATCAGCATGGCCGAGAACGCCAGGTACGGGTTGCCCGACGAGTCGGGGCAACGGAACTCGAGCCGCTTGGCCTTCGGGTTGGTGCCGGTGATCGGGATGCGGACACACGCCGACCGGTTGCGCTGGCTGTAGACCAGGTTGATCGGCGCCTCGTAGCCCGGCACCAGACGCTTGTAAGAGTTCACGGTGGGGTTGGTGAACGCCAGCAGCGACGGCGCGTGGTGCAGCAGGCCGCCGATGTAGTGGCGGGCGGTGTCCGACAGGCCGGCATACCCGGTCTCGTCGTACATCAGCGGGCTGCCGTCCTTCCACAGCGACTGGTGGGTGTGCATGCCGGAGCCGTTGTCGCCGAACAGCGGCTTGGGCATGAACGTGACGGTCTTGCCGTTCTGCCAGGCCGTGTTCTTGACGATATACTTGTAGAGCATCATGTCGTCGGCCGCGTGCAGCAGCGTGTTGAACTTGTAGTTGATCTCGGCCTGGCCGCCGGTGCCTACCTCGTGGTGGCCCTTCTCCAGGCTGAAGCCGGCCGTGATCAGGTTGGACAGCATCTTGTCGCGGAGGTCGACGTAGTGGTCGACCGGGGCGACGGGGAAGTAGCCACCCTTCGGGCGCACCTTGTAGCCCCGGTTCGGGCTGCCGTCCAGCTCATTCGGCGAGCCGGTGTTCCACCAGCCCGCGATCGCGTCGATCTCGTAGAACGAGCCGTTGGTGCGCGAGTCGAAGCTCACCGAGTCGAAGATGTAGAACTCCGCCTCGGCGCCGAAGTAGGCGGTGTCGGCCACTCCGGTGCTGATCAGGTAGTTCTCGGCCTTGCGGGCGATGTTGCGCGGGTCGCGCGAGTACGGCTCGAGCGTGAACGGGTCGTGCACGAAGAAGTTGAGGTTCAGCGTCTTGGCTTCGCGGAACAAGTCGATCTGCGCCGTCGCGGGATCGGGGAGGAGCAGCATGTCGGATTCGTGAATGGACTGGAATCCGCGAATCGACGAGCCATCGAAGGCCAGGCCGTCCTCAAAAACGCTCTCGTCGAAGAACGAAATCGGGATTGTGAAATGCTGCATGATGCCGGGCAGGTCACAGAACCGGACGTCGACAAATTCGACGTTTTCGTCCTTGGCGAGCTTGAAGACGTCGTCGGGCGTCGTTTCCGTCACAGAGTGCTCCTTTACTTGGTGAGATCCGCGGCCTGACGCTATGGAGCAGATGTTGCCCGTCAGTCAACCCGATGTTGCGCGCACGTTACGTGACCATGCCACACGCTAGAAGTGGCCACTTCGGCGCGGGTTCTATTGTGGGGCCATGGATCGCAAGATCGTATCTTTTCCGGTGTCCTGGCGCACCGCCAGCCCTGCTTACCATGCCGTTTCGGCCAGTCATTCGGACTCCGGTCCGCGCCGATGATGGCGGAATCGCGATCCGCATACCCCGGGGAAAAGCTCGGATTTCCGCAGAGCGGACCGGGCTCCCTGGCGCCGATGGGGCGGCGGTTGGGCGCGTTGATGATCGACTGGCTGATTTCCTACGGTTTGGCCGCGCTGGCCATGCGGCTCGGCTGGTTCTCCCAACCGGCGCTGGCCACCGCCGTCCTGGTGATCTGGTTCGTGCTGGGCGTGGTCTTTCTGCGACTGTTCGGGTTCACCCCTGGGCAGCTGGCGCTACGGCTGCAGGTCGTGACGGTCGACGGGCGCGGGTCGGTTGGCCTGGGCCGGGCCGTGGTGCGCGGCGTGCTGGTCGGGACCGTGGTGCCTGCGTTGTTCACCGACTTCGACGGCCGCGGAATGCAGGACCGGCTGACCGCGACGGCCGTGGTGCGGCGCTGACCTGATGGCGCCGACCCGTTGCGCCCGGCTTCGCCGCGCTTACGATCGGCGCTGACCTGATGGCGCCGAACTACTTGCGGCGGACCGTGCGCTGTACGCCGCGCATCTTGCCCGAGTTGGGCAGCGGCCCCTTGGGCAGGACGGCGGCGCCGGCCCGCGACCCGAGCGCGGTCAACCGCGACTCAAGCGTGTCCATCTGCTTGACGGTGATGTTGGCCGGCAGCCGGGTGAGGTGGCGCTCCAGCTTGGCCAGCGGCACCTCGTCCTGCCCGTTGCCGACGATGATGTCGTAGATCGGCACGTCCCCGATCAGCCGGGCGGTGCGCTTCTTCTCCTGCGCCAGCAGCGGTCGAACCCGCGTGGCGGCTCCCTCGCCGACCAGGATGACGCCGGGCCGGCCGATCACCCGGTGAACGGCGTCTAAGTGGCCGGTCGCGGCCACCCCCGGGGTCACCCGCCACTTGCCCCGCAAGTTATCCAAAGCCCATGCGGCAGCCCCGGTTTGGCCTTCGGCTTTGCGGTAGACCGATTTCTGGGCGCGGCGGCCGAACACGATGAAGGCGACCAGGCCGCCCAGCACCACGCCGAGCGGGATCAGGGTGATCATCGTCAGCCCGCCGGCCCAGATACCGACCCCGACCGAGATACCGACGATCAGCAGGAAGGCGCCGATCATGTAGGGCAGGAGGCGCTTGTCCTCTTGGCGCTGAATCTTGAACGCCTGCCACAGCTGGGTGCGGCGCTCCCGCGCGGCGGCCTTGCGGGCAGCCTGCGCCTCCGCCCGGGCGGCCTTGTTCTCAGCGGCATTGCGGGGTTTAGCCATAGTCAAAGAATACGTAGGGCCGAGACCGGCCGACGCCGCTACCGTGCCGCGGCGTCGTCGGCGCGGCTGCGGGCGGCTTGCTCGTAGAGCCGTCCCGCGCGGTAGGACGAGCGGACCAGCGGCCCGGCCAGCACCCCGGCGAAGCCCAACTCCTCGGCGTAGTGCGCGAACTCGACGAATTCCTCCGGCTTCACCCAGCGCTCCACGGGGTGGTGACGGGCCGACGGGCGCAGGTACTGGGTGATGGTGATGATGTCGCAGCCGGCGTCGTGCAGGTCGGCAAGCGCGGTGTGCACCTCTTGTGGGGTCTCGCCCATACCGAGGATGAGGTTGCTCTTGGTGACCAGGCCGAAGCCGCGCGCCGCGGTCAGCACGTCGAGGCTGCGCCGGTAGGTGAAAGCCGGCCGGATCCGTTTGAAGATGCGTGGCACCGTTTCGACGTTGTGCGCCAACACTTCCGGGCGCGACTCGAACACCTCGGCGAGCCGGGTGGGCTCGCCGTTGAAGTCGGGGATCAACAGCTCGACGCCGGTCGACGGGTTGAGTTCCTTGATGGCGCGCACGGTCTCGGCGTACAACCAGGCCCCGCCGTCGGGCAGGTCGTCGCGGGCCACCCCGGTGACGGTGGCGTAGCGCAGGCCCATCGTGCGCACGCTGTCGGCGACCCGCCGGGGCTCGTCGCGATCCAGCTGCGCGGGCTTTCCGGTGTCGATCTGGCAGAAGTCGCAGCGGCGGGTGCACTGATCACCGCCGATCAGGAAGGTGGCCTCCCGGTCCTCCCAGCATTCGAAGATGTTGGGGCAGCCGGCCTCCTCGCACACCGTGTGCAGCCCTTCGTGCCGGACCAGGCTCTTGAGCTGGGTGTACTCCGGCCCCATCCGGGCCCGCACCCTGATCCACGGCGGTTTGCGCTCGATGGGGGTCTCGGCGTTGCGCACCTCCAGGCGCAAAAGCTTGCGTCCCTCCGGTGCGACAGTCACATCGCTGATGCTACGCGCGCGGCGAGGTGGTCACGGACCGGCAGCACCCCGTCCAGGGCGTCACAGACGGCGTCGCCGACCGCCGTCTGGACATCGTCGACCGACACCGGGCGGCGCAGCTCGGCCGACAGTGACGTCACCCCGGCGTCGCTGATGCCGCACGGCACGATGGCGCGGAACGCCTTCAGATCGCAGTCGCAGTTGAGCGCGAACCCGTGCAGGGTCGTCGCGCGCGACACCCGGACGCCGATGGCGGCCACTTTGCGGTCGGGCCGGCCCTCGTCGCCCGGCACCCACACCCCGGACCGCCCGGGAACCCGGCCAGCGTCCAGGCCGAGGTCGGCGCAGACCTTGATCAGCGCCTCTTCCAGGCGCCGCACGTAGTCGACCACGTCGAGCGGTTCGGCCAGCCCGATGATCGGATACCCGACCAACTGGCCGGGACCGTGCCAGGTGATCTTGCCGCCACGGTCGGTGTCGACGACGGGCGTGCCGTCGACCGGCCTCTCGTGCGGCTCGGTGCGCCGCCCCGCGGTGTAGACCGCGGGATGCTCCAGCAGCAGCAGTGTGTCGCTGCCGCCGGCCACCCGGGCCTCGGCCAGATCGCGCTGCTGCTGCCAGGCCACGCGGTAGTCGACCGTGCCCAAGTGGCGGACATCGATCAAGGCCTGGCTGGACCGGATGGAATCGATCACGTTCGCGACGCTACCCCTGCGGCGGCTGCGATGCGCGTCACGCTGGTGCCACGCTGGTCCCGCGGCGTCACGCTGGCGTGTCCCCAGCTCGGCGCGCGGAATGCACGCAAGCGCGGAGCTAGTCGTGGTCGCGCCGGGCGGTCGCGTAGGCGAGCGCCTCGCCAATGGTGTTGTGGTGGAAGGCGAAACCGGCACGCTCCAGCGCGGACGGGATGGCGCGCTGCCCCATCAGCAGGCCCTCGTCGGCGAACTCGCCCAGCGCGGCCCGGATCGCAAAACCGGGCACCATCAACGGGGTTGGGCGGTTGACCGCCCGCCCGAACGCGGTGGTGAACTCGGCGTTGGTGACCGGAGCGGGCCCGGTCATGTTCACCGGGCCGGTCAGCTCGGGCTCGAAAATGGCGAACAACAGCGCACGCACTTCGTCTTCGAGCGTGATCCACGACATGTACTGCCGCCCGCTGCCCAGCCGGGCGCCCAGCCCGGCGCGAAACAACGGCCGCAACCGGCCCAACGCGCCACCGGCGGAGGAGAACACCAGCCCGGTGCGGGCCAGCACCACCCGGGCGCCGCCGTACTGGGCGGGCAGCGTGGCGGCTTCCCAGTCCTCGCACAGCCTGGCCAGGAAACCCGTTCCCGCACGGTCATTTTCATCGACAACGCGGTCCTTGGTGTTGCCGTAGAAGCCCACCGCGCTGGCGTTGACCATCGCCGCGACACCAGCGTCGGCGACCGCACGCGCCAATACTTCGGTGGGAGTGATGCGGCTGTCGCGCAGACTCTGCTTGAACGCGCCCGACCAGCGCCGCCTGCTGATGTTGACACCGCACAGGTTGACGACGGCGTCGACGTCGCCGAGCGTATCGGGATCGAGGTCACCGGTCTCGGGATCCCAGTGCAGCTCGTCGGCGTTCGCCGGGGCCCGGCGCACGATGCGCAACACCCGGTGATCGGCGGCGCGCAGGGCGGCGGTGAGGGCGGAGCCGATCAGGCCGGACGAACCCGCAATCGCGATGACGGCGTTCTGACCAGCGCGAGCCACGTTTCGCTTGTCCTTCTTATAGGCCGAGGTCGGCCTCGAAGGCTCCCTCTTCGAGCCGGTGCTTGATGGTGGTCAGGAACCGGCCGGCGTCTGCGCCGTCGATGAGTCGGTGGTCATAGGTCAGGGGGAGGTAGCAGATCGAGCGGACGCCGATCGATTCGTTGCCGAACTCGTCGACGATCACCCGCGGGCGCTTGACGATCGCGCCGGTGCCCAGCATGGCGGCCTGCGGCGGAACCAGGATCGGGGTGTCGAACAGCGCGCCCTGGCTACCGATGTTGGTGATGGTGAAGGTGCCGCCGGACAGCTCGTCGGGCTTCAGGTCGCCCGACCGGGCACGCGCGGCGATGTCGGCGATCGCCCTGGCCAGCCCGGCCAGGGACAGGTCGCCCGCGTTGTGCACGACGGGGGAGAGCAGGCCCTGTTCGGTGTCGACCGCGAAGCCGAGGTGCTCGGCGTCGTAGTAGGTGATCTCCTTGGTGGCCTCGTTGTAGCTCGCGTTGACGTTGGGGTGGACCTTCAGCGCGTCGATCACGGCTCGGGCGATGAACGGCAGGAAGGTCAGATTCACCCCCTCGCGCTCGGCGAAAGCCGCCTTGGCCCTGGCCCGCAACCCGACCAGCCTGGTCATGTCGACCTCGTGGGTCTGGGTGAGTTGGGCTGTCGCCTGCAGGGATTCCCGCGTTTTGTTCGCGGTGATCTGCCGGATCCGGCTGGCCTTCTGGGTGGTGCCGCGCAGGTGCGCCAGCGCCGGAGCCGGCGCGGGCGCCGCGGCGGCCTTGGGGGCGGCGGCCGCAGGGGCCGGCGCGGCCGCGGGCGCCTGGGTGGCCTGTTGCTTCTGTTGGGCGGCGGCCAGCACGTCTTGCTTGCGGATGCGGCCGCCCACCCCGGTGCCCGTGACCGAGTTGAGGTCGATGTTGTTTTCGGCGGCCAGTTTTCGCACCAGCGGCGTCACATACGGAGTGCCGTCGGTCCCGGAGCTCGCCGGCTGGGCCGCCGGTTGGGGCTGCGCCGGTTGGGCTTTCGGCTCCGGCGCGGGCTTGGGCTGCGGCGCAGGGGCAGGCGTGGGTTCGGGCTTGGGCTGCGCCTGGGGCTGGGGCGCCGGTTGCGGCTTGGGTTCGGGAGCCGGCGCGGGCGGGGGCGCAGGAGCGGCAGGTGCCGCGGGCGCGGCGGCGTCGGAACGGGCGCCGACGCGCGCCAGCTCGCCACCGACCGGCACGGTGGCGTCTTCCTCGGCGGTGATGCTGATCAGGACACCCGCCACCGGTGACGGGATCTCGGTGTCGACCTTGTCGGTGGACACTTCCACCAGGGCGTCGTCGACCTGGACCGAATCACCGACCTTCTTGAGCCAGCGGGTCACGGTGCCCTCGGTCACCGACTCGCCGAGTTCGGGCATCAACACCGGAGTCGCGTCGCCGCCACCGGAGCTTGGCTGGGTGGGCGGGGACGCCGGCTGGGCCTGGGGCTGCGGCTCCGGCTGGGGCTCGGGCTCGGGCTGCGCCTGCGGCTCCGGATCGCTGGGCGCCGGCGCGGCCGGCTGCGAGTCGCCACCCGCCGCGCCACCCTCGGAGGCGTCGCCGATGACGGCGAGCTCGCCGCCCACCTCGACCGTGTCGTCCTCCTGAGCGACGATCTTGGTCAGCACACCCGCGGCAGGCGAGGGGATTTCGGTGTCGACCTTGTCGGTGGACACCTCGACGAGCGGCTCGTCGAGCTCGACCGTGTCGCCTTCCTGCTTGAGCCAGCGGGTGACCGTCCCCTCGGTGACGCTCTCACCGAGTGCCGGCATCTGGACGGAGAAGGCCATCGTTGTTGACTCCTCGATCGCTCGTGGGTCGGGCGGGTCGATCAGCTCGCTTGCGGAAGGCGCAGTCGCAATCCAAACTATCCTGTCACTGCGCCCTCGTCGGCACACATCCAGGGCAGATACCCCGCGTCGGGCGGGTGACACCGATCACGCTTGCTACGGTGTGGCGACTGCAGCCAGAGCGGGGAGGTCGGAGATGCCGCCAACACAACAACTACCGCAGCGTTTCGTCGACAGCGCCGACGGCGCCCGCATCGCGGTGTACGAAGAGGGCAACCCCGAGGGCCCGACCGTCGTGCTGGTGCACGGCTTCCCCGATTCGCATGTGCTGTGGGACGGGGTCGTGCCGCTGCTCGCCGACCGATTCCGGATCATCCGCTACGACAACCGCGGTGTCGGCATGTCGTCGGTGCCCAAGCCGGTGTCGGCCTACAGCATGGACCGCTTCGCCGACGACTTCGCGGCGGTGACCGGCGAACTGAGCCCGGGCCGGCCCGTGCACGTGCTGGCCCACGACTGGGGCTCGGTGGGGGTATGGCACTACCTGAAGCGCCCGGGCGCCAGTGACCGGGTCGCCACGTTCACGTCGGTGTCCGGCCCCGCTCAGGACCAGCTGGTCGATTACATCTTCAGCGGCCTGCGCGCACCCTGGAAGCCGCGTACCTTCATCCGGGCGATCAGCCAGGCGCTGCGGCTGACCTACATGATCTTCTTCTCGATCCCGGTGCTCGCGCCGCTGTTGCTGCGGCTGACTCTGTCGGTGCCGGCGCTGCGGCGCAACGCCGTCGACAACCTCCCCGTCGAGCAGATCCACCACTCCGAGAAACTCGCCAGGGATGCCGCGCAATCGGTGAAGACCTACCCCGCCAACTACTTTCGGTCGTTCTCCGGTCGCAAGCAGGGCGTCGCGGTCATCGACGTGCCCGTGCAACTCATCGTCAACACCAAGGACAAGTACGTGCGGCCCTACGGCTACGACCACACGCCGCGCTTCGTGCCGCGGCTGTGGCGCCGCGACATCCAGGCCGGTCACTTCTCGCCGATGTCGCATCCTCAGGTGATGGCGGCCGCGGTGCGCGAGTTCGCCGACCAGGCCGAGGGCGGGCAGCCCAGCCGCGCGCTGCTGCGCGCGCAGGTGGGGCGTCCCCGCGGCTCGTTCGGGGACACCCTGGTGTCGGTCACCGGAGCCGGCAGCGGAATCGGCCGCGAGACCGCGTTAGCCTTCGCCCGCGAAGGCGCCGAGCTGGTGATCAGCGACATCGACGAAGCCGCCGTCAAGGCCACCGCAGCCGAGATCGCCACCCGCGGTGGCGTCGCGCACGCGTATGTGCTCGACGTGTCCGACGCGCAGGCGGTGGAGTCGTTCGCCGAGCGGGTCAGCGCCGAACACGGCGTGCCCGACATCGTCGTCAACAACGCCGGCATCGGGCACGCGGGTGGATTCCTGGACACCCCCGCCGAACAGTTCGACCGGGTGCTCGACGTCAACCTGGGCGGTGTGGTCAATGGGTGCCGGTCGTTCGCGCGGCGGATGGTCGAGCGCGGCACAGGCGGCTACATCGTCAACGTGTCGTCGATGGCGGCCTACGCGCCGCTGCAGTCGCTGAGCGCGTACTGCACGTCGAAGGCGGCGACCTACATGTTCTCGGACTGCCTGCGCGCCGAACTCGACGCCGCCGGGGTGGGCCTGACCACGATCTGCCCCGGGGTCATCGACACCAACATCATCAACACCACGAGGTTCGACGCGCCCGCCGGCAAGCAGGCCGACGCCGTCGACGGCCGGCGCGGCCAACTGGGCAAGATGTTCGCGCTGCGGCGCTACGGCCCCGACAAGGTCGCCAACGCGATCCTGTCGTCGGTCCAGAAGAAGAAACCGATTCGTCCGGTGGCGCCGGAAGCCTATGCGCTGTACGGGCTTTCGCGTGTCGCGCCGCAGGGGCTGCGCAACGCCGCGCGCATCCGGGTGATCTGAGGCGAACTAAACGCCAGGTGCTGCCGCCCCACGACGTCCCGTCAACAACGTCGCGCCGATCGCGATGACCCCGAGCACGGCCAGCGGTATCGCCCACGCGCGCCTGCTGCCAACCGACGATTGGCACTGCGCGACGTAATCGGTGTGGGGGATGATCTGGTTGAGAATGGGGATATTGGACCCATTGCTGTTGTTGGCGCTTCTGGCCGCGGAAAGGTCGGTCGCCACGGCGTTTCCGCAGCCGACCGAATGGCCGTTGCTGTCGGAGACCGACACTGGCGCCAGCAGTCCGATGATTCCGGCCAGCAGCAGCACGGCGCCCACACCGATGATCAACCGTCGCACCGTCATGGTTTCGCCTTTCGTCGTCCAGCATTTCGACCGCTAGGGAGATTATCCGCAGGCACGCGCCGGTAAACCCGAGGCTGAGGTCGAATAACCCCTCGATTGCCGGGTATCCGCCGCGGTAACGAAAGACATGAAGGGATTACAGGTGATCACTGCAACGCGTGAGGTGCCCGAGTCGTGTGAGCGGGTGTGGGAGGTGTTGGCCCAGGGCTGGACCTACACCCAGTGGGTGGTGGGGAACAGTCGTATGCGGGCCGTGGATCCGAACTGGCCGGAGCCGGGATCCTCGATCAGGCATTCAATCGGGATTTGGCCGATGGTGATCAACGACGCGACCATCGTCGAGGAGTGCGAACCGCCCCACAAGCTGGTGCTGCTTGCCCGGCTGGGTCCGCTGGGTGCCGCGCGAATCACCATGCTGTTGCACGAGATTCCCGAGGGCTGCCGGATCGAGATGATCGAGGTGCCCGCCGAAGGGCCGATGGCAGCCGTTCCAGATTCGCTTGCGCTGGCGGCGGCCTATCCGCGCAACAAGGAGTGCTTGTGGCGGTTGGCGGCTCTGTCGGAACGCCTGGAGCCGAGCCAGGTGAAGTGACCGTGGGCGACACCGTCGATGCCGTAGTCATCGGGGCGGGACACCACGGACTGGTGGCGGCGTCGATGCTGGCCGACGCGGGCTGGGACGTGCTGGTGCTGGAAGCCCAGCCCGAACCGGGCGGAGCCGTACGCAGCGCCGAGCTGACGCCGGGATACATCACCGACCTGTTCAGCTCCTACTATCCGATGACGGTGGCATCCCCGGCGATGACGGCGCTGCACCTGGAGGACCACGGGTTGCGGTGGTCGCATGCGCCCACGGTGGTTGGTCACCCGCGCAGCGCCGCCGACGACGACCCGCCGATCGTGTACCACGATCCGGCCCAGACCGCAGCGGAATTCGCGCGGCGAGCACCCGCCGACGGCGAGAACTGGTGGCGGCTGGTGGAGCTGTGGAACAAGATCAAGGCCCCACTGCTGGACGCCATGCTGGCGCCCTTCCCGCCGGTGCGTCCGCTGCTCGGGCTGTTGCGCCGACTCGGCACGCCGGAAGCGCTTCGGGTGGCGCGTCTGCTGGTGCAGCCGGCCAACGCCATGGCCAGTCAACTGTTCGAGGGTGAGGCGCCGCGAGTGTTGCTGTTGGGCAATGCAATGCACGCCGATGTTCCGCCGGACGCGCCGATCAGCGGCGCCATGGGTTTCCTGATGACGATGCTGGCCCAGGATCACGGCTGGCCGGTGCCGGTCGGCGGATCGGGTCAGCTCACCGCGGCGCTGGTGAATCGCGCCCGCTCGGCCGGAGCCCGAATCGAGTGCAACCAGAACGTTTCTCGCATCCAGGTGCGGGGCGGCCGGGCGGTCGGCGTGACCACCGCGCAGGGCCGATCGGTGGCTGCGCGCCGCGCCGTGGTGGCCGACGTGACGGCCCCCCGATTGTTCTGTGACATGCTGCCCGCGGACGCGGTGCCGCCGGCACTGCGTCGCGACCTTCAACATTACGAGTGGGATCCGCCGGTGGTGAAAGTCAATTATGCGCTGGCAACACCAGTTCCATGGCGAGCCCAGAATCTGCGGTCGGTGGGCACCGTGCACTTGGGAGCCGACGGGGACGGGCTGGTGCGCTGGATGGCCGACCTGAACACCCGCGTCATACCCGAGCATCCGTTCATGTTGTTGGGCCAGACCACCACCGCGGATCCCAGCAGATCGCCGGCCGGAACCGAAAGTGTCTGGGCCTACACGCATTTGCCGCGAAATGTATTTGACGACGCTGCAGCGGAGAAGTTGGCCGCGGCGGTGGACCGGGTCATCGAAGAGCACGCGCCGGGCTTCGGTTCGGCGGTGGTCGACCGGTTCGTGCAGCGGCCGTCGGATCTCGAGGCCAGCGACGCCAACCTGCATCTGGGGGCGCTCAACGGCGGAACCGCGCAGCTGCAACAGATGTTGGTCTTCCGGCCCGCGCCCGGCATGGGCCGCGCCGAAACACCGGTCGAGCGGCTCTATTTGGGCAGCGCATCGGCGACGCCGGGTGGCTCGGTGCACGGTGCGTGCGGGCGTAATGCGGCGAATGCCGCACTGGCCGCCGACGGCGCCACCGGCTGGCCACGCCGCAAATTGGGCCGCGCGGTGATCAGAAGGCTGACCGGCTAACCGTTTTCGGCGATGTCCTCGAGCACCGCGAACATGGTCCGTGTCGGCACGCCGGTGGAGCCCTTGGGGGAGTAGCCCCACGGGCTGCCGGTGTTGTAGGCCGGTCCGGCCACGTCGATGTGGGCCCAGCTCACGCCGTCGGCGACGAATTCACGCAGGAACACTCCGGCCACCAGCATGCCGGCGAAGCGTTGCCCGCTGATGTTCGACAGGTCGGCGACCGTGGACTTCAGGTCTTCCTTGAGTTCGTCGGGCAGCGGCATCGGCCAGCCGTTCTCGCCGACCTGCTGCGAGATCGATGCGACGCGGTCGCGGAACTCGTCACTGCCCATCACCCCGGGGACCCGGGCGCCCAGCGCCACCGTCTGCGCGCCGGTCAGCGTGGACGTCTCGATCAGGTAATCGGGTTTGTCCTCGCACGCCCGCACGATGGCGTCGGCCAAAATGAGCCGGCCCTCGGCGTCGGTGTTCTGCACCTCGACCGTGATGCCGCCGTACTGCGTCAGGACGTCGCCCGGGCGCTGCGCCGTGGCCGACGGCATGTTCTCGGCCATCGGCACGGTGGCGATCACGTCGATCGGGAGTTTGCGCTGCGCGGCCAGTGCGACGGTCGCGATCACGGCGGCTGCACCGCCCATGTCCGAGGTCATGTGGTGCATGCCCGCGGCCGGCTTGATCGAGATGCCGCCGGTGTCGAACGTGACGCCCTTGCCGACCAGCGCGACTCGCTTGGTTTGCTTCGATTTCTTGGCCAGCTTCGCACCGCGGTGGGTCAGGCGGACCAGCCGTGGCGGGCGTGACGAGCCCTGCCCGACGCCGATGATCCCGCCGTAGCCGCCCTTCTGCAGCGCCTTGTCGTCCAAGACTTCCACCTCGAGGCCGACGGACTCGCCCAAAGCTTTTGCACGCCTGGCGAATTCGGCGGGGAACAGGTGGCTGGGCGGAGTGTTGACGAAGTCGCGCGCGGTGGCGACGGCGGTCGCCACCGCGGCCGCGTGGGCGGCGTCGTCCTTGGCGTCCTTCGCGGTGGCGAGCACCGTGATCTTGCCCAGCCCCTGGTCTTTCGGGGCCGTCTTGTCGCTGCGGAATTCGGTGAAGCGGTAGCTGCCCAGGATCAGGCCCTCGACGGTGGCCGCAACGACGCCCGCGCCGGGCAGTTCGGCCAGCGTGGTGATCACCGCTTCGGTCTTGCCGAGCGAGCGCGCGGCGACACCGGCGGCCCGACGGATGGTGTCGGCCGGCCACTCCGACCGCGGTTTGCCCAGGCCGATCGTCAGCACGCTGGACACCGGCAGCGACGGCACCACCAACCGATGCACCTGTTCGGCGCCGCCGGTGGCCTCCAGCGCACGCAGACCCGATTCGATCTCAGCGACCGCCCCGGACGACAGGAACGGCTCGGCCGCCGCAACGGCCGCCCCCGGCTTGTCGTCCTCGCCGGTCGAGACGACGGGCACGATCAGCACGGTGGACGCGGCGGCCCGCCGGGGCAGCGAGGAGGCGACGGTGACGGAAGGGGCCTGATATCCGGGTTCGGTACTCACGCGTAACCACCCTAGTCACCGCGGAGCGGTCTTAGCTCGGTGGCGTCCGGCCCCTCAGCTCGAAAGCCGGCACCGGGTCGTCAAATCCCTTGAGCAGCAACGGGCCGTAAGCATCCGCGGGCCAGTCCGGCAACTCGTCGTGCAGCGCCGAGTCGGCAAGAATCTGGTTCGGATTCGCGGCCGCCACGAGTCGCGCCGCCAAGTTGACCGGGCCGCCGAAGTAGTCGCCGTTGATCGCCAGGACGCTGCCGTAGGCAAGGCCGGCGCGCACCTGCAGACCTTCCTCGCGCGCCCGCGGATGGTCGACGAGATCGACCGCCGCCCTGACGAGTTGCTCGGGCGACGCGCTCACCCACATCACCTCGTCGCCGATGAACTTCACCACCCGGCCGCCATCGCGAAGGACGACGTCTGAGACGGTTCCGGCGAACTCGTTCAGCAGGTCGGACAACTGCGCGGGGGTAAGTGCGTTGGTGAGCACGGTGAAGCCGGACAGATCGGCAAAACCGATCCCGCACACCACGCTCGCCGAGGTGTCGCGAAGGACGCCCTCGAAGTGGGTCCGGGCGCCGGTCAGGTGGTGGCGGTGCACGACGTCGATCAGCGGACCGATGCGGGGGACGAACTCCGCGACCGCGCGGTAGGCCTGCGCCGTGGCGAGCTCGTCGTGGGTGTGGGTCATCTGGATGTCCGGCGTCCCGGCGCGGATCGCCGTCGACTCGGCCTCCGCGAGCCGCGCCATCGCGGCGCCGAGGACCCGCAGCATGCCGTGCGCGCCGTCCTCACCGACCACCACCTTGAGCGCGACCCAGGTCGACAGGGCGTCGACGTCGGCCTGGCTCAGCACGGGAACGTCGGGACCGGCGACCGTCAGGCCGAGCAAAGCCCAGGCGTGCGCCACCTCTTCGGCCGGTATGCCGAGTTGGGAGGCCGCGGCTCGCACGGTGTAGATCGGGCGGCCCGACCAGGCCAGGACATCACCGGCAAGCCCGAACAGCCGGCCGCGCCGCTCGGCTTCGACCATGTCGTCGACCGTGAAGCCAAGATCGCCGAGGTACTTGATCAGGTCGGCGCGTTCTCGCGGGTTTGCGATCCCGGCGGCCGCAAGCTCGTCGAAGTCGTACGACTCGGACACCTGCCCAAGTGTGCCAGCATCGGAGCGGATTAGGGTGGGACGCCGTGAGCGAGCTGCAGCACGGACCGCTGGAAGACCGTCATCGCGATCTGGGCGCGAGCTTCGCCGAGTTCGGCGGCTGGCTCATGCCGGTGTCGTATGCCGGCACCGTCAGCGAGCACAATGCGACCCGCAACGCGGTCGGCCTCTTTGATGTCAGCCATCTCGGCAAGGCGATGGTCCGCGGGCCGGGGGCGGCGCAGTTCGTCAACGCCGCGCTCACCAACGACCTGAATCGCATCGGGCCGGGCAAGGCGCAGTACACGTTGTGCTGCACCGAATCCGGCGGCGTCGTCGACGACCTGATCGCCTACTACGTCGACGACGACGAGATCTTCCTGGTGCCCAACGCCGCCAACACCGCCGCCGTCGTCGACGCGCTGCAGGCCGCCGCGCCGACCGGGCTGACGATCACCAATCAGCACCGCGCGTACACGGTGCTGGCCGTGCAGGGACCGCGATCGGTCGACGTGCTCGGCGAGCTGGGTCTGCCCACCGACATGGATTACATGGCGTACGCGGACACGTCGTTCTCCGGCGTGCCGGTGCGGGTCTGCCGCACCGGCTACACGGGAGAGCACGGCTACGAGCTGCTGCCGCCGTGGGACTCCGCCGGTGTGGTGTTCGACGCCCTGGCCGCGGCGGTCAGGGCTGCCGGGGGCGAGCCGGCCGGCCTGGGCGCGCGCGACACCCTGCGCACCGAAATGGGTTATCCGCTGCACGGCCACGAACTCGCACTCGACATCTCCCCGCTGCAGGCCCGCTGCGGCTGGGCGATCGGCTGGAAGAAGGAAGCGTTCTTCGGCCGCGACGCCCTGCTGGCCGAGAAGGAGGCGGGCCCGACGCGGCTGCTGCGCGGGCTGCGGATGGTGGACCGCGGCGTGCTGCGCGCGGGGCTGACGGTGCTCGCCGGCGACACTCCGGTGGGAGTCACCACCTCGGGCACGTTCTCCCCGACGCTGCAGGCCGGGATCGCGCTGGCGCTGATCGACACCGATGCCGGAGTGAAGGACGGTCAGCAGATCACCGTCGACGTCCGCGGCCGTCGCGCCGCGTGTGAAGTCGTGCGCCCGCCGTTCGTCGCGGTGAAAACGCGTTAGCCGCGCCGCTTGCGCGGCGAAATCCGATTCGTTTGGCGGATATACAATCGGCCAATGACCAGTGGCTCCCTCGAGTTCACGGTTTCGCGCTCGGCAAACCCGGCAACCGATGACGAACGCGAAACCATCCTGGCCGAGCCCGGTTTCGGCAAGTACTTCACCGATCACATGGTGTCGATCGACTACGACGAGACCGGCGGAGGTTGGCACAACGCCCGGGTCATCCCGTACGGCCCCATCGAGCTGGACCCGTCGGCGATCGTGCTGCACTACGCGCAGGAGATCTTCGAGGGACTCAAGGCCTACCGCTGGGCCGACGGCTCGATCGTGTCGTTTCGCGCCGAGGCCAACGCCGCCCGGCTACGGTCCTCGGCGCGCCGGCTCGCCATCCCGGAGCTGCCCGAAGAGCTGTTCATGGAATCGCTGCGCCAGCTCATCGCCGTCGACAACGCGTGGGTTCCGGCCGCCGGCGGCGAGGAGGCGTTGTACCTGCGCCCGTTCGTCATCGCCACCGAGCCCGGATTGGGGGTGCGTCCGTCCAAGCGCTACCGATACCTGCTGATCGCCTCGCCGGCCGGCGCCTACTTCAAGGGGGGCGTCAGCCCGGTCACCGTCTGGGTGTCGACGGAGTACGTGCGGGCCAGCCCCGGCGGGACGGGCGCGGCAAAGTTCGGCGGCAACTACGCGGCCTCGCTGTCGGCGCAGGTCGAGGCCGCGGCCAACGACTGCGATCAAGTGGTGTGGCTGGACGCCGTCGAACGGCGCTTCGTCGAAGAGATGGGCGGGATGAACATCTTCTTCGTGTTCGGCAGCGGCGGGTCGGCGCGACTGGTCACCCCGGAGCTGTCCGGCTCGCTGCTGCCCGGCATCACCCGAAACTCGTTGCTGCAGCTGGCCATTGACGCCGGGTTCGCCATCGAGGAACGCCGGATCGACATCGACGAATGGCAGAAGAAGGCCGCCGCCGGGGAGATCACCGAGGTGTTCGCCTGCGGCACCGCCGCGGTCATCACCCCGGTCTCTCAGGTGAAGTACGGCGACACCGAGTTCACCGTCGCCGACGGCCAACCCGGCGAGGTGACGATGGCGCTGCGCGATACCCTGACCGGCATTCAGCGTGGCACGTTCGCCGACACTCACGGCTGGATGGCAAAGCTGGGCTGACGCGCTCAGCTAGAACCGCACCAGGCCCGCGAGCAGCACCGCGGCCACCGTCACGGTCAATTCGATCGCGGCGCCCAGCACGTCACCGGTGATGCCGCCGAACCGGCGAACGCAGTGCCGCACCAGCAGCGCCCCGCAGCCCAGGCCCGCCAGCACCGCCACCGGTCCCTGCCACGGCCGCGGCCCGGCTACCACCGAAACGGCCAGCAGCGCCGCGACCCAGGCCGCCACCACCGCGGTCGGCTGGCTTGCGGCGACCCGCGCTCCCAGGGCGCTCCCATCGGCCGCCGGCACCGACCGGTGGCCGGCCAGCACCGCGGCCACCCGGCCCGCGAAAACCGCCACGGCCACCGCGGGGAGGGCTTGACCCGTGGCCCCCAGCGCCGAAAACGCCAGCGCCTGCAGCAGGATCACCATCACCACGGCGGCGACGCCGAACGGCCCGGTCGATCCTTCGCGCATCACCGCCAGCGCGCGCTGCGGCGGCCCGTAACAGCCCAGGCCGTCGGCGGTATCGGCGACGCCGTCGAGATGCAGGCCACGGGTCACCAGCAGCAGCACCGCGATCGCGAGCACTCCGGGCAGCGGGCTGGACCGGCCGAACGCATGAGTCCCACCCCACGTCACCGCCGCGGCCAACGCCCCGAGGGCGGCGCCCACCGCCGGCAGCGCGGTCATGGCGCCGCGACCCATCGGGGCATTACCCGGAACGGGCAGCACCGTCCCGAACGCGAAAGCCGTTGCCAGAGAACGGATCACGACGGACGAGCGGCCTGATTTGGGCCGTCGGCGCGGTTGGATACACCGGCTTGGGTGAAGGTCGCCATCGACGACAGGGCGGCCACCGCGGCGCGCAGCACCGGCAGCGCGAGCGCAGCGCCGGTGCCCTCGCCCAGGCGCATGCGCAGGTCGAGAATCGGCTCCAAATCCAGCGCCGTCAGCGCCAGCGGGTGAGCGGGTTCGGTGGACCGGTGACCGGCCTGCCACCACAACCGGGCGCCCGGCGCCAGGTGCTCGGCGACCAGCGCGGCCGCCGTCACCGCCATGCCGTCGAGCAGCAACGGTGTGCGCCGGACCGCGGCCTGCGCGCAGAATCCGGCCATCGCGGCCAGGTCGGCGCCGCCCGCGCTGCGCAGCAGCGCGACCGGATCCGGCAACACCTGCCGCGCCCGAAACAGGGCATCGCGCACCGCGGCCGTCTTGCGGGCCCACCCGGCGTCATCGATCCCGGTGCCGAACCCCACCGCGACGACCGGCTCGGCGTTCGTCAACGCCGCCACCAATACCGTTGCGGCCGTGGTATTTCCGATCCCCATGTCGCCGGCCATCAACAGGTCGGCCCCGGCGTCGACCTCCTCGTCGGCGATGGCGGCGCCGGCCTCGAGCGCC
This sequence comes from Mycobacterium sp. NGS11, assembly GCF_059813315.1. Taxonomy (NCBI): domain Bacteria; kingdom Bacillati; phylum Actinomycetota; class Actinomycetes; order Mycobacteriales; family Mycobacteriaceae; genus Mycobacterium; species Mycobacterium sp. NGS11. The sequence continues at coordinate 412,450 of NZ_JCALEJ010000002.1, forward strand.
CGCGCCGTCTCCTCGTCGCTCAACGCGTCCTCGACCCGGATGTCGCCGCTGGCGCGTCGCACCTTATGGGCGCCGATCCGTTCGGTCAGCGGGTCCGCGTCCACAGCCAGGTCGGCGACCCGCACCGTTGCCCCGGCGATGTCGGCCAGGGCGTTGATCGCGGCCCCGCCGGCATCGAAGTTGGCGACCATCTGCGCGGTCACCTCCGGTGGGTACGCCGACACCCCCGAGCGGGCGACACCGTGGTCACCCGCGAACACCACCACCCGGGCGCGCTCGAATTGCCTTGGCGGGCACTGTCCTTGGCACGCTGAGACCCACACCGACAAATCCTCGAGGCGGCCCAGCGCGCCCTTGGGCTTGGTCAGGGTGTCCTGGCGGGCACGGGCGACGGCGGCGACCCCGGCATCGGGCGGTGACACGGCGGCGAATTCCATCAGGCCCCCGACGGTTTGATCCGGACCGGCTGCCCGGCCACCACCAGCACCACTCGGTCGCACAGCCGCGCCAGGCGCTGGTTGAGGCTGCCGAGTTCGTCGGCGAACCGGCGTCCGGACGCGGTGGCGGGAACGATCGTCAGCCCGACCTCGGGGCTGACCAGCACCAGTGGGGAAGCGAAGTCGCCGACCGCGACCAGCACCTCATCGACGGGGGCCGCCACCGAGCCGTCATCCCAGGCGTTGGTGCGGTCCAGGGCGCCGGTCAGCCAGGTGCCCAGATCGTCGACCAGTGTGGGGGTGTCCGGCGATTGGCGCAATTGCGTTGCGATGTCGTCGGTTTCGATCGTCGACCAGTGCGCGGGCCGGCGGCTGCGATGCTCGGCGATCCGGTGCGCCCAGGCCGCATCGTCGTGGCCGGCCGGCCCGGGCGCCAGGTAGTGAACCGCCTGCCCGGCCCGCAATCCGTCGGCAATGGCTTTTTCCGCCCACCGCGATTTGCCTGACCTGATCCCGCCGAGCACCAGGGTGCGCACCGGTGTCAGCCCGCCTTCCGGCGAACTTTAATCGACACTGGCGCCGTGCTTGACCTGGGCCCGTGGCGTCCGCATCCGGCGCATCTGAGACGCCCGGCCGGCGGCGTAAAGGCCTAGCTTCCAACGGCTTTCGGTGTTGCTCGGGAATTTCGTGTCGACCAGCCTGCTCACCTTGCGGCCCAGGATCAGGCCGTCGACGCTCATCACGGCCATCAACACCAACATGGCCGGCGATATCCACAGCTGCAGCTGCGGCACGCCGAACATGATGAACATCAAGAACAGGGTCGACGGCATGAACAGGCCCAGCAGATTGCGCCGGGAGTCCACCACGTCGCGAACGTAGCGGCGGATGGGCCCCTGGTCGCGAGGTAACAGGTAGCCCTCTTCGCCGGCCATCATCCGCTCCCGGCGCTCCGACATGCGGGCCCGGCCGGCGGCCTTGTCCGCCCGGCGCTCCTCGCGGCTGAGCTTGGGACCGGCCAGTGATTTGCGGCGGGCCCGCGCCTCGGAGGCCGTCATGGGCGCGGGCGCGATCGGCCCCTTTTTGGCGTTGCGGCGGGCCTCATTGCGTTTGGGCGTGGGCCGCCCCTTGGGGCCCGTCCGCTGCGCATCGCGTGCGGCGCCTGACGCGCCGGCAAGCCCGGAGGCGGCCGGCGCGGCGGCGCTCTCGTCGAGCTCGGTGTCCTGGCCTTTCTTGCGGCCCAACAGCTTCACAGTGGCCAGGTTACTTCGCGGACGGTTCGCGCCGGAATTCGCCCGGAATGCCTTCCTATTAGACCTGCTTGGTGACTCGCTTGGCCCTACTCTTACACGAGATGAACGGCTGCCTTTGATGGACAACGGGTCAATGGGCTCCGACGGGGGTCCCGGCCTGGCCCCCGGCCGTCTTCAATTGCCCGCTATGCAAGTTCTGGTGGCCCCGGACTGCTACGGCGACAGCATGTCGGCCCTGGAGGCCTCCGCCGCCATCGCGACCGGCTGGACGCGGTCGCGTCCCGGCGACCGGTTCATCGTCGCCCCGCAATCCGACGGTGGCCCCGGCTTCGTCGAGGTCCTGGCCAGCCGGCTGGGGGAGATGCGGCGGCTGCGGGTGACCGGACCGCTGAAAGCCACCGCCGAAGCCGATTGGGTGTTCGATAGCGGCTCGGCCACCGCCTACCTGGAATGCGCGCAAGCGTGCGGTTTGGCGTTGATCGGCCGGGCGCCCAGTCCGGAGACCGCCATGGCGGCGCACAGCAAAGGCGTGGGACAGCTGATCGCCGAGGCGTTGCGGGTGGGGGCGACGCGGATCGTGGTCGGGCTGGGCGGCAGCGCCTGCACCGACGGCGGACAGGGCATGATCTCCGAACTCGGCGGGCTGGAGTCCGCCCGCCGGAAACTGGCGGACGTGGAGCTGATCGCTGCCTCCGACACCGAATACCCGCTGCTGGGACCGTGGGGGGCGGCCCGGGTGTTCGGACCGCAGAAGGGCGCCGACACGGCAACCGTGGCCGCACTGGAGGTTCGCCTGCAGGCGTGGGCGCTGATCCTGGAGGCGGTGGCCGGGCGCGACGTGAGCGCCGAGCCGGGCGCCGCGGCCGCAGGCGGCATCGGCGCCGGGCTCTTGGCGCTCGGCGGGCGCTGCGAGTCCGGCGCGGCCATCATCGCCGAACACACCCGGCTGTCCGACGACCTGGACACCGCCGAGATGATCGTCACCGGTGAGGGCCGGTTCGACGAGCAGTCCCTGCACGGCAAGGTGGTCGGATTTCTCGCCGACGCGGCCCGGCCGCGGGGGATTCCGGTGGTCGTGCTGGCCGGCCAAGTCGGCCTGGACAACGCGACCGTGCGCTCGGCGGGGATCATGGCGGCGTTATCCATCGCCGAGCACGCCGGATCGGTGCGCCTGGCGCAGGCCGACGCGGCCAACCAGCTCATGGGGCTGGCGTCCGTGGTTGCGGCGCGACTCGGGAATACCGGTCCTGCAAGGTACCGTTGATGGAGTGGACTTTCGGGCGGTCCGGATCGCCCGGCGCAAGCCGGCGATTGCGGGCTTGATCGACCCCACCCAACGATGAGGCATGTAGGAGAAGCAATGACGGTGCAAAACGAGTCGAACGCCACCACGACCCACGGCGTGATCCTGACCGAGGCCGCCGCCACCAAGGCAAAGTCCCTGCTGGACCAGGAGGGCCGCGACGACCTCGCGCTGCGCATCGCGGTGCAGCCCGGCGGGTGCGCCGGCCTGCGCTACAACCTCTTCTTCGACGACCGCGCGCTGGACGGCGACCTGACGGTGGAGTTCGGGGGAGTGAAGCTGACGGTGGACCGGATGAGCGCGCCCTACGTCGAAGGCGCGTCCATCGACTTCGTGGACACCATCGAGAAGCAGGGCTTCACCATCGACAACCCCAACGCCACGGGATCGTGCGCCTGCGGCGACTCGTTCAACTGATCGACTAGACCCCGCAACTCCGTCAGTCGGGCCGTGTGGTCCGGCTGACGGAGTGTGTCTAGTACGAGCCGCCGGTGCGCAGCACGTACGAGCACACCATGATCTGACCGCGCTGGAACAGCAGCTGCGCGATGCCCTGCACCTGCCCGTGCATCGGGCCGCCGCTCACCGGTGAAACCCGCATGGTGAACAAGGCCTGCGCCTGGTACTGCGACAGGTACACGATCTTGTCGATCGAGGTCAGCTCGACCTCGGAGAACTGCTTGCGGAACGCGTCACTGCTGAGCTTGGCCAGGGCCTGGTCGGATCGTTTGTCCTGGACGCCGTCGTACAAACCGCACAGCGCATTGCGGGCGATCTCGTCGATGTCGCGGTGCTCGAGCGCGTCCAGATAGCCCTGGATGGCCGTCTTGGCCGCGCCCTCGGAGAAGGTGGCCCCGGTGTTGGCCCCGTTGGTGCGGACCCCGTACACGATGGCCACCGTCAGCACCGCGACGAGCGCGATGGCCAGCACGATGCCGACGATCAGCCGCCGCTTGGATCGCGGGTACGGGACCGGCGCGGGCGGCTGCCCGGCATAATTGGCGGCACCAGGTCCTGCCTGCGGAGCCGAGGTGAAGCCCGCGGCGTCGTCGGGAAACTCGAGTGGCTGGGATTGGCTAGAGGGCTCAGGTCCACCCGGTCCGCCGTCGCCGCCGCCGACGGTGTGGTTCGGCGAGTGCGGACCTGCCATCGTGGTTCTCCTACGGTGGTAGACGGGACTGCAATCGGGTTGCGGCCCGAGCAATGTGATCCCGGCGACTTGAGTGAGTTCCCTAGGGAGGCTAGCGCACTGCCTCGCGCCGGCCGCGCACACAGCGACGGTCGGGGCCCGTGAGTAAGCTAGATAACCTTACTAACGAAGGATGGAGTTTTCGTGACGATCGCGGTGACAGGTTCGATTGCAACCGACAATCTGATGCGGTTCCCCGGCCGGTTTTCCGAGCACCTGCTGGCCGAGCACCTGCAGAAGGTGTCCCTGAGTTTTCTGGTTGACGACCTGGTGATCCACCGCGGCGGCGTGGCGGGCAACATCGCCTTCGCCATCGGCGTGCTGGGCGGCGACGTGGCGCTGGTGGGTGCGGCCGGCGACGACTTCGGCGAGTACCGCGAATGGCTGCAGTCCCACGGCGTCAACTGCGACCACGTGCTGATCTCGCAGACCGCGAAAACCGCACGCTTCGTCTGCACGACCGATGAGGACATGGCCCAGATCGCATCCTTTTATCCCGGTGCCATGTCGGAGGCCCGCAACATCAAGCTCGCCGACGTCGCGTCCGCGGGCAAGCCGGACCTGGTGATCATCGGCGCCAACGACCCGGACGCGATGGTGGTGCACACCGAGGAGTGCCGCAAGCTCGGCCTGCCGTTCGCCGCCGACCCGTCCCAGCAGCTGCCGCGCCTGTCCGGCGAGGAGATCGACAAGCTCGTCGACGGGGCCGCCTACCTGTTCACCAACGACTACGAGTGGGAACTGCTGCTCTCCAAGACCGGCTGGTCCGAGGCCGACGTGCAGAAGAAGGTCGACCTGCGGGTGACCACGCTGGGCGCCAAGGGCGTCGACATCGTCGAGCGCGACGGGACGACCACCCACGTCGGCGTGGTGCCCGAGACCAGCCAGACCGACCCCACCGGCGTCGGCGACGCGTTCAGGGCCGGCTTCCTCACCGGCCGCACCGCCGGGCTGAGCCTCGAGCGGTCGGCTCAGCTCGGCTCGCTGGTCGCCGTTTTGGTGCTGGAGTCCACCGGAACCCAGGAGTGGACGTGGGACGCCGCGGTCGCCAAGACCCGACTCGCTGACGCCTACGGCGACGAGGCGGCCGCCGAGATCGCCGCGGTCCTCGCCTAGTCAGTTCGGCGAGCGGGCGCGAAAGCACCCAAAAATCGGCGTGTCGCGGCACTTTCGTGTCTGCTCGCAGGTCATAACTCGACGGGGTACACCGGCTCGCTGATCTGTGGCACCACGCTGTGCTCGACGAAGATCGCGTGCCAGAGCATGAAGATCAGCAGTGTCCACAGCCGACGGCTGTGATCGCTGACGCCGTTGCGATGCTCGTCGAGCATCCGGCGCACCGCGGCGAGGTCGACCAGGCGATCGGCCTGCCCGTCCTTCGCGGAGTCCACCATCGCGTACGCCCACTCCAGCAGCTCGCCCGCGCGCAACCAGTGCCGGATCGGGACCGGGAACCCGAGCTTGGGCCGGTGCAGCACGTGCGCCGGAACGATCGGCTCCAGCGCGCGCCGCAGCGCGTACTTCGTCGTCGCGCGGGTGATCTTGGCCTCGACCGGCAGCCGCGAGGCGACGGCGAACACCTCGGGATCCAGGAACGGCACCCGAAGCTCCAGCGAGTTGGCCATGGTCATCTTGTCGGCCTTGACCAAGATGTCGCCGCGCAGCCAGGTGAACAGGTCGATGTGCTGCATGCGGGCCACCGGATCCCAACCGGCCGATTCGGCATACAGCGACGCGGTGACGTCGGTGTGGGTCCATTCCTGGCGGAAGATGGGCAGCACGTCGCGCAGCTGCGCGTCGGAGAAGCTGCGGGCATTGCCGTAGTAGCGCTCCTCGAGCGTCAGCGAGCCGCGGTGCAGCAGGCTCTTGCCCCGCATGCCCTCCGGCAGGGGTTTGGACACCTTGCCCATCGACCGCCGCAGCGGCCGCGGCAGGTAGTTGAAGGGCTTCAGCGACAGCGGCTCCCGGTAAATCGTGTAGCCGCCGAACAGCTCGTCGGCCCCTTCGCCGGACAGCACCACCTTGACGTGCTTGCGGGCCTCCCGGGCGACGAAGAACAGCGGCACCAGCGCGGGGTCGGCCACCGGCTCGTCGAGGTACCAGACGATCTCCGGCAGGGCGGCGACGAACTCGTCGGGCTTGACCACCTTGGCGATGTGGCGGGCGCCGATCGCCTCGGCCGAGGCCACCGCGACGTCGATCTCGGAGAAGCCCTCGCGCTCGAAACCGGTGGTGAACGTGATCAGCCGGGGGTTGTGCCGGATGGCCAGCGCCGCGATGGCGGTGGAGTCGATCCCCCCGGACAGAAACGCCCCGACGGTCACGTCGGCGCGCATGTGCTTGGCCACCGAGTCCTCGAGCACCGCGGTGATCTCGTCGTAGCGGGCCTGTTCGGTGTCGCGGGTCATCGGAACGGCGGTAAAGCGTGGCGCGAAATACCGGGTGACCTCCGGTTGCAGCCGGTCGGGACGGATTCGGGCGTAGCAGCCCGATTCCAGCCGGCGCACCCCGCGGTGCAGCGTCTCGGGCTCGGGCACGTACTGCAGGACCGTGTAGTGCTGCACCGCCCGCTCGTCGATCCCGGTGTCGAACCCGATCAGCTCGGCCAGGTCCAGCAGGCACTTCTTCTCACTGGCCACCGCGGTGCCGCCGGCGCCGGTCGCCATGAACAGTGGCTTGATGCCGAAAGGGTCTCGCGCGCAGAACAATTCACGCGTCTCTGTGTCCCATAGCGCGAACGCGAACATGCCGCGCAGCCGCGCCAGTACGTCGGTGCCCCAGTAGTGATAGCCGACGACGATGGCCTCGCCGTCGCCGTCGGTGGCGAAGGTGGCGCCGTGTCGGGTGGCCAGTTCGTCGCGCAGCTCGAGGTAGTTGTAGATCTCGCCGTTGAACACCAGCACGTAGCGGTCGGGTGCCTCGGGCGGCCCCCAGCGCAGCGGTTGATGCGAATGCGCGATGTCGATGATGGACAGCCGGTTGAAGCCGAAAACGGCGGAGCCGTCGGTGTCCGGGTCCACCCACGTGCCGGGCTCGTCGGGCCCGCGGTGGCGCATCGAATGCGACGCGCGCGCGACGGCGGCGTCGGCTCGGGCGGCGGCGGCTTCATCATCCGAGCCCTCCGGGGCGGCAACGAACGCGAGCAGACCACACACGGCGCCCCAGTATGCCGCACTTTCCCGGCGTGCGTGGACGTCACACCCGGCACGTGGGCTATGGCCGGGCAGACTGGCGGGCCGGGGTTTCGTCGCCGGGCTCAGGAGCGTGGTCTACGCTGCGTAGTATTCGATATCCGAGCAGGAGGCGCTAACGTGACCCCTCGCGAGCAGGACCGTTCGCACCGTTTGTCGCAGGGCAGCTTTCGGCGCCGTTCCGGGGGCGCGGGGCAGGGCCTTTCGCGTCGTCTTCGGCCCTTCGCGCTCGCCTTGACGTTGGGCGTGCTGGCGTTGTTCCTGAGCGGATGCAGCAGCTGGGCGGACGCGCTGGCCCTGGGCTGGCCGCGGGGCATCACCCCGGAGGCGCACCTCAACCGCGAACTGTGGATCGGCGCGGTGATCGCCTCGCTCGTCGTCGGCGGCATCGTGTTCGGGCTGATCTTCTGGGCGTCCGCCTTCCACCGCAAGAAGGCGACCGACACCGAGCTGCCCCGCCAGTTCGGCTACAACATGCCGCTGGAGCTGGCGCTCACCGTGACGCCGTTCCTCATCATCTCGGTGCTGTTCTATTTCACCGTGGTCGTGCAGGAGAAGATGCTGCACCTGGCCAAGGACCCCGAGGTAGTGATCGACGTCACGGCCTTCCAGTGGAACTGGAAGTTCGGCTATCAACGCGTCGCCTTCAAGGACGGCACGCTGACCTACGACGGCACGGACCCCGAGCGCAAGAAGGCCATGCTCTCCAAGCCGGAGGGCAAGGACGCGCACGGTGAGGAGCGCGTCGGTGCCGTCCGCGGCTTCAACACCTCGGACCGCCAATACCTGAACTTCGACAAGGTCGAGACGCTGGGTTCCAGCGACGAGATCCCGGTGCTGGTGTTGCCCACGGGCAAGCGCATCGAATTCGATCTGGCGTCCGCGGACGTGGTTCACACGTTCTGGGTGCCCGAGTTCCTGTTCAAGCGCGACGTCATCCCGAACGCCGACGCGAACAACTCGGTGCACGTCTTCCAGACCGAGGAGATCCAGACGCCGGGCGCGTTCGTGGGCCACTGCGCGGAGTTCTGTGGCACCTATCACTCGATGATGAACTTCGAGGTTCGGGTGGTGACGCCCAACGACTTCAAGGCCTACCTGCAACAGCGGATGGGCGGAAAGAGCAACGCCGAGGCATTGCAGGCGATCGGGCAGGCCCCGCTCGCGGTGACCACCCACCCGTTCGACACCAAGCGCGGTCAATTGGCCGGAAGCCAGTAGGTTAGGACACCAAATGCATATCGAAGCCAGGCTATTCGAATTCATTGCCGGGTTCTTCATTGTGGTTGCGGTGCTCTACGGGGTGCTGACCGCGATCTTCGCCACCGGTGGTGTGGAGTGGGCGGGCACCACCGCGCTGGTGCTGACCGGTGGCCTTGCGATGATCACGGCGACGTTTTTCCGCTTTGTGGCGCGCCGGCTGGACACCCGGCCGGAGGACTACGAAGGCGCTGAGATCAGCGATGGAGCAGGCGAATTGGGCTTCTTCAGCCCGCACAGCTGGTGGCCGATTCTGGTGGCGCTGTCGGGCTCGGTGGTCGCGGTGGGCATCGCGCTGTGGCTGCCGTGGCTGATCGTCGCCGGAATCATGTTCGTCCTGACGTCGGTGGCCGGGCTGGTCTTCGAGTACTACCTCGGTCCCGAGAAGCACTGAATCGCGGCATAAAGGTCACAATCAGATCACGTGATTGGTGGGCCCTTCGCCACGACGGCTTTGCCCCTTTGGGGTTCGGTAGTGTTTTGCCCAGGCAAATGAGGAGCGTCCCAGCGCGCCCGCAACGATGCGATCGCGGATTCTTGCGCGCGGGTGAGGCAGTCGAACAGGGTAGGCAAAGGCAGAGATGAGCGGGTCGAGACCCCCGGGATGGGATCCTGACGAACCCGACCCTGCCGACCCGGTCAGCCACGAACCGCCTTCGGGCGATGCGCTGGGCGACGATCTGCAACCCGGCCCCGGCGGCGATGTCGAGGGCGAGCCGGAACCCTTCGCGGACAGGGCCGAACAGGCCGCCGCGAACCAGACCGACGAGACGGACGTGTACTCGAGGGCCTACTCCGCTCCGGAGTCCGAGCATTTCAGCACCGGCCCCTACGTGCCGGCCGATCTGCGGCTCTACGACTACGACGACTTCGACGAGTCCTCCGACGCCGACGACGGGCGCAGTACCGCGCGCTGGCCGTGGGTGGTGGGGGTCGCCGCCATCGTGGCCGCGATCGCGCTCGTCGTGTCGGTATCGCTGCTGTTCGCGCGCACCGATACCACCAAACTCGCCAACCCCGGAACCACCACCGCCCCGTCCACGCCGCCGCTGCAGGACGAGATCACGACCACCAAACCGCCACCGCCGCCGCCACCCCCGCCGCCGTCCACCACCGAACCGCCGCCCCCGCCGGCAACGGAGACCCAGACTGTGACGGTGACGCCTTCTCCGGCACCGCCGCCCCCGCCCGCACCCGCGCCGGCGCCACCGCCGGCGACGTCCACAGCGGCCGCGCCACCGCCGCCCACCACGCCGGCGGGACCGCGTCAGGTCACCTACTCGGTGACCGGCACCAAAGCCCCAGGAGACATCATTTCGGTGACCTACGTCGACGCGTCCGGCCGGCGGCGCACCCAGCACAACGTGTACATCCCGTGGTCGATGACGGTCACCCCGATCTCGCAATCGGACGTGGGATCGGTCGAGGCGTCCAGCCTGTTCCGGGTCAGCAGGCTCAATTGTTCGATCACCACCAGCGATGGAACGGTGCTCTCGTCGAACAGCAACGACTCCCCGCAGACGAGCTGCTGATGGTCAGCAGATATTCGGCTTACCGGCGCGACGTCGGTGACGACACCGTCGCGCCCGAGGTCGTGGACCGCATCCTGATGGGCGCGTGCGCCGCCATCTACCTCGTGCTGCTGGGCGTCAGCGTGGCGGCCGCCGTCGCACTGGCGGACCTGGGCAGGGGCTTTCACAAGGCGGCCAGCAGCCCGCACACCACCTGGGTGCTGTACGCCGTCATCGTCGTTTCGGCGCTGATCATCGCGGCCGCGATCCCCATCCTGTTGCGCGCCCGGCGGATGTCGCAGTCCGAGCCGGCGGCTCAGGCGATGACCGCGCCCGCGCGTGGACCGGCAAGGCCGTCGATGCGCCTGGGGACCGGTACCCCGCGCACCGGAACCGCCACGGCGCAAACGGCGACGTCCGCCTCGGGGGCCGAGTGGTCGGGCGAGGCGGTGGACCGAATCTGGTTGCGCGGCACCGTGATACTGACCGGCACGATGGGCGCCGCACTGATCGCGGTCGCCACGGCGACCTATCTGATGGCGGTCGGTCATGATGGCGCGTCGTGGGTCGGATATGGGTTCGCCGGCGTCATCACCGCGGCCATGCCGGCGGTGGAGTGGCTGCACATCCGCCAGCTGCGCGAGGCCGTCGCCGAGCAGTAGCCACCCGAACCGGGGCGGGCGCCTCGGCCTGGTTGGCGTCGGGGGTTCGCGCGGCGGCGGCGTCGACACGTAAACCACACAGACGACACGCCGTGCGGCGTCGCTATGGCTTAAGTCTCGCGGTCACAAGCTGCCGGTGCGCCGCCCACGCAATCGCGGGCGGCGTCGCTCGGCAGGGAAATGGGCTAGTGCTCGGCGCCTTCGCCGTTCGTCGAACCGTTCGTCGAGCCGTTCGTCGAACCGTTCAGGCCGTCCTGGTGTTCGCGCAGTGCGGTCAGGGCGCGTCGCTCAGAGCGGTGCGCCGCCTCTCGCAACGCCGCATCCTCGGACAACGGGTCGGCGCGCAGGAAGCTGCCGCTGCCCGGAGTTCCGCCCGAGCCCAGCTTGTTCATCTTCTTGGGCAGAGCCGCCCCCTGGTAGGCCAGCGGCAGCGGGTGGCCGTGGTCGTCGACCGGGCCGAGCGGCTGGTGCAGCTCGATGTAGGCACCGTGCGGCAGTCGCTTGATGATGCCGGTCTCGATGCCGTGCTCGAGCACCGCGCGGTCGCTGCGCTGCAGTCCGATGCACCACCGGTAGGTGATGAAATAGACAACCGGCGGAACGATCACCATGCCGATGCGCCCGATCCACGTCGTCGCGTTCAGCGAGATGTCGAACTTGAACGCGATGATGTCGTTCATCGCGCACAGCGTCAGCAACATGTAGAACGCGATCGCCATCGCGCCGATCGACGTGCGCACCGGCACGTCGCGCGGCCGCTGCAGCAGGTTGTGGTGCGCGTAGTCACCGCTGAACCGCTTTTCCAGGAACGGGTAGATGATCAGCAGGACGAAGATCAGGCCCATGATCAACGCCACCCACACGGCCGCGGGGACGGTGTGGTGCCAGAAGTAGAACTCCCATGGCGGCCAGATACGCGCCAGGCCTTCGGTCCACATCATGTAGAAGTCGGGCTGCGAACCGGCCGAGACGTGAGAAGGCTTGTAGGGGCCCAGGTTCCAGATCGGGTTGATCTGCAGCAGGCCACCCAGCAGGCCCAGCACGCCGACGATCGCGGCGAAGAATGCGCCGGACTTGACGGCGAACACCGGCATCACTCGCACGCCGACCACGTTGTGCTCGGTGCGTCCGGGTCCGGGGAACTGGGTGTGCTTCTGGAACCACACCATGGCCAGGTGCAGCCCGATCAGCGCCAGGATGATGCCCGGCAGCAGCAGGATGTGCAGGGCATACATCCGCGGGATGATGTAACCCGCTGTGGCGCATTCGTTTCCGACGCCACCGCAGGGGAAGTCACCGCCGAACAGGGCCCAGTGCAACCAGGTGCCGATCACCGGCATACCCAACGTGATCGAGGACAGCGCGGCGCGCAACCCGATGCCCGACAACAGGTCGTCGGGGAGCGAGTAACCGAAGTAACCCTCGAACATGGCCAGGATCAGCAGCAGCGAGCCGATCACCCAGTTGGCCTCGCGTGGCCGCCGGAAGGCGCCGGTGAAGAAGATGCGGGCCAAGTGCACCATGATCGACGCGGCGAAAATCAGTGCGGCCCAGTGGTGGACCTGCCGGACGAACAGACCGCCGCGCACCTCGAAGGAGATGTCGAGCGTCGATGCGAAGGCCTTCGACATGTCCACGCCGCGCAGCGGCTGATACGCGCCGTTGTAGGTGATCTCACCCATGGACGGGTCGAAGAACAGCGTCAGGTACACACCGGTGAGCAGCAGCACGATGAAGCTGTACATCGCGATCTCACCCAAGAGGAACGACCAGTGGGTGGGGAACACCTTGTTGAGCTGTCTGCGAACCGCCGCCGACGGGTGGTAACGCGTGTCGATGTCCTCGCCCTGACGGGCCAGGACATCGCCGATCTTCGGGGGGCTGAATTTCGGACTCATGTTGTCGTCCTCTCCCAGAATGCCGGTCCGACGGGCTCGACGAAGTCACCGTTGGCGACCAGATACCCGTTGGTGTCGATCGTGATCGGCAGTTGCGCCAACGCACGCGCGGCCGGCCCGAAAATCGGCTTCGCGAAGTGCAGCGCGTCGAACTGCGACTGGTGGCATGGGCACAAGATCCGGTAGGACTGCTCCTCGTACAGGGATGCGGGGCATCCCAGGTGCGAGCAGACCTTGGTATAGGCGAAGAATTCGCCGAAGTTGAAGCTTTCCTGACCCTGTCGCTTGACCACGCGCCCCATGTCGGTGGGCCGAACTCGGATGAGCATCACGGGGTTTCGCACACCCTGGTTGATGGCCCGCAGCCTCTCCTGCGATTCCGGGGTGGTGCCGTCGCCGTCGGACTCCCGCCAGGGGAAGACGGTTTCCATGCCGCCGGCGTCGAGATCCTCAGGCCGCATCTTGACGAACGGCGACGTCGAGGCGGAGCCGGTGGCGCGCGCCAGATAGATCGTTTCGCCGTGATAGCGCGGGGTCCACCCGGAGGTGAACAGCACGGCCTTCTTGCCGTCGGCGGTCTGCACCACCGGCTTCCACGGGTTCTTGATCAATCCGCCAGCAAACGCCACCAGGGTGGAAAGCCCGAACGCGCCCAGCCCCATCCCCAGCGAAAGGCCGATCAGCTTGCGCCGCCCGACGGTCGAACCCCCGTACGCGTCGGCCAGGTTCGCCACCACCGTTTTGCGGTCAACGTCCCGCGAGGCGCCGTCGTGGCGCTCCTGGATCGAAATCTCTTCCGGGATAAAGCGTTTCTGATACAGGATGACGCCGATCCCGATTGACAGGATCGCCATCCCGAACGTCAGCCCGTACAGCGGGGTGGTCAGGTCGTAGAGGAAGCTCCCGGCCTCCTCCTTGGGCTTGTACTCCCACGGCCAGAACAAGAAGATCAGCAGCAGTGCCAGCCCGAAGAAGCCACCCAGCAAAAGCCAGAGGGCAACCCCGCGCTCGGCGCGCTTTTCGGCCTTGGTGCCCTCGATAGGCCAACGGGGTTCCTTGAACACCGTTTCGACGCCGTCCAGCTTGCCGCCTAACGCCACCAGTTCCTGCTGCGACATGGCGGCCAGCGCCGCGTCGTCGGGCTCCCTCTGGCCGACGCCGTGCGGGCTCCCGCCGGTGTCAGAGCCGCGACCGGCTCCCTGATCCAAGGCGTCGCTCATTTTGCGCCGCTCCTCCTCATCGCTGCGCTCTGCATCGTCTCGGCGCGGCTCATGCTCGTGCCCCAATCCACAGTGCCAGCCCGATGGCGGCGACCATCCCGATGATCCAGGCGGCCATACCCTCGGGTGCGGGCCCGAATCCACCCAGGCCGTAGCCGCCCGGCTGGCGCTCCTCGGTCACCGCCTTGATGTAGCCGATGATGTCCTTCTTAGCCTCGAAAGACAGCTGACGGTCGGAGAATTTCGGCATGTTCTGCGGGCCGGTCCGCATGGCCGCCAGGATCTGCTGCTCGTTGGCGGGCTCCAGATCCGGCGCGTACTTGCCCGACGACAGCGCCCCGCCCTTGCCGGTGAAGTTGTGGCACGACGAGCAGTTCAGCCGGAACAGGTCGCCGCCGCGGCCCAGGTCCTGGCCACGCAGCGAGCGCATCGCCAGGCTGCCGTCCGGGTTACGCACCGTGGTCGGGCCGCCGCCGTTGGCCTGGACGTAGGCGCCCAGAGCGTCGACCTGCCCCTCGTCGAAGATCGGTTCCTTGCGCGGCGCCTGAGCCTCACCGGTCATCGCCGGCATCCGGCCGGTCGACACCTGGAAGTAGACGGCTTCCTCGCCCACGCCGATCAGGCTGGGCCCGCGGTCGGGGACGCCCTGCAGGTTGGCCCCGTGGCAGGACACGCACGACGTGTCGAACAACTGCTTGCCGGTGCGCAGCAGTGCCGAGTTCGACTCGTCGGCGACGGCCACCTGCGGCCGCGGAGTCAGGATGGCGGCCAAACCGCCGGCGATGGTCAGCGCTATCAGCAGCAGCAGGCCGCCGGACAGCCGCCGACGCAGCCGCCGCCGCGAACGGTCACGCTGCCCGTGTGGCGGCTTGGCCGCACCGGATCGGGTAGATCCCAGTTTCTTCAACCGAGCACTCCTGTTCGTCCAGCGCCTGCTCATCGGATGAAATAGATCACGGCGAACAGCGCGATCCACACGATGTCGACGAAATGCCAGTAGTACGAGACGACGATGCTGGCCGTAGCCTGCGCCGGTGTGAACTTGCTCATCGCGGTGCGGGCCAGCAAGAAGATGAAGGCGATCAACCCGCCGGTGACGTGCAGGCCGTGGAATCCGGTGGCCAGGTAGAACACGCTGCCGTAGGCGCTCCCGGGGATGGTGGTCCCGTGCGACATCAGGTGGTAGTACTCGTAGCCCTGGCCGCAAACGAAGAACAGGCCCATCAGGAAGGTCAGCACGTACCAGCGGCGCAGCCCGAACACGTCGCCGCGCTCGGCCGCGAACACCCCCATCTGGCAGGTGAACGACGACGCGATCAGCACCAATGTGACCGGGACGGCCTGGTACAGGTTCAGCTCGGTCGGCGGCGGCGGCCACTTTCCACCCGATTGGGCGCGGGCGGTGAAGTACATCGCGAAGAGACCAGCAAAGAACATCAGCTCGCTGGAAAGCCAAACGATGGTGCCGACGCTGACCATGTTGGGTCGGTTCAGCGAATGCACCCGCGACGTAATTGCAGTACCCGAAGTAGCGGCAGCGCTGGTCACATCCGCAAGTATGACGCTTTGTAGTTGTTGAACTCCACCCGGGGCGGCAATTGATGTCCAACGCGTCGCGCCGGCGAGCGCGCCGGAAGGCTCGCGGTGGAGGTTGGGGCTACGCGTGGTCCGCGTGGGACCATCGGCGCGTGGCTTTGTCATCTGAGGCGCCCGGCGCGTCCGCGACATCGTGGCCGCGGGTCCTGTCTCGGCTGACCGGCGGTCAGGACCTGGCGCGCGGGCAGGCCGCCTGGGCCATGGACCAGATCATGGCCGGCGATGCCAGCCCCGCCCAGATCGCGGCCTTCGCGGTGGCGATGCAGGTGAAGATCCCCACCTCGGCCGAAGTCATCGAGCTGGCCGACGTGATGCTCAACCACGCGCTGCCGATGCCGGCCGGGGCCATCCGCGACGACACCGTCGACATCGTCGGTACCGGTGGCGACGGCGTCAACACGGTGAACCTGTCCACGATGGCGGCCATCGTCGCCGCGGCCGCCGGCGTGCCGGTGGTCAAACACGGCAACCGGGCGGCCTCGTCGCTGTCCGGCGGCGCCGACACGCTCGAGGCGCTCGGCATCCGGATCGACCTCGGGCCCGAAGACGTCGCACGCAGCCTCGCCGAGGTCGGCATCGGGTTCTGCTTCGCGCCGCTGTTCCACCCGTCCTACCGGCACACCTCCGCGGTGCGCCGCGAGATCGGTGTGCCGACGGTGTTCAATCTCCTTGGGCCGCTTACCAATCCGGCCAGACCGCGGGCCGGATTGATCGGCTGCGCGTTCGAGGGTCTCTCCGAGGTGATGGCCGGTGTGTTCGCCGCCCGCCGGTCCAGTGTGCTGGTGGTGCACGGCGACGACGGGCTCGACGAGCTGACGACCACCACGACCAGCACGATCTGGCGGGTGCAGGCCGGCACTGTGGACAAGCTGACCTTCGATCCGGCCGGATTCGGTTTTCCCCGAGCCGATCTCGACGACCTGCTGGGTGGCGACGCGCAGGCCAACGCGGCCGAGGTGCGAGCGGTGCTGGCCGGCGGCAAGGGCCCGGTGCGCGACGCCGTCGTGCTCAACGCCGCCGGCGCGATCGTCGCGCACGCGGGGTTATCCAGCCGCGCTGAATGGTTGCCGGCGTGGGAGGACGGGCTGGCCCGCGCCGGTAAGGCCATCGACTCGGGTGCGGCCGAACAACTGCTCGCGCGATGGGTGAGGTTCGGACAGCAGGTCTGATCCCCGGAGTTCCTGCGCCGAAAGCTGTTCTGCGGCCAGTCGCGCCGAGCGCGCCGACGCGGCCCACGCCGACCAGGCGCCCGCCGATCGCAGGGGAGACGCCCAGCCGTCCTCGGCGACCCGAACGATGCGCGCCCCCGCCGTCGTCAGCCAGCGCATGATGAGCGCGGTCTCCTCGACCAGTGCGCCGCCCAAAGGGCCGGGCGTGAGCAAAATCGCTTGTGCCCCAGCGACGATCGCGTCGATGACCGGCATCGGCGGCACCCCACGCCGGGCGCAGCCCGCCGCGGCGAGTTGGCCATGGCGGATGACGGCCAGGTGATAGCCACCCTGCCCATCGGGGGCGGCGGCGACCAGCTCGGGCAACGCAACCAGGGCGCGCAGCCGTTGGCCGCGCCATAGCGTCTCGATCGCGGTGACGGCGCGGTCGCGCAGTCGCGCGGCGCTCTCGAAGTGATGCCGCTCGGCGAGCGCGCCGACCTGGTCCACGGCCGCGGCCAGCGCGGCGTTGTCCGCGCCGTCGATCAACGCCGCGACCCGCGCCACGGCGGCGGCGTACTGAATGGCGGTGGCGTCACGCGCGGCCGGACAGGGCGACACCTCCGCCTCGGCGCACAGCGGCCCGTGCAGCGCCGAGCGCCCCAGCCGGTTGGTGCAGGTGCGCAACCCGGTGAACCGGGCCAGCAGGGCGGCCACGTCCGCGGCGTCGGCGCGGGCCCGGAACGGGCCGACGGCGCGGTCGTGCCGCGGCGCCCGCACCACCGCCAGGCGGGGGAAGGCCTCCTCGGTCAACGCCACCCACCACCATCGGTGCGGGAATCGGGACCGCCGGTTGTACGGCGGGGCGTGGGCGGCCAGCAGCCGCAGTTCCCGCACGCCGGCCTCCAGGGCGTGGGCGCATTCGACGTGGTCGACCGCGCCGGCCAGCGCGACCATCTCCTTCATCCGGCCCCGGGGGTCGGCCCCGGTGAAGTACTGATTGACCCGTCGTCGCAGGTCCACCGCGGTGCCGATGTACAGCACTTCGCCCGCCGGCCCCCGGAACAGATACACGCCGGGCCGGCGCGGCAGGCCCTCGGCGAGCACCCGCTTGCGGCGCTGAGTGGGTGTCACGTCCGGCAGGTAGGCGCGCAGGTCGGCATAGGTGTGCACGCCCTGGTTACCCACTCGCTCGATGAGGGCGTGCAACACGTCGACGGTGGCGCGCGCGTCGTCGAGGGCGCGGTGCGTGGGTTGGGTGGTTACCGCGAACAGCCGCGCCAGGGAGGCGAGCCGCACGCTGGGCGCTTCCTCCCGGCTGAGCACCCGGCGGGCCAGCCGGACCGTACACAACACCGGCGGCCGCGGCCACGCGATATCGCACTGCTGCGCGGCGGCGCGCAGGAAGCCGGCGTCGAACCCGGCATTGTGGGCGACGAGCACGGCTCCGCGATCGAACCCGGCGAACTCCAAGAACATCGGCAGCACCGCGTCGATGGTCGGCGCGTCGGTGACCATTGCGGTGGTGATCCCGGTGAGCTGCACGATCTGCGGCGGAATGCTGCGCTGCGGGTCCACCAGGGTGGCGAACTCGCCGAGCACCGCGCCGCCGCGCACCTTGACCGCCCCGATTTCGGTGATCGCGTCGGGAACGGCTCCGCCGGTGCTTTTGGTGCGCCCGCCGGTGGTCTCCAGGTCGACCACGACGAACGTCGTTTCGCGCAGCGAGAGTTCGTCGGGCGTGAACGGCGACCCCACGTCGGCGAAGCTCAGCTGGGTCGCACCCCTGGAAGCCACGGCGGTGACGTTAAGGGCGCCGACCGACACCAGCGCGCCTGCCACGCCGGGCGCGGGCGGAATGCGGGGCGGATACGTGTCGGTGCCCGCGGTTACGGTTCGGTCAGTGCGGCGCGGTGTGCGCCGAAGTCAGAGCGAGAGGACCGATCCGATGGCACCAAGACCTGGACCTAACGACATCGGGATGACGCCGCCGGAGCCGGGGACGCCGGTGGTGATCGATTGCGACGAGTGTGCGGTGCGCGGCCCCGGCTGCCGCGACTGCGTCGTCAGTGTGATACTCGGGGTCCCGGATACTTTATTGCAGGATGAACGGGCGGCTTTGGAGGTTCTTGCCGAGGTTGGCCTGGCGCCGCGACTTCGTCTGGTCCCGATTCGTCGGGATCGAGGATCTGGTGTAGCCTAATTGCCTTGTCCCACAAAGGTCCTCGAGCCAGCGAAACGATTCACATAGAAATGACAGAATTCTTTCTAATTTCTTAACCGCTCGCTTTGGACAAACGCCGATATCGTTTCGTAACCTGTTTGAGACCTAAACCAGCTCGACGACCCGAATTCGTCGATGGCCGTTTAAGGAAGCAAATCTTGAGGCTTGACTCTAGGTACCCGGTTGCGCGTGTCCTCACACGTTCGGCCATAGGGGCACTAGCTGGCTTCGCGATCTTCTCCGGCGTCATCACCGGCCCCGCGTGGGCCGACCCGGCCGAAGACGCCACGGCAAAACTCAACGAACTGTCCCGCCAGGCCGAGCAGACCACCGAGGCGATGCACAGCGCGCAGCTCGACCTGAACGACAAGCTGGCCGCGCAGCGCGCCGCGGACAAGAAGCACACCGACGACCAGGCCGCGGTCGACGCGGCCAAGGCGCATCTGTCGTCGTATCAGGATTCCGTCAACAAGCTGGCAGCCGCGACCTACATGGGCGGCCACGTCGACGGCATGGAGGCCATCCTGACCGCCGGCTCGCCGCAGGGCCTGATCGACAAGCTGGCGGTGCAGCGGGTGATGGCCGCGCAGATGGCCAGCCAGATGAAGAGCTACCGGATCGCCGGGGAGCGGGCCGCCAAGGCCGAGCGCGAGTCCGCCAAGTCGGCCGCCGACGCCAAGAGCGCGGCCGAGCAGGCCGCCGCGGTGCGGGCCAGCCTGCAGTCCAAGCAGAGCCAGCTGCAGGTGCAGATCGCCGTCGTCAAGTCGCAGTACCTTTCGTTGACCGCCGACCAGCGCACCGCGCTGGCCAATCCGGGACCCGCTGCGCCGGCGGCCGCACCCGGCCCGGGTGCCCCGGCGCCGGAAGCGGCGCCCCCGGGCACACCCCCAGGGCAGGCGCCCGGTGAGGCTCCGCCCGCCGGCGGGATGCCGGGCATGCCCGGCATGGCGCCCGGCGGTGTCGGCGGCGGCGACCGCGCCACCGTCGTGCAGGCCGCGCTGACCCAGGTCGGTTCGTCTTACGTGTGGGGCGGCGCCTCACCGGGGGCGTTCGACTGCTCTGGGTTGGTGATGTGGGCGTTCCAGCAGGCCGGCATCTCGCTGCCGCACTCCAGCCAGGCGCAGGCCCAGGGCGGTCAGCCGGTGGCGCTGTCGGACCTGCAGCCCGGCGACGTGGTGACCTTCTACAACGACGCGTCGCACAGCGGCATCTACGTCGGCGACGGCATGGTGATCCATTCCTCCACCTACGGCGTGCCGGTGCGGGTGGTGCCGATGGGCTCCGCAGGCCCGATCCACGACGCCCGCCGTTACTAGAGACGCTCGACCGCGGCGCCGGCGGCTCCCGCTGCTGCTGGCTTGGCTGTTCGTCCTCGAGCTCCTTGTGGTCGCGGCCGTGCCGTTCGATGCCGTGCGCGAGAGCCGGATCCGACCCGCCCAGCTGGTCATGCCCGCCCGCAGCCAGATCGGTGCGTCAACCAAGTCGATCACCGCCGGCGATCGCATCGTGCGGTTGTTGGGCCTCGGCGGGCCCGCCAGTGACCGGTTGCTGGCTCGGGTGGCCGCGGACATGGGTGCGGCGATCACCGCGGTCGAGTCGTTTTGGGGCGCCGACTGGCCCCGCGAGATCTCCGTGGTCGCGGCCGGAACGGACGAGGAATTCCGCGCCGCCGCCGGCGGGGGACCCGCGTCCCAGTGGGCCGATATCGCGGCCGTGACGGTCGCCGACCGCGTCGACCCCGCCCGCCACGTTGCCGTCGGCCAGCGGATCGTGTTCGCGCCGGGCGCCGCCGGGATGAGCGCCGCCTCGTTGCGAATCGTGTTGACCCACGAGCTGTTTCACTACGCTGCCCGCACCGACACCGTCTCGGATGCACCCCGCTGGCTCACCGAGGGGGTGGCCGATTTCGTCGGCCGCCCACCTACGCCGATGCCCGCCGACGGCTTGCTACCCATGACGCTGCCCGCCGACAGCGACCTGGACGAGCCGGGGACGCAGCGCTCGCTGGCCTACGACCGCGCGTGGTTGTTCGCCCGATTCGTCGCCGACGCCTATGGGCCGCCGAAGTTGCGCGACCTCTACCTGGCCACCTGCGGCATCCGGCACGCCGATATGGCCGCCGCTAGTCAAGACGTGCTGGGCACCAGCCCGGCGGCCCTGCTCACGCGCTGGCAGCAGTGGCTTTCCCACTAGGCCCGCCCGCCCGGCGCGCGACCGCGGCCCAGCTCGGACCGTCTGCATGGCCCCCGTCGTCGCCAAGCTAGCCTGGCGCAGGTGAGTCGGGTCCTGCTGGTAACCAACGACTTTCCGCCCCGACCGGGCGGCATCCAGTCGTATCTCGGCGAGTTCGTCGGCCGGCTGGCCGCCACCGGGTCGCACTCGGTGACGGTGTACGCGCCGCACTGGAAGGGCGCCGAGGCTTACGACGAGGCGGCCAAGTATCGGGTGGTGCGCCACCTGGGCACGCTAATGCTGCCCGGCCCGGCGGTCGATGCCCGGATGCGGCGGCTGATCGCCGAAGAGGACATCGACACCGTCTGGTTCGGCGCGGCCGCACCGCTGGCGCTGCTGGCCCAGCGCGCCAGGGGGGCCGGGGCGAGCCGGGTGCTGGCCAGCACGCACGGCCACGAGGTCGGGTGGTCGATGCTCCCGGTCGCGCGCTCGGTGCTGCGCCGCATCGGCGACGACACCGACGTCGTCACCTTCGTCAGCCGCTACACCCGTTCGCGCTTCGCGCCGGCGTTCGGCCCCAAGGCTTCGCTGGAGCACCTGCCGCCCGGAGTGGACATCGATCGGTTTCGGCCCGATCCGGCGGGCCGCGCGCGTTTGCGTGAGCGCTACGGGCTGGGGGAGCGGCCCACCGTGGTGTGCGTGTCCCGGCTGGTGCCGCGTAAAGGCCAGGACATGCTCATCAGAGCCCTGCCGTCGATCCGGCGCCGCGTCGAGGGCGTCGCCTTGGTCATCGTGGGGGGCGGCCCCTATGCGGATTCGCTGCGCGCGCTGGCACGCGAGTGCGGGGTGGCTGACGACGTGACCTTCACCGGCGGTGTACCGGCAGCCGAGTTGCCCATGCACCACGCGCTGGCGGACGTGTTCGCGATGCCGTGCCGCACCCGCGGCGCCGGGCTGGACGTCGAGGGACTGGGCATCGTATTCCTCGAGGCGTCGGCAACCGGGGTGCCGGTGATCGCCGGCAAATCCGGGGGAGCGCCAGAAGCCGTGCAGCACAACAAGACCGGGCTGGTCGTCGACGGCCGCGGGGTCGACGAGATCGTCGACGCCGTCACCGGGTTGCTGACCGATCGCGACCGGGCCGCCGCGATGGGCGCGGCCGGGCGCGACTGGGTGACGGCCCAATGGCGCTGGGACGCCCTGGCGGAGCGGTTGGGCACGCTGCTCGGCTGAATCGCGCGCCGGCGTCACGCCAGCGTGACGCTCACACGACGGCGGCACGCCAGCGTGACGCTCGCGGCTAGCGGGAGGCGCCCCCAGCTCGAGCGCTAAAGGGTTCAGTCCTTCTCGTAGATGGCCTCGATGTCGGAGGCGAACTTCTCGGCGACCACGTTGCGCTTGACCTTCATCGTCGGCGTGAGTTCGCCGGTGTCCTCGGTGAAGTCGACCGGCAGGATGCGGAACTTGCGAATCGACTCGGCGTGCGACACCGCCTGATTGGCGTCCTTGATCGCCGCGTCCACCTCGGCGACCAGGTCGGGATCGGTGGTCAGATCGCTCACCGACGCGCCGGCCCCCTTCTGGTTGCGCTGCTTCCAGCCGTCGAACGCTTCCGGGTCGATGGTGATCAACGCGCCGACGAACGGCTTGTTGTCCCCGACGACCATCGCCTGGCTGATCAACGGATGCGCCCGCAGCCGGTCCTCCAGAACGGCCGGCGCGACGTTCTTGCCCCCGGCGGTCACGATGATCTCCTTCTTGCGCCCGGTGATCTTCAAGAAGCCGTCTTCGTCGAGCACGCCCAGATCGCCGGTCCGGAACCAGCCGTCGCTGAACGCGTCTTCGGTGGCCTGCTCGTTGCGCCAGTAGCCGCTGAACACCACACCGCCGCGCACCAAGAGCTCGCCGTCGTCGGCGATGCGCATGCTGTTGCCGGGCACCAACGTTCCGACGGTGCCGATCTTGACATTGCCGACCTGGTTGACGGTGATCGCCGAGCTGGTCTCGGTCAGGCCGTAACCCTCGTGGATGGTCAGGCCCACGCCGCGATAGAAGTGCCCCAGCCGCGAGCCCAGCGGCGCGCCGCCGGAGACGGCCGCGTGGCAGTCGCCGCCCAGCGCGGCGCGCAATTTGTTGTACACCAGCCGGTCGAACACGGCGTGCTTCGCGCGCAGCGCGAGCCCGCGGCGGCCGCGGTCCTGCGCTTCGCTCCAGTCGACGGCGGTCTGCACGGCCGTCGCGAAGATGCGGCCCTTGCCGTCGTTGGAGGCGTTCTGCTCGGCGGTGTTGTAGACCTTCTCGAACACCCGCGGCACCGAAACCACCACCGTCGGCTTGAACACCGCGAACAGCGGCACCAGGTTCTTGATGTCGCTGGTGAAGCCGACGGTGACCTTGTTGGCGAACGCGGACAACGTCAGTGAGCGCGCCAACACGTGCGCCAGGGGCAAAAAGACCAGCAGCCGCTGTCCCTCGTCGAGCAAGGTCGGCAGGCTCTCCTTGGCGCCGCGGCTTTCGTACAGCAGATTCGAGTGCGTCAGCTGGCAGCCCTTGGGCCGCCCGGTGGTGCCCGACGTGTAGATGAGGGTCGCCGGGTCCTTGGCCCGCAGTGCCTCGAGGCGTGCGGTCAGCTCGGCCGGTTCCACCGATGCGCCGGCCTCCACCAGCTGGTCGAGCGCCCTGGGGCCCGAACCGTCGATGTGCAGCACCCGGCGTAGCGCGGGCAGTTCGGCGGTCAGCTCCGTGACCATCGCGGCGTGCTCGTCGGTCTCGGCGAACGCCAGTACCGCCTCGGAGTCCTGCAGCACCCAGCGGACCTGCTCGGCCGACGACGTCTCGTAGATGGGCACGGTGACCGCGCCCACCGCCAGGATCGCCAGGTCGAGGATCGCCCATTCGTAGCGGGTGGCCGAGAAGATGGACACCCGGTCGCCGGCCTGCACGCCCAGGGAGATCAAACCAAGTGCGGCGGAGCGGATCTGGTCAGCCGCCTCGGCGCAGGTGACGTCGGTCCACTCACCCTCGACTTGACGCTGGTAGATGACGAAGTTGGGGTCGTCGCGCTCGTGTTCGAAGACCATCGCGGCGATGTTGTCCTGTTCGCCGACGGAAAAGCGGGCGGGGACGCTGTACTCACGCACTCTTATGACCTCGATTGACCTCGTGAAGATTCCCGGGAGCCGGGTTGCTGCCGACCAGCCTAATCCGCGCGTTGACCCAGCACGGCCATTGCCCGCTATGACGTCCCGAGCGCCCTCGGCGGGGCACCGCGGGCCGGTGTGTGAAGCTGTGGTCATGAACAGCATCCAGATCGCGGATGAGACGTTTGTCGCCGCCGACGGCGCGCGGGTCGGGGCCGCGGTCGCCCATCGGTCGAACTGGCGCCGCTGGTGGCCGGACCTGCGGCTGCAGGTCGTCGAGGAGCGCGGGGAAAAGGGCATCCGGTGGGCGGTCACCGGCGCGCTGACCGGGACCATGGAGATCTGGCTGGAGCCGTCGCTGGACGGCGTCGTGCTGCACTATTTCCTGCACGCCGAACCCACCGGGGTGGCGGCCTGGCAGCTCGCCAAGATGAACTTGTCGAAGATGACGCACCGCCGTCGGGTGGCGGGCAAGAAAATGGCGTTCGAGGTCAAGGCGACACTGGAACGGTCACGTCCGGTCGGAGTTTCTCCGGTAGTTTAGCCGGGTCGGGTCCGCGCAGAGAGTACCGTGTCGGACCGAGACCCGAGGGGTCCCCCACCATCGGAGGGGTCGATCCGTTCGCGGGAGAGAGGGCAGCAACCAGGTGGCGGAGAAGACGACGCAAACCATCTATATCGAAGCCGACCCGGGCACCGTCATGCAGGTGATCGCGGATATCGATTCCTATCCGCAGTGGATCTCAGAGTACAAGGAAGCCGAGGTTCAGGAGAAGGACGCCGACGGCTACCCCAAAGTCGCGCGGATCGTCATGGACGCCACGGTGATCAAGGACACGATGGTGATGTCCTACAAGTGGCCCAAAGACCGCCAGTCCGTGAGCTGGACGCTGGTGTCGAGCTCGCTGCTGCGTTCCCTTGAAGGCTCATATCGGTTGGCGGCCAAAGGATCTGGTACCGAAGTCACCTATGAACTATCCGTTGACCTGGCCATGCCGATGATCGGCCTGCTCAAGCGCAAGGCCGAGCGCCGGTTGACCGACACCGCGCTGAAGGATCTGAAGAAACGAGTCGAGGCTGAGTGAGTCCACTGAATTCGGAGCGCCCGCCCCGGCCCGGATCAGCCTTTTCGTCGGCAAAGGCGGGGTAGGGAAATCCACCCTGGCTTGCGCCACCGCCGTGGGTGCGGCGAGCGCCGGGCAGCGAGTGCTTGTGGTCTCCACCGACCAGGCGCACTCGCTGGGTGACGTCCTGGGCATCGCCGTCCCGCCGAGCCAGGGCGAAGCGGTTCGGGTGCTCGCCGATGACGCGGAGGCCGGCGGCGGGTTCCTCGACGCACTGGCGTTGGACACGCTGGCGCTGCTCGAGGCCCGGTGGCACGAGGTGGTCGCCGCGCTGGACCGGCGCCTTCCCGATTCGGAGCTGGATACCATTGCGCCCGAGGAGCTTTCGGCGTTACCGGGTGTTCAGGAAGTGCTCGGTCTGCATGCCGTCGGCGAGCTGGCCCGCTCGGGAGAATGGGACCGCGTGGTGGTCGACTGCGCGTCGACCGCCGATGCCCTGCGGATGTTGACCCTGCCCGCCACCTTCGGGCTGTATGTCGAGCGGGCGTGGCCGCGACATCGCCGGCTGTCCGTCGGCGCCGACGACACCCGGTCCGCCGCGGTGGTCGAACTGCTGGAGCGGATCAGCTCTCATGTGGAATCGCTCAGCACGTTGCTCACCGATGGCGATCTGGTCAGCGCGCACCTGGTGCTGACCCCCGAGCGGGTGGTCGCGGCCGAGGCGGCCCGAACCCTGGGCTCACTGGCCCTGATGGGGGTGCGCGTCGAAGAGCTGATCGTCAACCAGGTTCTGTTGCAAGACGACTCGTACGAGTACCGCAACCTGCCCGAACACCCGGCCTTCTACTGGTATACCGAGCGCATCGTCGAGCAGCAGGGCGTGCTCGACGAGCTCGACGCCACCATCGGTGAGGTGGCGCTGGTGATGACCCCGCACCTGTCCGGTGAACCGATCGGTGCCAAGGCGCTGAGTGGGCTGCTCGATGCCGCGCGGCGCCGGGGCGGCACGGCGCCGCCGGGTCCGCTGCGGCCCACTGTCGACCTCGAGTCCGGCACGGGGCTAGGGTCCGTCTACCGAATGCGGCTGGCGTTGCCGCAACTCGATCCGTCAGCCCTGACGTTAGGCCGCGTCGACGATGATCTGATCATCAGCGCCGGGGGATTGCGGCGCAGGGTTAAGTTGGCATCAGTACTTCGGCGATGCACCGTCTTGGACGCACATCTGCGGGGTAGCGAGTTGACGGTGCGTTTTCGACCAGATCCGGAGGTGTGGCCTAAGTGAGTGGGGCTCATTCCGACATCGGTCCGGAACTGCGCAGGCTCGCCCAGACAATCCTGGACGGCATCGACCCCGCGGTGCGCGCGGCGGCGGCGCTGACGGCCGGCGCGGGCGTCGGCACCGGCAAGTGTCAGCAGATCTGGTGCCCGGTGTGCGCGCTGGCCGCGTTGGCAACCGGCGAGCAGCACCCGCTGCTCACCGCGATCGCCGACCACAGCGTCGCCCTGCTCGAGGTGGTCCGCGACATCGTCAACGACATCGACCGGACCGCCAAACCGACGCCGCAGCCGCCGAACGGTCCCCCCGGCGGCGGCCCCGCCCCGCCGGGGGACGCCAACGACGCCATGCCGAGAACCCGTTATCAGCCCATCCCGGTCACGCTCGAGGAGTGAGCGGGCTGCGTCGCAGGTGGTCCCTGCCGATGGGGATGGGTACAGTTGGCGCAGAACATCAGCGCCTGCAGCCGAGAGGGAGCGCCATGTGGTACTGGCTATTCAAGTACGTGCTCCTCGGCCCGCTGCTGTCACTCCTGGGGCGGCCGAAAGTTGAAGGGTTAGAACACGTTCCGAGTTCGGGGCCGGTGATACTGGCCAGCAACCACTTGGCGGTGATGGACAGCTTCTACCTTCCGCTGGTGGTGCGGCGCCGAATCACCTTCCTGGCCAAGTCGGAGTATTTCACCGGCACCGGTCTGAAGGGCTTGTTCCAGCGTTGGTTCTTCACCGCCGTCGGTCAGGTGCCGATCGATCGCACCGATGCCGACAGCGCCCAGGCCGCGCTGAACACCGCCAAGCAGGTGCTGAGCCAGGGCAAGTTGCTGGGCATGTATCCCGAGGGCACGCGCTCGCCGGACGGGCGGCTGTACAAGGGCAAGACGGGGCTGGCGCGGCTGGCCCTGGAGACCGGCGTTCCGGTGATCCCGGTCGCGATGATCGGCACCAACGTCGTCAACCCGCCGGGGACGAACATGCTGCGGTTCGGCCGGGTCACCGTCCGCTTCGGCAAGCCGATGGACTTCTCCCGGTTCGACGGGCTGGCCGGCAACCGCTTCATCGAGCGGGCCGTGACCGACGAGGTGATCTACGAGCTGATGGGGTTGTCCGGCCAGGAATACGTCGACATCTACGCGGCGAGCCTGAAAAAGGGCGGTAGCGGCGACGCGGACAACGGGGAGGCCGTGCGGATTCCCGAGACCGCCGCCGGTTAGCCGGCCGCGGTAACCGGCGTCAACTCCTGCGGGGCCGCATCCCGCGCGCCCCCGCGGGCGGCGACGGTGACTCCGACCGTGACGACGACGGCCAGCGCCCACCATACGTATGACATTCCGGCCAGCTGACGCCACCATGCCGCGCTGGCCTCGTGATGCTTGGGCATCAGGTCGATCGGCGACCAGCGCATCAGCGCCACTCCGACAGCGCTGACCACCACCAGCGCCGCGTTGCGGCGCCGCCAGCCCACGACGCCGGTCACCAGCACCGCCGGCAGCACCCAGACCCAGTGGTGCGACCAGGACACCGGCGACACCACCAACCCGAACAGCGCGACGCATACCACCGCAAGCGTGGGCTCATCGGCGCGCAGCGCCCGCCGCATCGCCCAGACCGTCATCGCGAGCACCAGCAGCGACGCGGCCACCCAGAGCAGGGACCGTTCCTGGTCTCCCAGCCCCAGTCGGGCCAGGGCACCGGCGATGTTCTGGTCGGTGTTCAGCGACGCGGAACCGATCCGGTCGGTGTGATGCACGGTATGCGTCCAGTACTCCCAGGAGTCGTTCCAGGCCAGGACGAAGCCGAGCAGCGTCGCCCCCACAAACGACGCCAGCGCGGTCAGCGCCGCGCGGTTGTCCCGCCGCAGCAGGAAATACAGCAGGAACACGGCCGGGGTCAGCTTCAACGCCATGCCCAGGCCCAGCAGCAGACCGCGCGGCCACGGCGTGCGCCGCGGGAAGCAATCGGCGATCACCAGCGTCATCAACACGACGTTGATCTGGCCGTAGGCGAAGTTCGAGCTGATCGGTTCCAGCCAGATAGACGCCGCCGCCGCGGCAACGATGCCCAGCCACAACCTGCGCAGCCAGGCCGGGCCGGGCAGCGCCGCCGACGCGCTCCACACGCCCAGGCGGGCCAGCACCAGCACGGTCGACACGATGAGCAGCACCAGCGTCAAAGCGGTGATCGCGACGCTGGCGGTGGGCATGTGCATCCAGGCGAACGGGCAGAACGCGATGGCCGCCAGCGGCGGATAGGTGAACGGCAGATCCACGATCGGCGTGTGGAACAGCACCTCGCCGCGGTACAACGGGTGGCCGTCCATCCAGGCCCGGGCGCCCATCTGATAGACGTCGATGTCGATGCGATAGGGCGTGTGCCCGAACAGCTGCCACGCGGCGTAACCCAGCCCCGCGGCGGCCGCCAGCCACGCCAGCGGCCACAGCACCCACCCGGGTCGATTGCCCACGCCGGGCGCCTGCCGTGTACTCATGTCGCACAACAGCGTAATGGGTGCGCGGGGCCCGACCCGCCTGGTGCAGGGCGGGTCCCACGACTCGGACGCAGACAGGCGTAGGTTTCAATAGTGCTCCATTCGTTCGTGACCGAGGTGACCCGATGGTTCGCCCATGATGTTCACGACAGTGGCCACCTGCCCCTGCTGTGCTGCCTGGTCGCCTTCATCCTGACCTTTTTCGTCACGCGCACCTTCGTGCGTTTCATCCGCCACCGCGCCGCCACCGGACGCCCCACCCGGTGGTGGCACCCGCGCAACGTCCACGTCGGGGGAGTGCACATCCACCACGTGACCTTCGGGGTCGTGCTGACCCTGCTCTCCGGCTTGATGCTGGTCACCTTGTCCATCGATGGGCATGAGCCCGAGTTCATCCTTGCCGCAACGCTTTTCGGGATCGGGGCCGCTCTGGTCCTGGACGAGTACGCGCTGATCCTGCATCTGTCCGACGTCTACTGGTCCGAGGACGGCCGGACCTCGGTGGACGCGGTGTTCGCCGCGGTGGCGGTCGCCGGGCTGTTGATCATGGGACTGCACCCGCTGATGTTCTTCCTGCCGATCTGGCACGGCGCCGACTCGACCGTGCTGCGGGCCGTGGTGGGCAGCGCGATGGCGTTGACGCTGCCGATGGCGGTCGTGGTGGTGCTCAAGGGCAAGGTGTGGACCGGTCTGCTGGGCATGTTCCTGGTCGTCCTGCTGGTCATCGGCGCCATCCGGCTGTCGCGCCCGCACGCCCCGTGGGCTCGCTGGCGGTACTCCACGCGGCCGGACAAGATGCGCCGCGCGCTGCAACGCGAGCGGACGCTGCGCCGCCCCGTAGTGCGGGCCAAGCTGTACTTGCAGTGCGCGATCGCCGGCACACCGCGGTTGCCCGACGAACGCACCGTCGACGCGAGGCTCGACCACGAGGTCCACCCCGCGCCGGCGCCCACCGGGCCCATCCTGATCAGTCGGTAGCTCGCGGCCTGAGCCGAACGGACCGGCTCTTGCACGCGCCGTTGCGGCGCTCGCCGTCGGCAACGTCCAGCTAGGCTTCCCCGGGTGCGGTATTTCTACGACACCGAGTTCATCGAGGACGGCCGCACCATCGAGCTGATCTCGATCGGCGTGGCCGCGGAAGACGGCCGGGAGTACTACGCGGTGTCCACGGAATTCGACCCCGAGCGAGCCGGGCCCTGGGTGCGTGCCAACGTGCTGCCCAAGTTGCCGCCGCCGGCCTCGCAGCAGTGGCGCTCTCGCCGGCAGATCCGGGAAGACCTGGAGGCCTTCTTCGGCGTGGATTCTGAGGGGACCGCCCCCGAGCCGATCGAGCTGTGGGCGTGGGTGGCGGCCTACGACCATGTGGCCCTGTGCCAGTTGTGGGGGACCATGCCGGAGTTGCCGCGGTCCATCCCCCGCTTCACCCGCGAACTGCGGCAGCTATGGGAAGACCGGGGCAGCCCGCGGATGCCGCCACGGTCATCCGATGCGCACGACGCGCTGGTCGACGCGCGGGATCAGCTGCGCAGGTACCGGCTCATCACAGCCGGCGACTAAGACCGCGGGCCGAGTCGCGTTCGCGCAGATCAGCCCCGACCGGGGGCGCCCGCACCCCCGCTAAGATGGACCGATGAACTGGACCGTCGACATACCGATCGATCAGCTGCCGCCCTTGCCGCCGCTGCCGACCGATCTGCGGGCCCGGTTGGACGCCGCGCTGGCCAAACCGGCCGCCCAGCAGCCCAGCTGGCCTGCCGAGCAGGCGACGGCGATGCGCACTGTCCTGGAAAGCGTGCCGCCGGTGACGGTGCCGTCGGAGATCGTCCGGTTGCAGGAGCAGCTCGCCCAGGTTGCGCGGGGCGAGGCGTTCCTGCTGCAGGGCGGCGACTGCGCGGAGACGTTCACCGAGAACACCGAACCCCACATTCGCGCCAACGTGCGCACCCTGCTGCAGATGGCGGTGGTCCTGACCTACGGCTCGAGCATGCCGGTGGTCAAGGTGGCCCGCATCGCGGGGCAGTACGCCAAGCCGCGATCGGCCGACATCGACGCGCTGGGTCTGAAGTCTTACCGGGGCGACATGATCAACGGCTTCGCCCCGGACGCCGCCGTGCGCGAGCACGACCCGTCGCGACTCGTGCGCGCCTACGCCAACGCCAGTGCGGCGATGAACCTGGTTCGGGCGCTGACGTCCTCGGGATTGGCCTCGCTGCATTCGGTGCACGACTGGAACCGGGAATTCGTGCGGACGTCGCCGGCCGGCGCCCGGTACGAGGCGCTGGCCACCGAGATCGACCGCGGCCTGCGCTTCATGAGCGCCTGCGGGGTGGCCGACCGCAACCTGCAGACCGCCGAGATCTACGCCAGCCACGAGGCTTTGGTGCTCGACTACGAGCGATCCATGCTGCGCCTTTCCGAGAGCGACGGCGGCGAAGCGCAGCTGTACGACCTGTCGGCGCACACCGTGTGGATCGGCGAGCGCACCCGCCAGCTCGACGGAGCCCACGTCGCCTTCGCCGAGGTGATCGCCAACCCGATCGGCGTCAAGATCGGCCCGACGATCACCCCGGAACTGGCCGTCGAATACGTCGAGCGGCTCGACCCGCACAACAAGCCCGGCCGGCTGACCTTGGTGAGCCGGATGGGCAACAACAAGGTTCGCGACCTGCTGCCCCCGATCGTGGAGAAGGTCCAGGCCACCGGTCACCAGGTGATCTGGCAGTGCGACCCGATGCACGGCAACACCCACGAGTCGTCCAACGGCTACAAAACCCGCCACTTCGACCGCATCGTCGACGAGGTGCAGGGCTTCTTCGAGGTGCACCGCGCGCTGGGCACCCACCCGGGCGGTATCCACGTCGAGATCACCGGCGAGAACGTCACCGAGTGTCTTGGTGGGGCGCAAGACATTTCGGACAACGACTTGGTCGGACGTTACGAAACCGCTTGCGACCCAAGGCTGAACACCCAGCAATCGCTGGAGTTGGCCTTCCTCGTCGCCGAGATGCTGCGCGACTGACTTCCTGCAGAGGTGTTGGCCGGGCCCCCTACCCGGCCACCAGTCCGTTGAGGTTGCTCCCGATGGTCCACGCCGCAGCGGCGGCCAACCCGGTGATCGCCAGCACCAGCGCCACCCAGACCAGCACCATGCGCCGGCCGTGCTGGCGCGCCCACACGAATTCGCTGATCGGGATTCCCGCGAATTCGCCTGTGACAGGCTCGTATTCGTAGTCTTCGTCGGGCTCATCGCCGGTCTGCAGTTCCGGCTCCGACCAATCCTCGGGACCCCGCGTCATCTGGCGAGTGGGTTGACGCACCGGCTGCGGCCCGGGCTGCGGCGCAGTGGCCGGGCGCTGGGTGGCCCGGCTGCGCTGCAGCGCCGCCGACCGGTGTTGTGCGGAGTTTTGAGGCGCCGGCACGGAGAAGTCGGGCAGCGCAAGCTCTTCGGCGATCGCCTCGAGGTCGGCCCGCATCTCGACCGCGTCGGCATAGCGCTCGGCCGGGTCGCGGGCCGTCGCACGCCCCACGAACTCGTCGAACTGCGCGGGCACACCGTCGATGGCCGCGCTGGGCGCCGGCACGTCGCTGTCCAGCCGCTGGTAGGCAAGCGACAAGGCCGAATCGCCGGTGAACGGCGTGCGTCCGGTCAGCAGCTCATAGGTCATGATCCCCGCGGAGTAGACGTCGCTGCGCGGACTGGCGTCGCCGTCGCGCACCTGCTCGGGCGACAGGTAGGCCGCGGTGCCCAAAATCACGCTGCTAGAGGTGATTCCGGCCGCCGCGACGGCCCGGACCAACCCGAAGTCGGCGATCTTGACCTCGCCGTCGTCGGAGATCAGCACGTTCTCGGGCTTGACGTCGCGATGCACCAGGCCGGCCCGGTGCGCGGCGGCCAGCCCGCCGAGCACCGGACGAAGCACCGCCGCCACGGCGTACGGCGGCATGGGCCCGCGTTCGCCCAGCAACTCCCGCAGCGTGCCACCCTCGATGAGCTCCATCACCAGAAACGGGTGTCGGCCGTCCAGGCCCTGGTCGTAGACCGCCACCAGCCCGGGATCCTTGAGCCTGGCCACGGTTTGGGCCTCGCGCTGAAACCGGGTCAGGAATTGCGCGTCGCCGGCGTAGCGGGAATCCATCACCTTCACCGCGACGGGCCGGTCGAGCCGGGTGTCCAGGCCGCGATACACCGTGGACGTGCCGCCGCTGGCGATCCGGGACTGAACCCGGTAGCGGCCGTCCAGCAAAGCGCTGTCCAACGGGTCGGCCGGCCCGCCTTC
Organism: Mycobacterium sp. NGS11; assembly: GCF_059813315.1. Classification (NCBI taxonomy): domain Bacteria; kingdom Bacillati; phylum Actinomycetota; class Actinomycetes; order Mycobacteriales; family Mycobacteriaceae; genus Mycobacterium; species Mycobacterium sp. NGS11. Next base: position 445,755 of record NZ_JCALEJ010000002.1, read on the forward strand.
GCGCGGGTGACGGTGCGGGCCCGCCCGGCCGGAGGCGGGGGTCTGACCCGCTCGCGGGGACGGGCCGGGCGGTTCAGCTTTGGCCACGGGGCCATCGTATGTGCGCCCCCGGGATTGCCCGGCAGAACACGGGCTCAAGGCCGGCATCTAGGCATACACTTGCCCGGATGAGCAGTATTCCTGCCGGCGACGATGTGCTGGAGCCCGACGAGCCGATTTACGATTTGAAGCGGGTCGCCGAATTGATGGGGGTGCCGGTCACCAAGGTGCATCAGCAACTTCGGGATGGGCACCTGGTTGCGGTCCGGCGCGACGAGGGCCTCGTGGTCCCGCAGCTGTTCTTCACCAAATCCGGTGAGGTGGTCAAGAGCCTGCCGGGTTTGTTGACGATCCTGCACGACGGCGGCTATCACGACACGGAGATCGTGCGCTGGTTGTTCACCAGGGACCCCTCGCTGACGGTCACCCGCGACGGCAGCCGGGATGCCCTCAACAACGCCCGTCCCGTCGACGCCCTGCACGCCCACCAGGCGCGAGAGGTCGTGCGCCGGGCGCAGGCGATGGCCTACTGAGCCCGATCGCTCATCCGACCGTGACGTCGGCTCCTTCGTCCTGTTGTGCGCGAGCCCGGTACAGGCTGTACCACGCGATCAGCGCGCAGGCGGTGGCCAGCGAGAAGTGCAGCCACGAGTACATGCCGTGCGAGCCATCGGGTTTGAAGATCACCATCACCCAGGTCGACAAGCCGCCGATGATCGCGACCGCCCGTCGCGACTGCGCGAGCGGGGCCACGATCGCCAGCGGCCACGAGTAGTACCAGGGCAGGGCGGCCGGCACGAACAGCACCACGATCAGCATCGACCACGCGATGCCGGTCAGCGCGGCCCGGTCGTCGCGGCGGAAGCGCCACCACAGCAGCGGCAGCGAAATAGCGATGACCGCGATGCCGACCAGCCGGGTGACCCGAAGGATCGGATAGAAGCTCACCGGGAAGAACCCGCTGCCGATCGCGTGGATCAGGTTGGCGGCCGCGGTCGGCACCGTCAGCCAGTTGATGATCTTCACCGATCCGGCCAGCGCGGTCAGCCATCCCAGACCGACGCCGGCGACTGCCGACACGATCGCGAAGACGACGGCGAAGATCAACAGCGATAACGCCGTCGCGGCGAAAAACGCTGGCATTGGCCGATATCCCCGCCGATCGCGCAGATGCCGCATCCACACCCACACCAAAAACGGCAGCGCAATGCCCGCGGTGGCTTTGACCGCGATGGCGACCGTGATGAGCGTGATGCCGGCAACGTGGCGGCCACCGAACGTCAGCGCGACACCGGCGGCCATCAAGCCCACCATCAACATCTCGTTGTGCACCCCGCCCATCAGATGGATGAGCACCAGCGGGTTGAGCACACAGATCCACAGCGCCGTCGGACCGTCGGCGCCCAGATGGCGCGCCACGCGGGGCGTCGCCCAGACCAGCAACAGCAGCCCGGGCAGCATGCACAGCCGCAGCAACGCGGTGCCCGCCACCACGTTGTTGCCCACGATGATGGTGATGATCTTCGCCACCAGGATGAACACGGGGCCATAGGGCGCGGTCGTGATCGACCAGATGGGACTGACGTTGTCCAGCAAGCTGTTCGGGTTGGCGACGGGACCGACCGCGTACGGATCCAGGCCGTCGCGCAGCAGTGCGCCCTGCGCCAGATACGAGTAGGTGTCCCGGCTGAAGACGGGCACCGACACCAGCAGCGGCGCCAGCCAGAAGCCGGTCGTGGCTTTCATGACGAACTCGCTCGCCTCGCCGCCCAGCACCCGACGGCCCAGGCTCAGCCACGCGATCAGCATCAGGCCGACGCCGGTCCATAACACGATCGACGACAGCACCAGGCCGTGGCCAAAACGCAACCAGGACATGTGCATCGACTCGAGCAGCGGATCGTGCTGCCGGGTGCTGCCGGCGCCCAATCCGCCCAGGGTGATCAGCACCGATCCCAGCAAGCCCAGCTTCGCCGGTCCGGAGTCGGCGGCGGCGACGAATGCCTTCAGCTGTGAAAACCATTCTCCCCGAGCGGGTTTGGCGGCCGGCGAATCCGCTGCAGGGGTGTCCGTGGGCGTCGTCACCGGTTCAGGCCGACCGGTTCGTGGCCAGCTTGGCCAATTCGGACAGCCCCGCTTTGGCCGCGGTGTTGATGGGCGCGGCCGCCAGGGTGGCCAGCGCCCGCTGGGTCAGCGCGGCGATTCGTTGTTCGGCCGCGGCCAGGGCGCCCACCGCCTCGATGACGTCGCGCAGCTGATCCACCTGCGCGTCGGTCAATCGGGCCCCAACCGAGGTCCGTAACAGGTTGGCCGCCAACGGGTCTGACTTCTCCGCCAGCTCCACCGCCTCGGCCAGCAGCACGGTGCGCTTGCCCGATCTCAGATCGTCCCCGGACGGTTTGCCGGTGACGGCCGGGTCGCCGAAAACCCCCAGGACGTCGTCGCGCAGCTGAAACGCCACCCCCAGGTCCGTCCCGAATTGGCTGAAGGCGTCGTGGACGTCGGGCCGGTCGGCCGCGGCGGCCGCCCCGAGCTGAAGCGGCCGAGACACCGTGTAGCAGGCCGTTTTGAAGGTGTCGACGTTCATTGCCGAGGCGATCGAGGCGGCCGCGCTGGCCTCGGCGACGATGTCGAGGTACTGCCCGCCGAGCACCTCGGTGCGGATGTTGGCCCACACCCGCCGCACCCGCTTTTGGGCCTGGGGCGTCAAGTCGACACCGAAGACGATGTCGTCGGCCCACGCCAGCGCGAGATCGCCGAGCAGGATGGCGGCCGATATGCCGAACTGCTCCGGGGAGCCCTGCCAGTGCCGGTCGCGATGGAGCTTCGCGAACTGCACGTGCGTGGTCGGCCGGCCGCGGCGGGTAGAGGAGTCGTCGATCACGTCGTCGTGCACCAGCGCGCAGGCGTGCAGCAGCTCGAGAGCGGAAAACAGCAGCAGCACTTGCTCATCGGGGGCTTCGGTGGTCACGGCGCGCCACCCCCAATAGGCGAACAAGGGCCGTAGCCGCTTGCCCCCGTTGAGCACGAAATCTTCCAGCGCGGCAATCAGACCGCTGTAATCCTCACCGATGTACGCGGTCTCGGTGCGCCGGTCATGCATGTACCGCCGCAATTGGTCGGTGATGGCCCCGGTCAACTCGACGGTTGCCGCTGCTTCTGAAGCTCCTAGGCTCAGCGCGGCACCCCTTTCTGCTCGGCTGACTGGGTGTTCCAGGCCCGACCAGTGTATTCGCCGCCCCACCGGTGTCACCCCGCACATGACCCGGGCCACCGGACCCAGTTGCTTCGCCTGCCTCACTAACCCGCCCCTATGCTGGCGGGTGCGCTGGGGCTCGCGCGGAATCCGCGCGTCCCGCAGGGCGCCCCCCGGGAGTCGTCAGATGGAGAGAAGCCGCGTGACCCTCAACACCATTGCGCTCGAGCTGGTGCCGCCGAACGCCGACGAAGGTCGGGAGCGGGCACTCGAAGAGGCGCAGAAAGTGGTGCGGAATTCCGCCGAGTCCGGCCTCGACGGCCGGATCCGGCACGTGATGATTCCGGGGATCATCGCCGAGGACGACGACCGGCCCATTCAGATGAAACCCAAGTTGGACGTGCTGGACTTCTGGTCGGTCGTCAAACCGGAACTGCCCGGCATCAAGGGCCTGTGCACGCAGGTCACCGCCTTCATGGACGAGCCGTCGCTGCGGGCGCGGCTGTCCGAGCTGACGTCTGCCGGCATGGAAGGCGTTGTCTTCGTCGGCGTTCCGCGCACCATGAACGACGGCGAGGGCTCCGGCGTGGCCCCCACGGACGCCCTGTCGATCTACCGCGAGCTGGTGACCAACCGCGGTGTCATCCTGATCCCCACCCGGGACGGCGAACAGGGCAGGTTCAACTTCAAGTGCGACCAGGGCGCCACCTACGGCATGACCCAGCTGCTGTACTCCGACGCGATCGTGGGCTTTTTGACCGAGTTCGCGAAAACGACAGACCACCGGCCGGAGATCCTGCTGTCTTTCGGCTTCGTGCCGAAGATGGAGAGCCGGGTCGGACTGATCAATTGGCTCATTCAGGACCCGGGCAATCCGGCGGTGGCGGCCGAGCAGGAGTTCGTCAAGAAGCTGGCCGCGGGCGAACCCGCGCAGAAGCGCCAGCAGATGGTCGACCTCTATAAACGCGTCATCGACGGGGTCGCCGGGCTCGGCTTCCCGCTGAGCATCCATCTCGAGGCGACCTATGGGAATTCCGGGCCGGCCTTCCAGACGTTCGCTGAGATGCTCGCCTATTGGTCACCGGCCGGGCAGTACAGCTAGCTTGGCGGCGGTTGGTCGCGCGGCGCGGTCAACCGCGGTGAGCGATCCCGGCTGACCCACGCCAACAGCCCCACCACGCCCGCGGCCGCGAACGACGCGATGCACAGCCACACCACCGCTCCGGTGAAGGACCGGGTGTTGGGGTCGGTGTAGCGGGCCTGGGCGGTCATGGTGCTCACCACGCCCGGTTTGAGCTTCCACGCCACCACCTCGGGTTCGACTCGATCGCCGTTGGTGGAGGTCACCACGCCGGGGAAGGCCACGGTAAGCTCCACGTCGGCCTCGGGGTCGGTCAGCGAGGTCAGGTCCGCCCGGCCCTCCAGGAGCACCAGGTTGCCGTTGCGACGCAGTGTCAGGTTCACCCCGGAGGCGTCGGAGTTCATGTTGGCCAGCTGCGGCAACTCCGCGAACGTCAGATCGGAGAACACCGCCTGCGAGCCGACGTAGCCGTCGCTGTCGTAGTTCGACACCGCCACCTTCTGGCTGAACGGCAGGTTGTTGCTGTCGAGTTGTGGACCGGTGTCCTTGGAGGTCTTGGGCTTGGCGGCGGCGACGATCTCGCCGGACACCAGGTCGTCGGGGGAGATGGTGAGCGAGGCCCTGACCCGCAGGCACCCGGTGGCCAGCGGCACCAGCAGCAGCAACATCGCGAAGGCCGTCAGGCGGCGCCGCCGAGCTCGAAACGCTCGGGATCCTCGGCTGCTGGACGGGGGAGAGCTGGCTCGCACCAGGTCATCGTGCCAGATCCGATGTGCCAGTTAGTGGAGTCGTCCGATGTGTGCCGAGTTGGGGTGTTACAGAGGGAGCTTGCGGCCCAGGATCGCGAACGCCCGCGGGTCGCCGGCGAAGTGGTAGCCGCGGATGACATCGGTGAAGCCCAGGCGCCGGTACAACCGCCAGGCGCGGTTGGGCTCACCATTGGTTTCCGGCGTGGAGAGCAGCACATTCTGTTCGGCGCGACCCGCCAGCAGCCGTCGGGCCAACGCCTCGCCCAGGCCGCGGCCCTGAGCGCGGGGATGGATGTGCAGCTCGGTCAACTCGAAGTAACTGTCCATCAGCCGGGAGATCTCCTGGGGCGGCGAGCCGCCGCGCTGCATGCCCAGCACGACCTGCTGCTGCCACCATTGCCCGGGCGCACCGGGGTAGCCGTAGGCCACGCCGAGCAGCGGGGCGCTGGCCAAGTCCTCCGCCGAGGGCGGTTGTGCGCCTGCGTCTTCGGCTTCCCGGGTTTCGACGACGCCGGCGCCCTGCCAGCCCCGCCGCCGGATGTGCTCGAGCCACATCGCGGCGCGCTGATTCTCGGTGCCCCGCGGGTAGCGCATCGCATCGACGTACACCGCCAGGGCATCACCCAGGCGACGCTCCATGTCGTTGGGAAGCAGATCGATGAGGAATATCGCCAACTCGCGGTGTCCTCCTCATCCGTCGTCGGGCCTAGGAAGCGGTGTCGGCATCATGTGGTCGCTGTGGCCGGTGTCTCTTTGCCCATTATCGGACCCGGCTGCGACGGCCGGGCGGGCGGTCGTGGCACCGGACCGGTGCGCCGTCCCGGTTCGGGAAGCCGGTTGTAGCGCACGGCCGTTGCGGTCTGGCCGAGCGCCGTCAGGCGGGCGGGATAGAATCGGCGGCGAACCAGTGGTATGGGGCAGATCGACCTCGTATCATTGAATTAATGCCCTCCCAACGGGCATCCGCGTGTTACACCGATAGCCACGTGCCACACCGTCGGCAAGGAGGGACGAATGCCACTCTCCGATCATGAGCAGCGGATGCTCGATCAGATCGAGAGCGCGCTCTACGCCGAGGACCCCAAATTCGCGTCAAGTGTTCGCGGTGGAGGGTTTCGTGCACCTACCGCCCGTCGGCGGCTGCAGGGCGTGGCACTGTTCGTCATCGGTTTGGCGATGCTGGTCTCCGGGGTGGCGTTCAAGGCAACGATGATCGGAAACTTCCCGATTCTCAGCGTCTTCGGGTTCATCGTCATGTTCGGCGGAGTGATCTTCGCGATCACCGGTCCACGGTTGTCCGGCAGGACCGATCATTCCGGGCCGGCGCCCACCTCACTGCGTCAGCGCCGCAACAAGGGCGGCGGTTCGTTCACCAGCCGCATGGAGGACCGGTTCCGCCGCCGCTTCGACAACTAGGCGCAGCCACGCACTCGGGGTAGCCATCGGCTGCCCCGTTTTGTTTCTCCAGTATTCGGTGGCGTCGACCCTTCCCCGCTTGACCATCAACCGTCGATGCCGTTTCGCAGCCCAATCGAGCCCTAACCGAGGCGCGTCGTGGCAGTCGTGCCCCACCGCGGCCCACTAGAGTCCCCCACGACGCCCCACTTGGCGTGTTTTGCCTGGTAAGCGCCCTTCACCCGATGCCCTCGAGCAAGCCCGTGCATGCCCTCGACACACCTCATGCGGCGCATTGACAGCGTCCTGACGTCGAATAACCCCGGAAACGCCACGACGACGCCTCAAGAATGGGGCAGAGTGGGGGATTGTGGGGTATGGTGGCTGCAGCGTTTGGGTGACCCCAAAGGGGAGGTGAGCTGGTGTTTCTCGGCACCTACACGCCCAAACTCGACGACAAGGGGCGGCTGACGCTGCCCGCCAAGTTTCGCGACGCGCTGGCAGGGGGGTTGATGGTCACCAAGAGTCAGGACCACAGCCTCGCCGTCTATCCGCGGGCGGAATTCGAGCAATTGGCCCGCCGCGCGAGCAAGGCCTCGCGGAGCAACCCCGAGGCCCGGGCGTTCCTCCGCAACCTCGCGGCAGGCACCGACGAGCAGCATCCCGACGCGCAGGGCCGGATCACGTTATCGGCCGATCACCGGCGCTACGCGAACCTTTCGAAGGACTGCGTGGTCATCGGCGCGATCGACAACCTCGAGATCTGGGATGCCCAGGCCTGGCAGGACTACCAGCAGACCCACGAAGAGAACTTCTCCGCGGCCAGCGATGAAGCACTCGGCGACATCATCTGAGGCGCATGCCCGTGCAACGTGGCCTCTGCCCGAACCGACCCTGGCGTACTTCCCCAACGCCAGGTTCGCGACTTCGGTCAGAGACCTCGATGCAGGGGCCGCCCGCCTTCCCGAGCACCCGTGCCGGCAGATCCGTGGAGGCGTTGCGGTGGCAGAGAATTCGAGTTCCGACGACCACGGGCATGTCCCCGTCCTGCTGGATCGCTGCGTCGAACTGCTCACCCCCGCGCTGACCCGTCACCGCCCCGACGGGTCTGGGGCGACGCTGCTCGACGCCACCCTCGGCGCCGGAGGGCATGCGGAACGATTCCTCACCGACCTGCCGGGGCTGCGGCTGATCGGACTCGACCGCGACCCCAGCGCGCTGGGCATCGCCCGGGCCCGGCTGGCGCGCTTTGCCGACCGGGTCACGCCGGTGCACGCGCGCTACGACGGGATCGCCACGGCGCTGGACGAATCCGGTTATGCGGCAACCGAATCGGTGGATGGAATGCTATTCGACCTCGGGGTGTCGTCCATGCAGCTGGATCGCGCGGAGCGGGGCTTCGCCTACGCCCAGGACGCGCCGCTGGACATGCGGATGGACCCCTCGTCGCCGCTGACCGCGGCCGACATCGTCAACACCTACGACGAGGCGGAGCTGGCGAACATTCTGCACCGCTACGGCGAAGAGCGGTTCGCACGTCGCATCGCCGCGCACATCGTGCGCCGGCGTTCCCGTCAGCCGTTCACGTCGACGTCGGACCTGGTGGCCCTGCTGTACGAAGCGATTCCGGCCGCCGCCCGGCGCACCGGCGGACATCCGGCCAAGCGCACCTTCCAGGCGCTGCGGGTCGCGGTCAACGACGAACTGGACACCCTGCGCCGCGCCCTCCCTGCCGCCCTGGACGCGCTGGACGTCGGCGGTCGCATCGTGGTGCTGGCCTACCAGTCGCTGGAGGACCGGATCGTCAAGCGGCTCTTCGCCCAGGCGGTCGCGTCGCGCACCCCGGTGGACCTGCCGGTCGAGCTTCCCGGCCATGAGCCGCGCTTCCGGTCTTTGACGCACGGCGCCGAACGCGCCGACGCCGCCGAGGTCGAACGCAATCCACGCAGTGCCGCAGTGCGGTTGCGGGCTCTGCACCGAACGAAGTCAGGGCAGGTTAGCGGGAAAGGCGAGGCATGAGAGCGGAACGCGAGACGTCGAAACGGCGCGGTGGCAGCGACCGTCGGGGCGCACGCGACGGTTCTGCCCGGCGCAGCACTCGTCCCGCGGCCGAATCGGGATCGGCGCGGCGCACCCGCAGCGGCCGGAGCTCGGCGCCCGCCCGCGAAACGCGCGCGCCCAAGTCCGGACCGCAGACCAGCCCGATGGCAAGGCCCGTCGACCGCCAGGCCCGCCCCAAGAGCACCAGCCAGGCCAAGGCGCGGGCAAAGGCGCGGAAAGCCAAGGCGCCCAAGGTGGTTCGTCCCCGCCTGACCGAACGGTTGGCCGCCCGGCTGGCGTCGATCGACCTGCGGCCGCGGACGTTGGCCAGCAAGGTTCCGTTCGTCGTCCTGATCATCGGTGCGCTGGGCATCGGCCTCGGGCTCACGCTGTGGCTGTCCACCGACTCCGCCGAGCGTTCCTACAAGTTGAGCCACGCCCGGGAGCGGACCCGGTTGCTGCAGCAGCAGAAGGAAGCGCTCGAGCGCGACGTGCGCGAGGCGGAGGCCGCCCCGGCGCTGGCGGAGGCGGCCCGCAAGCAGGGCATGATCCCGAGCAGGGACACCGCACACCTGGTCCAGGACCCGTCCGGGAACTGGGTGGTGGTCGGCACACCCAAGCCGGCCGACGGCGTTCCGCCGCCGCCGCTGAACAGCAAGCTTCCCGACGAAATGCCGCAACCCCCCAAGCCGGCGGCCGCGCCCCCGGAGGTCTCGACTCTGGTCGGGCCGGCCCCCGGTGGCCCCGCCCCGGCCAGGTCCGGGCCCGAAGCGCTGCTGCGCGCCCCCGACGGCGCGTCGACGGTGGGCGGGCAGCACCTGCCGCCTGTGGCGCCCCCAGTGCCCGGCGCGCCTGCCGCCCCCGGGCTGCCGGTGCCGGGTACGCTGCCCGGCATGCCAGGCGGACCGGCGACGGGTGCACTGCCCGGCCTGCCCGCTGCACCGGCGACCGGCCCGGTCACCGGACGCGCTCCCGGCGCGCTGCCGGGGTTGCCGACTCCGGGATTGCCGACTCCGGGGTTGCCCACGCCGGGCGGACCCGCGACTCCGCCAGCCCCGGCCGAGGTACCGATTCCCTTGGGCGGGCTGCCGATTCCGGCTCCGGGCCAGGTGCCCGCGCCGTTGCCCGCTGAGATCCCGGTCCCGTTGCAGCTGGGCCGTCCGGCGGCGCCGGCCCAACCGGTGGCCCCGACCGGGCCGGCTAACGGCCTGCCCGGTGCCGCGGTCGTCGCGCCGCCAGGTGGGCCCAGGTGAGCCGCGGTGACTCCCCGCGGGCACGACGGTCGCAGTCCGCACGGCCGACACGTGGTCCCCGTAAGGACGTGCAGGCCAAGGGCGTACGGCAACCGAAGCGGCGCGTGAAGCCGCAGAAAACGGACGTTCGCGAGCCGAAGCGGTTCCGGAAGGCCAAGCAAGCCAAAGCCGCCGGGGCGGCACAACGGTCCGAGGCGGCGGCCGGGCACTCGGCGCGGCAGCGCCGCACCCGCCAGATCGTGGAATTGACCAGCCGCGGCGGGTCGTTCGTCTTCCGGCATCGCGCGGGCAACGTGGTCATCCTGGTGTTGATGCTGATGGCCGCCGCCCAATTGTTCGTCCTGCAGGTGACCAACGCGTCGTCGCTGCGCGCCCAGGCCGCCGGTCAGCTCAAGGTCACCGATGTGGAAAAAGCGGTGCGCGGCAGCATCATCGACCGCCAAAAGGACCAGCTTGCCTTCACCATCGAGTCGCGGGCGCTGACGTTTCAGCCGAAACGGATCCGCAAGCAACTAGAGGAAGCCAGGGCCAAGAACTCGACCGCCCCGGATCCGCAGCAGCGGTTGCGCGATATCGCCAAAGAGGTGTCCAGCCGGCTGGGCAACAAACCGGACTCGGCGACCGTCTTGAAGAAGCTGCAAACCGACGACAACTTCGTCTATCTGGCGCGCGCCGTCGATCCCGCTGTCGCCAGCGCGATCTCGGACAAGTATCCCGAGGTCGGTTCCGAACGCCAGGATCTGCGCCAGTATCCGGGCGGATCGCTGGCGGCCAACATCGTCGGCGGCATCGACTGGGACGGTCACGGCCTGCTGGGTCTGGAAGAGGCGATGGATTCGGTGTTGTCCGGCACCGACGGCTCGGTCACCTACGACCGCGGCTCCGACGGTGTGGTCATCCCGGGCAGCTACCGCAATCGGCACCGGGCGGTCAACGGCTCGATGGTCCAGCTGACCCTGGACGACGACATCCAGTTCTACGTGCAGCAGCAGGTGCAGCAGGCCAAGAATGTGTCTGGCGCGCATAATGTTTCGGCCGTCGTGCTCGACGCCAAGACCGGTGAAGTGCTGGCCATGGCCAACGACAACACCTTTGACCCCTCCCAGGACATCGGGCGTCAGGGCGATAAGCAGCTGGGCAACCTGGCGGTGTCCTCGCCGTTCGAGCCCGGCTCGGTGAACAAGGTGATCACCGCGTCGTCGGTCATCGAGTACGGGCTGACCAATCCCGACGAGGTGTTGCAGGTTCCCGGCACCATCCAGATGGGCGGGGTGTCCATCCACGACGCGTGGGAGCACGGAGTGATGCCGTACACCACCACCGGCGTGTTCGGAAAGTCCTCCAACGTCGGCACTTTGATGCTCGCGCAGCGCGTCGGGCCGGAGCGCTTCTACGACATGGTCCGCAAGTTCGGTCTGGGGCAACGCACCAACGTCGGCCTGCCGGGTGAAAGCGCCGGACTGGTGCCCCCGATCGACCAGTGGTCGGGTAGCACCTTCTCGAACCTGCCCATCGGGCAAGGTCTTTCGATGACGCTGTTGCAGATGACCGGGATGTACCAGACGATCGCGAACGACGGCCTGCGGATACCGCCGCGGATCATCAAGGCCACCATCGCCCCCGACGGCACGCGCACCGAAGAGCCGCGCCCGGAAGGCGTGCGAGTGGTGTCGCCGCAGACGGCGCAGACCGTGCGCAACATGCTGCGTGCCGTCGTGCAAAAGGACCCGATGGGTTACCAGCAGGGCACCGGGGCCGCGGGAGCGGTGACGGGCTATCAGATGGCCGGCAAGACGGGCACCGCGCAACAGATCAACCCGGCCTGCGGCTGCTACTTCGACAACGTCTACTGGATCACGTTCGCCGGAATGGCCACCGTCGACAACCCCAGGTATGTCATCGGCATCATGATGGACAACCCGGAGCGCAACGCCGACGGCACGCCGGGCCACTCGGCGGCCCCGCTGTTCCACAACATCGCCGGCTGGCTCATGCAGCGCGAGAACGTGCCGCTGTCGCCCGATCCAGGCCCGCCGCTGACGTTGCAGGCCACCTAGCGGGTCGGCGCCGGACAGCCGCGCGGCGATCGCCGGCGCGCAGCCGCCCCGACTGCTCCGTCGGCGCGCGGATCGGCTCATGGCCGGTTGCGGCTAGGTAGGGTGTCATGGCCGATCATGAGGACGACGCGGCGTCGGAGGGAGGTGTGAGCACAAGTGGTGCCGATGCCCACTGGGTTACGCCCCAGCGCCGCCGCAGGCGTGGGGCTGCCCGCGCTCGCCGGCCAGGTCGGCGCCGTGTTGGCCGATCACCCAGGTCAGGGCGCCGCCGTGCCCGACGTGACCATCACCGGGGTGACGCTGCGCGCCCAGGACGTGCTGCCCGGCGACCTGTTCGCCGCGCTGCCCGGTCGGGCGACCCACGGGGCCCGCTATGCCGCCGACGCGGTCGAACGCGGCGCCGTCGCCGTGCTCACCGATCCCGCCGGGGTCGCAGAGATGACCGCGCCGGCCGTCCCGACGCTGGTGCACCCCGATCCCCGCGGCGTGCTCGGCGGCCTGGCGGCCACGGTGTACGGGAATCCTTCCGACCGGGTGGCCGTCATCGGCATCACCGGCACGTCGGGCAAGACCACCACCACTTATCTCGTCGAGTCCGGTCTGCGTGCCGCCGGCCGTACCGCCGGGCTGATCGGGACCATCGGGATCCGCATCGACGGCGCCGACGTCCCCAGCGCGCTGACCACTCCGGAGGCCCCCGCGCTGCAGGCCATGCTGGCCGCCATGGCCGAACGGGGTGTGGACACCGTCGTCATGGAGGTCTCCAGCCATGCGCTGGCGTTGGGCCGCGTGGACGGAACAGGTTTCGCGGCGGGCGGTTTCACCAACCTGTCCCGCGATCACCTCGACTTCCATCCGACCATGGAGGACTACTTCAACACCAAAGCCCTGCTGTTCGAACCGGATTCGCCGCTGCGGGCGCGCCGCGTCGTGGTGTGCGTCGACGACGAGGCCGGGCGGGCCATGGCGGCCCGGGCCGGCGACGCGATCACCGTCAGCGCCGAGGGGCAAGCCGCGCATTGGCGGGCCCTCGACGTGGCCCCGATGGGCGCCGGGGGACAACAGTTCACCGTGGTCGATCCCGCCGGCGCCCGGCATCGGGTCGCAGTCCCGCTACCCGGCCACTACAACGTCGCCAATTGCCTTGTGGCGCTGGCCCTTCTGGACGTGGTTGGGGTGTCGCCGGAGGAGGCGGCCGCGGGGCTGCGGCAGACCCGCGTGCCGGGGCGGATGGAACAGATCGACGCCGGCCAGGACTTTTTGGCGCTGGTGGACTACGCCCACAAGCCGGGCGCCTTGCGTGCGGTGCTGACCACGCTGAAGCGGCCGGGCCGCCGCCTGGCGGTGGTGTTCGGCGCCGGCGGCGAACGCGATCCGGGCAAACGGGCGCCGATGGGCGCCACGGCGGCCGAGCTGGCCGACCTGGTCGTCGTCACCGATGACAATCCGCGCGGTGAAGACCCGGCCTCGATCCGCCGCGAGATCCTGGCCGGTGCGAGCGAAAGTGGTTGTGCGGCAGAGGTTGTCGAGGTCGCCGACCGCCGCGACGCGATCAGGCACGCGGTCGCCTGGGCGGGTCCCGGTGACGTGGTGCTGATCGCCGGCAAGGGTCACGAGACCGGGCAAAGCGCCGGCGGACACAGCCGCCCCTTCGACGACCGGGTGGAACTGGCCGAGGCGTTGCGTGACCTCGACGGGGTGCAGCGGTGATCGACCTGACCGTCGCCCAGATCGCCGACATCGTCGGCGGCACTTTGTCCGGTATCTCGCCGCAGGATGCCGCGCAGCGGCACGTCACCGCGACGGTGGAATTCGACTCGCGCGCCGTCAAGCCGGGCGGGCTGTTCCTGGCGCTGCCGGGAGCGCGGTCCGACGGGCACGACTTCGCCGACGCGGCGGTCGCCGCCGGCGCGGTGGCCGTCCTGGCGGCGCGGCCGGTCGGGGTTCCGGCCATCGTGGTGCCCCCGCAACCGCCGGAGGCGCACCCGGATCGCGGGCCGGCCGGGGTGCTCGAGCACGACGCCGACGGGTCCGGCGCGGCGGTGCTGGGCGCGCTGGCCAGGCTGGCCCGGGTGGTCGCCGCCGAACTGGTGGCCGGGGGGCTGACGATCGTCGGCATCACCGGATCATCGGGAAAGACCTCGACCAAGGACCTGGTCGCCGCCGTCCTGGCGCCGCTCGGTGAGGTGGTGGCCCCGCCCGGGTCGTTCAACAATGAGCTGGGGCACCCGTGGACGGTGCTGCGCGCGACGGCCGACACCGACTACCTGGTCCTGGAGATGTCGGCCCGCCATCCCGGAAACATCGCCGCGCTCGCCGAAATCGCCACACCGTCCATCGGGGTGGTCCTCAACGTCGGCACCGCGCACCTCGGCGAGTTCGGCTCGCGCGAAGCCATCGCCCGGACGAAATCTGAACTGCCGCAGTCTGTTCCGGCCTCCGGGGTGGTGATCCTGAACGCCGACGATCCGGCCGTGGCGGCCATGGCGAACGTGACCGCGGCCCGGGTGGTCCGGGTCAGCCGCGACGAGCGCACCGGCGCGGGCCCCAGCGACCTGTGGGCCGGTGCGGTTTCCCTGGACGAGCTGGCCCGGCCGCGGTTCACGCTGCACCGGCGCGATGCGTCCGGGGTGACGCAGGTGCCGGTGCAACTCGGCGTCTACGGCGATCACCAGGTGGGCAACGCGCTGTGCGCGGCCGCGGTGGCGCTGGAATGCGGCGCCGACCTGCAGCAGGTTGCCGCCGCGCTCGCCGGCACTGGCCCGGTGTCGCGGCACCGCATGCAGGTCACCACCCGCGCCGACGGGGTCACCGTGATCGACGATGCCTACAACGCGAACCCCGATTCCATGCGGGCCGGGCTGCAGGCGCTGGCCTGGATCGCCCACGGCGGCGGCGAAGGCGGCGGGCAGAACCCCGCCGAAAAGCGCAGGAGCTGGGCGGTGCTCGGCGAGATGGCCGAGCTCGGTGAGGACGCCATAGTCGAGCACGATCGCATCGGCCGGCTCGCCGTGCGCTTAGATGTGTCTCGACTCGTTGTCGTGGGAAGTGGGAGGTCGATGAGCGCCATGCACCACGGAGCGGTCATGGAGGGTTCCTGGGGCGCGGGTGACCAAGGGGCCGTCAACGTCGCTGACAGCGACGCCGCCCTGGCGTTACTACGGGCCGAGGTGCAACCCGGTGACGTCGTCCTGGTCAAGGCGTCGAACTCGGCGGGGCTCGGTGCGCTGGCCGACGCCCTGGCAGCCGGTGACGATCGCGAGGGCGGCGAAGCCGGGCGAAGCGGGCCGTCACCATCAGAAGAGGGCGGGACGCGCGCATGAGGCAGATCCTCATCGCCGTCGCCGTCGCGCTGACGGTGTCGATCCTGCTGACCCCGGCGCTGATCCGGCTGTTCACCCGGCAGGGATTCGGCCACCACACTCGCGAGGACGGCCCGCCGACCCACCACGCCAAACGGGGCACGCCGTCGATGGGCGGCGTGGCCATCCTGGCCGGCATCTGGGCGGGCTACCTGGGCACGCACCTGGCCGGGATGGCCTTCGACGGGGAAGGCGTCACCGTGTCGGGCCTGTTGGTGCTGGGCCTGGCCACCGTGCTCGGCGGCGTCGGATTCCTCGACGACCTGATCAAGATCCGCAGGTCGCGCAACCTCGGCTTGAACAAGACGGCCAAGACCATCGGACAGGTCGCCGCCGCAGTCCTGTTCGGGGTGCTGGCGCTGCAGTTCCACAACAGCACCGGCCTGACACCGGCCAGCGCGGATCTGTCCTACGTGCGCGAGATCGCCACCGTCACACTGGCCCCGGGCCTGTTCGTGTTGTTCTGCGTGATCGTCGTGAGCGCCTGGTCCAACGCGGTCAACTTCACCGACGGCCTGGACGGCCTGGCCGCCGGGAGCATGGCGATGGTCACCGCCGCCTACGTGCTGATCACGTTCTGGCAGTACCGCAACGCCTGCGTGACCGCCCCCGGGCTGGGCTGCTACAACGTGCGCGATCCGCTGGACCTGGCGCTGGTCGCTGCCGCCACCGCCGGCGCCTGCATCGGCTTCCTGTGGTGGAACGCGGCGCCCGCGAAAATCTTCATGGGTGACACCGGATCCCTGGCGCTGGGCGGCATCATCGCTGGCCTCTCCGTCACCAGCCGCACCGAGATCCTCGCCGTCGTGCTGGGCTCGCTGTTCGTGGCCGAGGTCAGCTCGGTCGTGTTGCAGATCCTGACGTTTCGCACCACCGGGCGCCGGGTGTTCCGGATGGCCCCCTTTCACCATCATTTCGAATTGGCCGGCTGGGCCGAGACCACGGTCATCATCCGCTTCTGGCTGCTCACCGCGATCGCGTGCGGCCTGGGCGTCGCCCTTTTCTACGGTGAGTGGCTGGGCGCGATCGGTGCCTGATGAGCGGTCTTGAGGCCCCGCTGGAACCCCTGGCGCCCGGCGCGCCGGTGCTGGTGGCCGGCGGCGGCGTAACGGGCAAGGCGGTGCTGGCGGCGCTGAGCCGATTCGGGGCGGCACCGACGCTGTGCGACGACGACCCGGCCAGGTTGCGGGACTACGCCGACGCGGGAGCGGCGACCGCGTCCACGTCGACGGCCATCGAGCAGATCTCCCGCTACGCCCTGGTGGTCACCAGTCCCGGTTTCGCGCCGACCACGCCGCTGCTGGTCGCCGCGGCGGCGGCCGGGGTGCCGATCTGGGGTGACGTGGAGCTGGCCTGGCGGCTCGACGCCGCGGGCCAGTACGGACCGCCGCGGCGCTGGCTGGTGGTGACCGGAACGAACGGCAAGACGACCACCACGTCGATGCTGCACGCCATGCTGATCGCCGGCGGCCGGCGCAGCTTGCTGTGCGGCAACATCGGCGACCCGGTGCTCGACGTCCTGGACCAACCCGCCGAGCTGCTGGCCGTCGAGCTATCCAGCTTCCAATTGCATTGGGCGCCTTCGCTGAAGCCCGAGGCCGGTGTGGTGCTCAACATCGCCGAAGACCACCTGGACTGGCACGGCGGCATGGCCGCCTACGCCGCGGCGAAGGCGCGGGTGCTCGACGGCCGGGTGGCGGTGGTGGGCCTGGACGATGCCCGGGCGGCGGCGCTGCTGGACACCGCCCGGGCGCCGGTGCGGGTCGGCTTCCGGCTGGGCGAACCGGCGGCGGGGGAGCTCGGCGTGCGCGACGGCCACCTGGTTGACCGCGCCTTCGCCGACGACCTGGCCCTGCTGCCGGTCGAGTCCATCCCGGTTCCGGGCCCGGTCGGGGTGCTCGACGCGCTGGCCGCCGCGGCGCTGGCGCGCTGCGTCGGCGTGCCGCCCGAGGCGATTGCGGACGCGATCGCCTCCTTCCGGGTGGGCCGGCACCGGGCCGAAGTCGTGGCCGCCGCGGACGGCATCACCTACGTCGACGACTCCAAGGCCACCAACCCTCATGCCGCCGAGGCGTCCGTGCTGGCCTACCCCCGGGTCGTCTGGATCGCCGGCGGCCTGCTCAAGGGCGCATCGGTCGACGCCGAGGTCGCCAGGATGGCGTCCCGGCTGGTCGGGGCGGTGCTGATCGGCCGAGATCGGCGCGAGGTTGCCGAGGCGTTATCGCGACACGCGCCGGATGTCCCCGTCCTGCAGGTTGTGACAGGCGAGGATGCTGGTATGGATGCGACTGCTGTGGTTCTTGGGGCAGATGTGACAGAAGTGCAACTATCAGGCGGCGATCGGGCCTCAGCGGTGATGAACGCGGCAGTGGCCGCGGCGCGCACCCTGGCGAAGCCCGGCGACACCGTCCTGCTCGCACCGGCGGGCGCGTCGTTCGACCAATTCTCGGGTTACGCCCACCGTGGCGACGCATTCGCGGCCGCCGTGCACGCGGCGCTCCGGTAGGACGGGCGTGGGCAACGCACTGACCCGGCTACGGCGCCGGGGTAAAAACACCACCGGCACGGCCGCGCTCGAGCCAGCCGACGACGACGCCACGGACGGCGCCACGGAAGCCAAGGCCGAGACGAAGGCCGACAAGCCGCAGAAGGCCGAGCAGAAGCCCGACAAGGCCGCGGCCAAGGAGGGCGGCTCGCACAGCCGGTTCGGCGCCTGGTTGGGCCGGCCCATGACGTCGTTTCACCTGATCATCGCGGTGGCAGCGTTGCTGACGACGCTGGGGCTGATCATGGTGCTGTCGGCGTCGGGCGTGCGGTCCTACGACGCCGACGGGTCCGCCTGGGTGATTTTCGGCAAGCAGGTGCTGTGGACCGTGATCGGCCTCATCGCCTGCTACGCCTCGTTGCGGATGTCGGTGCGGTTCATCCGCCGGGTCGCGTTCACCGGATACGTCGTCACGGTCATCCTGCTGGTGCTGGTGCTCGTTCCCGGAATCGGCAACCTGGCCAACGGATCCCGTAAGTGGTTCGTGGTCGCGGGCTTTTCGATGCAGCCATCCGAGCTGGCCAAGATCGCCTTCGCGATCTGGGGTGCCCACATGCTGGCCGCCCGTCGCCTGGATCGGGCCAGCCTGCGCGAACTGCTGATCCCGCTGGTGCCGGCCGCCGTGATCGCGCTGGCCCTGATCGTGGCGCAGCCCGACCTCGGGCAGACGGTGTCGCTGGGCATCATCCTGCTGGCCCTGCTGTGGTACGCGGGCCTGCCGCTGCGCGTCTTCGTCACCTCGCTGATGGCCGTTTTCGTGGCCGGCGCGGTGCTGGCCATGTCGGCCGGGTACCGGTCGGAACGGGTGCGGTCCTGGATCAACCCCGAGAACGATCCGCAGGACACCGGCTACCAGGCCCGACAGGCCAAATTCGCGCTGGCGCACGGCGGCATCTTCGGCGATGGCCTGGGTCAGGGCGTGGCCAAATGGAACTACCTGCCCAACGCCCACAACGACTTCATCTTCGCGATCATCGGCGAGGAGCTCGGTTTCATCGGCGCGTTCGCGCTGCTGGTGCTGTTCGGGCTGTTCGCGTACACGGGAATGCGGATCGCCCGTCGCTCGGCCGACCCGTTCCTGCGACTGCTGACCGCCACCACGACCATGTGGGTGCTGGGCCAGGCGTTCATCAACATCGGCTACGTGATCGGCATCCTCCCGGTCACCGGTATTCAGCTGCCGCTCATCTCCGCGGGTGGAACCTCCACCGCCGCAACGCTTTTCATGATCGGCATCATGGCCAACGCGGCGCGTCACGAACCCGAGGCGGTGGCCGCGCTGCGCGCCGGGCGCGACGACAAGATGACCCGGATACTGCGGCTGCCGCTGCCCGAGCCCTACTCGCCGACGCGCCTGGAGTCGGTCCGCGATCGCAAGCGCGCTCGCCCGAAGTCGGCCGAGCCGTCGCGCAAGGCCGCGGGCGCGCCCGGGCGCAAAGCTCCACGCAAGGCCTCCCGCACGGCCGACGAGCCGCTGCGACCGGCGACATCGCGGACGGCCGGCCGGCCGGCCCGACAGACTGGGGGTAACTCTCGATCACGGGCGAGGCATCATGGATCTGGCCAACGCCGCGTCAGTCAGGCGGCCGGCCAGCGTCAGCCACGACGCGCTCGCGCACTGGAAGGTCAGCGTTACGGGTGAACGACACGGTCAACAGGCCGACCGGCGGGCTGGGGGGAAACCCTTTGCCCGCCGGTGCCGCGTTGTCCTCTTTTAGGCCCCTCAAGCCACTGTCGGTCGTGCTCGCCGGTGGTGGAACCGCCGGCCATGTCGAGCCGGCGATGGCCGTCGCCGATGCGCTGAGCGCCCTCGACCCGCAGGTCAGGATCACCGCGTTGGGCACCGCCCGGGGTCTGGAGACCCGGCTGGTGCCCGAGCGCGGCTATGCCCTCGAGCTGATCACGCCGGTGCCGCTGCCGCGCAAACCCAGCGGCGACCTGGCCCGGCTGCCCTCGCGGGTGTGGCGGGCCGTCCGCGAAACCCGTGCCGTGCTGCGGGCGGTCGACGCCGACGTGGTGATCGGCTTCGGTGGGTACGTGGCGCTGCCGGCCTATCTCGCCGCGCGGGGAGTCTCGTCGCGCAAGCCGCGGGTGCCGGTGGTGATCCACGAGGCCAACGCCAGCGCCGGGCTGGCCAACCGGGTCGGCGCCCGCACCGCCGCGCGGGTGCTGTCCGCGGTGGCCGATTGCGGGTTGCCGCATGCCGAGGTGGTCGGGGTGCCGGTGCGCGAGGCCATCACCGCACTGGACCGCGCGGCGCTGCGCGACGAGGCGCGCCGCCACTTCGGTTTCGCCGACGACGCCCGGGTGTTGCTGGTGTTCGGTGGCTCGCAGGGCGCGGTCTCGCTGAACCGGGCGGTCTCCGGAGCGGCCGCCGAGCTCGCCGCCGCCGGCGTGGCCGTCTTGCACGCGCACGGCCCCAAGAACACGCTCGACCTGCGCGAGCCCCAGCCGGGCGACCCGCCGTACGTGGCGGTTCCCTACCTCGACCGGATGGACCTCGCCTATTCGGCCGCCGACCTGGTGATCTGCCGGTCCGGTGCGATGACGGTCGCCGAGGTCTCGGCGGTGGGACTGCCGGCCATCTACGTGCCGCTGCCGATCGGCAACGGCGAGCAGCGGCTCAACGCCCTGCCGGTGGTCAACGCGGGCGGCGGCATGATCGTCGCCGACGCCGACCTGACGCCCGAGCTGGTGGCCCGCGAGGTGGCGGGGCTGGTTGGCGACCCGCCGCGGTTGGCGGCCATGACGGCCGCCGCCGCGCGAGTGGGGCATCCCGACGCGGCGCGCCGGGTCGCCCAGGCGGCACTCGACATCGCCCGCGAGGCCCAGCTGGGCCGCTCGAGCGGCCGCTCGCCTACCGGGGGGACCCCGTGAGCACCGACCAGCTGCCGCCCGAGCTGCAGCGGGTGCACATGGTCGGCATCGGGGGAGCCGGCATGTCGGGCATCGCCCGCATCCTGCTCGACCGTGGCGGCCTGGTGTCCGGCTCGGATGCCAAGGAGTCGCGCGGCATTCACGCGCTACGCGCCCGGGGCGCGCTGATCAACATCGGGCACGACGCGGCCTCGCTCGACCTGTTGCCCGGTGGCGCCACCGCGGTCATCACGACGCACGCCGCCATCCCGAAGACCAACCCCGAGCTGGTCGAGGCCCGCCGGCGCGGCATCCCGGTGATCCTGCGGCCCGCCGTGCTGGCCAAGCTGATGAACGGGCGCACCACGCTGATGGTCACCGGCACCCATGGCAAGACGACGACGACCTCGATGCTGATCGTGGCGCTGCAGCACTGCGGGCGCGACCCGTCCTTCGCCGTCGGGGGCGAGATGGGGGAGGCCGGCACCAACGCCCACCACGGCAGCGGCGGTTGCTTCGTGGCAGAGGCCGACGAGAGCGATGGCTCGCTGCTGGAGTACACGCCGAACGTCGCCGTGGTCACCAACATCGAGACCGATCACCTGGACTTCTACGGCAGCGCCGACGCCTATGTCGCGGTGTTCGACGCCTTCGTGGAGCGGCTGGCGCCCGGCGGGGCGCTGGTGGTGTGCGTCGACGACCCCGGGGCGGCCGAGCTGGCACGGCGCACGGCCGAGCTGGGGATCCGGGTGCTGCGATACGGATCCGCGGGCTCCGGCGACGATGAACTGGCCGCGACGTTGATGTCGTGGCAGCAGCAGGGCACCGAAGCCGTCGCGCAGATCCGGCTGGCCCCGGAGCTGGACCCGGAGCAGCACCCGCGGGTGATGCGGTTGTCGGTGCCCGGCCGCCACATGGCGCTCAACGCGATGGGCGCGCTGCTGGCGGCGCTCGAGATCGGCGCCCCGATCGACGCCGTGCTGGACGGCCTGGCCGGCTTCGAGGGCGTGCGCCGCCGATTCGAACTGGTCGGTAGCGCGGCCTCGGTGCGGGTGTTCGACGACTACGCCCACCACCCCACGGAGATCGTCGCCACGCTGGCGGCGGTCCGCACCCTGCTCGAGCAGAGTGGCGACGGCCGCAGCATCGCCGTGTTCCAGCCCCATTTGTATTCGCGGACAAAGGCTTTCGCCGAGGAGTTCGGGCGAGCCCTGGACGCGGCGGACGAGGTCTTCGTGCTCGACGTGTACGGCGCCCGCGAACAGCCGCTGACCGGCGTCAGCGGGGCCAGCGTCGCCGAGCACGTCAGCGCGCCGGTGCG